>JAGCJI010000006.1 GCA_017648085.1 Clostridia bacterium | reverse complement strand
GACGGCTACGCCTAATGATGTGTGCCTGACGGCAC
The DNA here is from genome assembly GCA_017648085.1 of Clostridia bacterium. GTDB lineage: Bacteria > Bacillota > Clostridia > Oscillospirales > CAG-272 > UBA1740. The sequence goes on along the minus strand of JAGCJI010000006.1, from coordinate 5,439 downwards.
ATTGGGGCAAACATCGCATCACTGCGGAACGCAGTGGAGCAACATCATTTTGAGCGAAGCGAAAAACATCATATCGCCGCAGGCGATGCATCATTTAAAAGTACATACGCGTTGATTTATTTACGAAAGCATGATATAATAAACTCACCGATAAATAAGAATTTGGCAAAGGAGTGTGATTGTATGAGAAAATGTTTAAGATGTGATACCGTAATGGTTGAAGATTTAGCAGTAATGGTCACCAATGGTGGTTATGGGATAGATGTAAGAGAAAAGGGAATGTTCAAAGGTTCTTTGGGTAAAATCAAGTGTGCAGTATGTCATGAATGCGGATATACTGAAACTTACATTGACAATCCCGAAAACGTCAAAAAGTTATCTGAGAAAAACAAGTAAGCAAATCCCAATTTGTCGAGCAGTTTAAGGTGTACTTTTCACTGTTCTTACCTTACTTTACGCACCTTTTTGCTGCTCTTTCGCAACAAAAACAGAACATTTGTCTACCGACAAATGTTCTGTTTTTGTTTATCCAAGCCGCAGGCTTGGCATATCATTGCCGCACATCGTGCGGTGCATATCATCAGCCCCTTTGGGCCGTATCTCATCACGCGCCAGCGTGTATTCTCCTGCGGCCGGTTGATATACAAGGCTTACGCCTTGATTTATTCATAAAGGCGTGATATAATAAGACCAACAAATGCATAAAACGTTACTCTTAATAAAAAATGCCTCATCTTGTCGACGGCGAAAAGGTATCTATATGAAGAAATATATAACAATTCCAAACATAATTTATTTAATATTTGCGGTATTTTTGTTTAACAGCTATTTGCTTATTGACAAAACCCTTTATTCACTTATATTTATAATACCGCTTTTTATACTCTTGAATATTCTGCCGGGCATAAAGCCGAAGGAAACGAAAAGACGCAGACTTAAGTTTTCAAGTCACGGCGCAAACGTGCTTTTTATATTTACATGTTCCCTTATTCCGTCGGTTATATGGCACACCGTGCTTGCATTCGTTTTGCTACCCGACTCCTATCTTGATTTTATATTTAGCGTGCTGTTTTGCGTGGTGCTTTCTGCGATATTCTTCTGGAACGGTATTTTATGCGTATACCTAACGTCGACACAGATGGGCATAAAATGGCGCGTAATCGGTGCATTTTGCGGTATGATACCCGTGCTTAACCTGATAGTTCTGACTAAAATCATAAAAATCGTATCGGACGAGCTGGAATTTGAGATTCAAAGAGAGAACGTTACGTCAAATCCCGAGCTTGCCGAGATATGCAAGACTAAATATCCGATAGTTTTGGTGCACGGCGTTTTCTTCCGTGACAGTAACATATTCAACTATTGGGGAAGAATTCCCAACACGCTTAAGCTGCACGGTGCAACAATATATTACGGTCAGCACCAATCGGCATTGCCTATTAAAGAAAGTGCGAGAGAGCTGACGGCAAGAATACGACTGATCGTAGAGCGTTACGGCTGTGAAAAGGTCAACATTATAGCACATTCAAAGGGTGGACTGGATTGCAGATATGCGATATCCGAATTCGGCCTTGCTCCCTACGTAGCATCTTTGACTACGATAAATACACCGCACAGAGGCTGCATTTTTGCAGAGCAGCTGCTGAACACTATCCCCGAAAAGATTCAGAGCAAGGTGGAAAACGCGTACAACGCTGTTTTAACCGTGCTTGGCGACGAGTCGCCTGATTTCATGGCGGCGGTAACAGATCTGACGGCAGAATCCTGCAAAAAGCTCAACGCCAAGCTTTCCTTCCCTGACGGCATCTACACGCAAAGCGTCGGCTCGGTTATGACACATCCGAAAAAGGGACGCTTCCCGCTGAATTTGTCCTACCGATACGTGAAAAACTATGACGGTGAAAACGATGGACTGGTAGGCGAGTCGTCATTTGAGTGGGGCGGAAAATATACGCTTTTGCGCACGGACGGCAAGCGCGGCATATCTCACGGAGATATGATAGACCTCAACCGCGAAAACATAAAGGATTTTGACGTTCGCGCTTTCTATACCGAGCTTGTAAGCGATTTGCGCGAGCGGGGACTCTGATTTATGCAAGGTATCTGATATGAACAATAAAATATTTACTAAAAAGGAAATTTTTGCGCAGCTTGAGGCGTTGGGCGCACCGAGCGACCGCGTTGTACTAGTCCACACCTCACTACGCGCGGTCGGTGCGGTAGAGGGCGGCGCGCAAGGCTTGCTCGACGTAATGATAGAATATTTTACACGGGGTGGGGGGTTGCTCTGCATTCCCGCACATACCTGGCACAACCTTGGGCGTGAAATCACGCTTGATATGAACAGTTCAGACACCTGTCTCGGTGCGCTTGCTAAAGTGGCGGCAGAAGACGGGCGTGGGATTCGTACGGAGAACCCAACACATTCGATGGTGATATTCGGAGACAGGGTGCGTGCGGAGAAATTCGCGGAAAACGAGGCGAGAGTCACAACCCCAACAGCCCCGGAGGGATGCTACGGAAGGCTGTATTCGGAGGGCGGATACGTTCTGCTTATCGGCGTGGCACAAAATCGCAATACGTATTTACACAGCGTAGACGAGATGCTTAAAATTTCGAACAGAATGGCAAGCAATCCTGAAAAAGTGGCAGTAATACGGACGACGGGTGAAATAATCAGGCGTGAGCTTACGCTATACGAAACCGATTACACAAGTGATATCTCGGAAAGGTTCGTTAAATACGACACCGCGTTCCGCTATCACAGATGCGTGAGGGACGGATTTGTCGGCAATGCACCGACGCTTTTATGCGACGCGGTGAAAATGGCAGAGGTCGTAAAGCTGATATACGAAAACAGCGGAAAGGCTGACCCACTATGCGACGAAGCCCCCATACCGCAGAGGATATACTGCAATCTTTGATTTCCAAGAGAAGAAGATAAGACTCTTATCTATCTCATCGTAAGCTGATAAAACGGAAGTGCCGTGCATATGCGCGGTGCTTCCGCTTTTTATTAGTTTTTCTTCCAAACTCACACCCGAAATCAATCTTTCTGTTTTAAAGTGAATAATAACTGCACATTCCGCTCAAAATTTGTTATAGCATGGAGGTGTAGTTATATGAAAAGTATGATTGACTGGACCTGGGGTGATATAAGCAGCGGTGAGGTAGGTCCCGGACCGTATAGCAGGTTTCATCTTCTGTGGTTTTTCGGAATGATAGTCGTCTGCATAATTTTAGGTTTGACAGCGGCAAGAAGGCACAGCAACCGGGCGGATCGGGTATTCATTTCGGTTTGCGCTGTGATACTTGCCGCGTGCGAGATTTTTAAACAGCTTTTCTGGTATGAGTTTTACGGTTATTACCGTTTTGAAATTTTCCCTTATCAATTCTGCTCCGTGCCGATATACGCGGCGTGCATTGCCGCAATCGTACCGTCCGACAAGGTGCGGGAGATATGCTATCGCTTTCTCGCCTTCTACGGTATTGTCGGCGGAATCGCCGTTATGCTGATTCCCCACGCGGTGCTATACACCTATTTCGTCCCGATGTCTATTCACGCGATGCTGTGGCACGCGGTGCTGGTGATTATGGGTGTATATCTGATAATATCACGCGGATACGGAAAGAAAATACGCGAAATGCTGGCACCCTCGGTTATATTTTTATGCCTGGTGGGGCTTGCGATAATAGGCAATATACTAGTTTACAAGCTTTATCTCGGCACGCCCGCCTGTCAACCCGGCGACAGATTAAGTATGTTCTATATTTCGCCGTATTATATTACGGAATTGCCCGTGCTTGATGCGGTGCAGAGGGTATCCTATCCCCTTTTCGTTCTGTGCTATATTCTCCTATTTTGTAGCTTTGCGCTGCTGGTATTTGGCGTCAGCCACCTTGTGCGCAAGCTTCGGCGTGAAAAAATGTAAAAAGCGGCAGGGTGCTTTTGCATCCTGCCGTTTCGTTTTATTTCTTATTCTGTTTTTTAATCATCTCTATTGCGATAGATGTGCAATCATCCTCAAGCGTCGGGAAATAAGGCGAGCTGCTTGCCTCATAGCCGCCCTCGGAGAATGCGCTGGCGGTGGGAAGATATCCCTCGTAGCTATTGGCACAGCACATAGTTAATATGTACTGCTCGGGGCATGCGGCACGGACAACCTGACTGTAATGAGTAAATGGCTCGCCGCCGAAGCCGACGAAGCTGATAGAGCCAAGAGAGATAACGCTGATGGGAATATGCTTGAAAATCGGGGAGGTGCGGATATTTATAATTCTTCTTGCGCCGCCACGGCCGCCGACGTGATTAAGAGATTCACGGTCAACCGTGCCGTCAAGGATTCCCTGCATCTTTTCAACGCACTCGTCATAAAGCTCGATTCCGTCGGTGCGGACGCGCTGTGAGGTATACTGAACGTCGCCGGAAACCTTGAAATCCGAGGTAACGGGCTTTACGTTATCCCACATATTGATTACGGCGTTTGCAACAACTCTGCCCATATGACGGCTGTGCGAAACTCCATTATTTTTTACACCTGCCATACGGTTAGTGTGATTGGTATCACCCTGCGTACCGTTTAAGAGTATGCAATGTACGTCCTCAAGGTCGCGTTCTACGTATGTACGTGCAAAGCCGGGCCAGTCCGCAGAAACGAGGCGGCCGCCGATTACGTCGGGGTGTGTCTGGAAATTGACTACGGCGATATCCTTTTTGCCCTCTCTCTTAAAGCGAAGAAGGCGGACGGTGTTATCCGACTCACCGAGCGGATGCGCAATCAACTCGGGATTATTGGCGTTTGTTTTTGCGGTACCGTCCTTTAAGCGGAAGCGGCGGATAAAGGAAATCTCTTCCTCCGTCTGCATCTCGGCAGCGAAAAGCTCCGCATCGGACATATCGTTTACCGCCATAACGGCAACGTCAGCGAATTTACGCATCAAGAGGCTGATATAGTCGCGGTCAAGCGTGACGTTATTGTTTGGATCGGGAGTAAGGTCGGGAGTTATAGAGGTATGCTGATGAAGCGCCTGTATAATCACGAAATTTTCCTTAACGCCGGTTTTTTGGGCGATATCCGCGCGAACGGTGTTTGCAAACTTACCGGCAATGCCGAGGAAGTCTCCGGTTATTATTATAGCGGTTTCCTCTCCGTTAGAAAATGCGACAGAATTTAAATATATAGGGTCGAGTATGCCCTCCATCTTTCGCGACTCAAAGTAGCCGGTCAAATTCGTGCCGAGAGGGGGTGTTACGTCCACTCTTGAAAAACCAACTTTTAACATAATTAGGTCATCCTATATTTAAGTGTTTGCTATATTATACACCCGCGCACGAAAAAAGTCAATCGTAAAATATAAAAACTTTTTTTGCATAAGAGTATTGAATTTAGCGAACTAATGTGTTAAAATCTACTATATAATACGCTATTAGTCTACTTG
>JAGCJI010000066.1 GCA_017648085.1 Clostridia bacterium | reverse complement strand
GAACCCTGGACCCACTGATTAAGAGTCAGTTGCTCTACCAACTGAGCTAGAGGTGCATATAAAAGACTTTGTGTTTTGCTTATCTAACGTTGATTTAATCCAATCAACGCACCTATTATATACCAACGATATTGATTTGTCAAGGGCTTTCGCAATTTTTATTTTTCTTTTATTTTGGCAAAACCACTTGAAAAAACTCTCGTTTGATATTATAATGTTAAATGGCAATATATTTTTGGAGGCTACATAAATGAGAGAATACAATCTTTTGAAGAAAAACGATCCTGAACTTTTTGAGGCAGTTATGAACGAAACCTCAAGACAGAGGAACAAAATCGAGCTTATCGCATCCGAAAACTTCGTATCTGAAACGGTTATGGAAGCAAACGGAACGACGCTTACCAACAAATATGCGGAGGGATATCCCGCAAAGCGTTATTACGGTGGCTGCGAGCACGTTGACGTTGTAGAAACAATAGCTATTGAAAGAGCGAAGAAGCTCTTTGGCGCAGGATATGCAAACGTACAGCCTCACTCCGGTGCGCAGGCTAATATGGCTGTATTCTTCGCATTACTCACCCCCGGTGACACCGTTCTTTCCATGAACCTTGCACACGGCGGACACCTCAGCCACGGCTCACCCGTAAACATGTCGGGTAAGTACTGGAACATCGTTCCTTACGGTGTATCCGAGGCAACCGGTACTATTGATTACGAGGAGGTAAGAAGACTCGCACTTGAATGTAAGCCCAAGCTTATTCTTGCAGGTGCATCTGCTTATCCCAGAGTTATAGATTTCAAGAAGTTCAGCGAGATTGCAAAAGAGGTCGGCGCGTACCTTATGGTAGATATGGCGCACATTGCGGGCCTTGTTGCCGCAGGCGTTCATCCCTCGCCCGTGCCCTACGCTGACGTAACCACAACCACAACGCACAAAACTCTCCGCGGACCGAGAGGCGGTCTTATCCTTTCTAATGACGAGGAAATTGCAAAGCTTATCAACAAGGCAATATTCCCCGGCACGCAGGGCGGCCCTCTTATGCACACCATCGCCGCAAAGGCGGTTTGCTTCGGTGAAGCACTTAAGCCCGAATTTAAGACCTATGCGGAGCAGATTATAAAGAACACCGCGGCACTTGCAAATACTCTCGGAGCCGAGGGCTTTAAGCTCGTTTCCGGTGGAACTGATAACCACCTTATGCTCGTTGACCTTACCGGAATGAAGGTTGATACGGGTAAGGAGGCGGAGCATCTCCTTGACGAGATCGGTATCACCGTAAACAAGAATGCGATTCCCTTCGATACACAGAAGCCCTTCGTAACCAGCGGTATCAGAATCGGTACTGCGGCAGTTACCTCTCGCGGATTCGTTGAGGAGGACGTAGTTGAGGTTGCGAAGCTTATATCCCTCACTCTCAAGGACTTTGAAAACAGTCAGGATGAGGTAAGAGCGCGCGTAGCCGCACTTTGCGCAAAGTATCCTCTTTATGAGTAATATTTAGAAGGTCGCCACGCGCGACCTTCTATTTTTATATTGACAACAATCCCTTTTAAATATATAATAAACGTATAAAGCTTTTTAAAAAAGAAAGGATACCAAGATGCTCGAAAGAAAAGACGTTGATAAAAAATACAAATGGGACCTGTCGGTTATCTATGCCGATGAGGCGGCGTTTTACGCCGACTATAAGAAGGCAGAGGAGATGATTCGCGCATTTGCCGCACACGAAAAAACTATGTGCAGTGGCGCGCGTGAGTTCTATGCCGCTCTCGTCGATATGACTGCAATTGAGGCTAAAATAGAGCGCCTTTGGCAGTACGCATCACTTAATTTCTCTGTTGATACCTCGAACAACGGATACCAGGCGCTTAATGCAAAGGTGCAGAGCCTTGCGGTTAAAGCCGGAACTGTCAGCTGGTTTGTTAGCCCCTACATTCTTAAGCTGGACGAAAAAACAATTGAGGCTTGGTTTGCAGAATGCCCCGAACTCAAAGAGTATCGCCGCACAGTTTATAAGATTCTGCGTGAGAAGCCGCACACTCTCTCCGATGAGTGCGAGCAGCTGATGTCTAAAATGCAGGACTGCCTTGGCAGCCATAGCAATATCCGCTCCATCTTTTCAAACTCTGACCTTCGCTTCGGTAAAATCAGAAATGAGGAGGGCAAGCTGGTTGAGCTTACCGACACTAATTACGTTGCAAATCTTATGAGTAGCAATCGCTGCGTGCGTCAGTCTGCCTTCAGAACTCTCTATAAAACCTACGAGCAGTTTGGCAACACCTACGCAACTATGTTTAACAGCAGAGTAAAGGAGCGTTGCACAATTGCTAAGGTTCATGGATATAAGGATTCTATAACCGCTTCCACATTCCATGATGAAGTTACCCCGAAGATTTACAATAACCTTATCGCCTCTGTTCATAATGGACTTCCCGTGCTCTACGATTACTATGAGCTCAAGCGCAAGGTTCTCGGCGTTGAAAAGCTCCATATGTATGACCTCTATGCGCCCCTTATCGGTTCTCTTGACCGTAAGTACACCTACGAGGAAGCTGTTGACGAGGTTCTTAAGACCGTAACCATCTTTGGCGACGAGTATTATGAAAACCTTAAGGCCGGCCTTACCGAAAAGGGATGGGTTGACGTATATCCTACACGCGGCAAGCGCGGCGGCGCGTTCAGCTCCGGCTGTCCCGGCACCGAGCCCTATATCCTTATGAACTATAACGGTACGTTTGATAACGTATCCACCCTCGCTCACGAGGCGGGACACTCAATGCACACCTGGTTCTCAACCAACTACAACGAGCCCCACAACTCAAATTACACCATCTTCGTTGCCGAGGTTGCATCTACCGTAAATGAGCTTCTTATGGCACACAGAAAGCTTGCCGAGTGCAAGAGTGACGACGAAAAGCTCTATATACTCAACAACCTTATGGAAACCTACAAGGGAACACTCTACCGCCAGACTATGTTTGCGGAGTTTGAGCGCGATATGCACGCCCTCTGCGAGCGTGGCGAGCCCCTTACGGCAGACCTTATCAACAAGAAGTACTACAAGCTCGTCCGTCGTTACTTCGGCCCCCGTGTCGCATGCGACAAGCAAATCGCATACGAGTGGATGCGTATTCCCCATTTCTATACCTGCTTCTACGTATATAAGTATGCTACCTGTATCTCGGCAGCAAGCGCTATCGTAAAACGTATTGAAAACGAGGGTGAAGCATACGTCGGAAAGTATATTGATTTCCTTAAGTGCGGCGATTCCAAATCTCCCCTTGACAGCCTTCTCGTTGCAGGCATCGATATGACCGACCCCGAGGTCGTTCGCGGCGCAATCGACGATTTCGCATCCTGCGTCAAGCAGTTTGAAGAAATCTATTCCAAAAATAATCCCTAACTGATGGAAAAAACGGAGGCACTGCGTTATGCGCAATACCTCCGTTTTGTTCTGATTTATCCGCAAAGCAAGCAGACGTTATGCTTGACAAATCCCGATCTATATGTTACAATGATTTCCCAAGATTCGAAAGGAGTGAAAATATGTCAAATATCTGGCACGATATATCACCTAAAAGAATAAACCCTGAAGATTTTATGTGCGTTATCGAAATATCGAAGGGCACGAGGAAAAAATACGAGCTTGATAAGGACACAGGATTCCTTATGCTCGACCGCATTCTCTATACGTCAACTCACTATCCCGCAAACTACGGATTTATTCCTCGCACGTATGGCGACGATAACGACCCGCTTGACGTTTTGCTTCTTTGCTCCGAGCCTATTGAGCCTATGACGCTCGTCCGCGCATACCCCATCGGCGTAATATCTATGATAGACAACGGCAGAAACGACGAAAAGATAATCGCCATCCCTTATAACGACCCGAACTACAACCACTATACCGATATAGACCAGCTCCCCTCCCACGTTTTTGAGGAAATGCGCCACTTCTTTACGGTATATAAGAACCTTGAAAATAAGGAAACGGCTGTAAACGAGGTAAGCGGGAAGGAAACCGCCGTCGAGGTAGTCCGCTCAGCAATAGACAATTACATCGAAAACTTCTGCAAATAAACCTTTTTATAAAAGAATAAATAAAGGCGAGATGCGCTTGCATCTCGCCTTATCTTTAGTTTTACCTTTACTTGCATCTAACCATGACTGTTTCGTCAGTTATGGGGTGGGGAAATGTAAGCTCACAGCAGGTGAGAAAATATCCTTCGGGCGAGTCCTCGCCATACAGGAAATCACCTATCAAGGGATGCCCGATATATGCCATATGCACGCGTATCTGGTGCGTTCTGCCGGTGTGTAGAGCTATCTCGCAAAGTGAGCTTTCCCCATCGCCCTCTACCCGTGTTACTTTATAATCGGTTATTGCGGGCTTTCCGTCCTCTGCCACTATGCGCTTTAGCTCACCCTCGACCGCTCGTCTTATCGGTGCGTCAATTCTTGCCTCGCGCGGACTTGGAACACCCGCTACCCGTGCGACGTATTTCTTGTGTATTTTGCGCTCTTTCATCGCTCTGCCCAGCCGAGCTGCTGCGTAGGCGTTCTTTGCTATTAGCACAATGCCCGACGTTCCGCGGTCAAGTCGGTTGATGGCACGGAAAACGAACGGTGCGCCAAGATATGCCGCTACCGCGTTTGCAAGCGTCGGCAGATGGTTTCCGCGCGACGGATGCGTCGGCATGTCGCTTGGCTTGTTCACCGCCAGAATATGCTCGTCCTCGTATACTATATCAAGCTCTATCGGCATTGGCTCAATTTCCGACGCTTCATCGCTTGGCATGCTTACGCAAATCTCGTCGCCCGACTTAACGCGCGCCCGCATCGTTACCACCTCGCCGTTCAGCGTCACGCCGCCGAACTTGACCTTGGTGAGCAGGGCAGAGGAAAATCCAAGCCGTCTTTTCATATAATCGGCGAGCTTCATATCGCCGTCGATATTTTCTGCTTTAAAAATAATATTTTCCATAAACCAATTATACTATATTTGTTTTGTGAAAGTCAAATTGTTTTTTTCTAAATACATTGACTTTTCCCCGGTTTAGTGATAAAATTAAACAAAAACTTAAGAGGTAATTTTTATGTGCATTATAGCGGGTTACACCGGTAATAAGCAGGCCGCACCGATTCTTATCGAAATGCTGAAGAAAACCGAGTACATAGACGGTGGACTTTCCACCGGTATCGCCACCATACACGAGGGCAAGCTCTATATGCGTAAGGTCGTTGGTGACGTTGATACTCTCCTTCGTGAAACCGATGCATTATCTCTTCCCGGCACGACCGGAATTATCCACTCCCGTACGGGTGGCAATCACGTTGAGCATGCTCACCCCTTCCTCAGCGATGACGAGGAGCTTGCGCTTGTTCTTAACGGCACCCCTCGCGGTTGCGGAAGCGACGAGTTTTACGCCGCAAAAAACGCTAAAATGAACGAGCTTCTTGATAAGGGAGTAAAGATAAGAAGTGCCGTTTTTAAGGTTGAGGACGTTCCTACAAAAAGATTTTTGAAAAGCGGCTACGGCTACCACGACTCCGAGCCCTACGCACTCCTTATGGGTGAGGCACTTCGCGGCGCACCCGATGAGGCACTTCGCGACGGTATGGTAACTGCCGCAAGGGAAGCACTTGAGGAGTTCCCGATTGATGTAATTACGCTCAGCGTTCACCGCCGCCTGCCCGATACGATCACTATCGCCACCGTATCTCGTCCTATGGCTATCGGATTTGGCAAGGGAGAAACCTTTATGTGCACCGTACCCTTCGGACTTCCCGAAAACGTTACTCGCGGCTCGGTATTCTTTACTCCTCCCACTACCGTGCTCCAGGCAACTCCACGTGGAGTTGAAATTCGCGCTACCGAGTTTAAGGGCACACGCGTTGAGCAGATCGACTTCCGTATTGCGAAGTTGATTCGCCTCGCGCTCGAAGACTGCCTTAAGGTTGGTGAGGAGAACGCACTCGCTCTCTCCGAGCTTCCGTTCATGTCGGATTGGAAGAAGATTTTCTCCGAGCCTATGGTTGACTCAAAATACGTTCGTGAGGATTCATTCTTAAAACCCACCGCACCTGCAATTTACGAGGGACTTTGGTCATTCTACAAAGAGGGCAGGCTTGATATGAAGCTTGGCACTGTCACCACCAAAAGCGGTGCCGTAAAGAAAGCCGTCAAATTCTGGCTCACACATTGATTTCTTTCGCTGAAAGAACAAAAAGACAAATAAAAAGGGGCAAAAATTGCCCCTTTTTTAATAAAAGGTATTGACACACGGCCAATTTTCGTGTATAATCAGTAACGTTGTCGCGGGAGTGGCGGAACAGGCAGACGCGCACGTTTGAGGGGCGTGTGGTTTTACCGTACGGGTTCGACCCCCGTTTCCCGCACCAGAAAAAGACTCAGGAT
>JAGCJI010000065.1 GCA_017648085.1 Clostridia bacterium | reverse complement strand
CTTGCCTACGCCGTGAATATGTGGCGAGATTACGAAAGCGAGCAGGGAGAGGCTATTGAGTCCTTCCCCGGATTCCGTCGCCTTGTGCGCGATCTTGGAGCCGTTCACGGGCTGTTTGCTTACAGAGCTAAGAGCGGAGAGGAATATCTTATCGTTCACGCGGGGACGAGGCTTTATTCCTTTGAGAGCGAGACCGTGGCGGCGATGGATGACGTTCATCTCACCGAGAATGCGGCACTTGACAAGGTGGAGCTTGAGGACGGTGATTCGCAGGGCTTCATCTTCAACAACAATCTGTACATTCTTGACGGCAAGCATTTCGTTGTGGTATCGGGTGTGACCGACCAGAGCGGTGCTACCAGCGTAACGGCGAGCGAGATCGACGCTTATATTCCCACGACTTACTTGGACGGAAAGCCGCTGGAGCAGAGGAACATGCTTTCAAATTACGCCTATCAGATCAATACAGGCATTAAAGAGCAGGAAAACCCTATAAAGCTTGTAAACATATTGAAGGTTGCCGATGAAGAAAGCTACAAACTGTTTTCCGGAATAAAAGATAACTGGGAGACAAATGAAATTGTCATAACAGAATCAAGCAAAGGAGTTAGAGTCGAAGGATTTAATAACTTGTCTGCTGTGCAAAAAATATGGATTATGGTAAAAGATAGCCTGTGGATCAAGACATCTGCATTCCAAAATCTGCCTAATCTTAAAGAAGTTACGATATATGTAACCGACACCGAATCAGGAACATCTAATATTTTTATAGGCAAGGATGAAATTCTTGACGTGCCTGAATTAAATAACACTGCATTTAGGAATTGCCCTAATTTGCACGAGATATCAATCAATTATTTCGACAATGAGCATCATATGGCACCCACCGTCGAGTCTTTTTTACCTGACGGAATCGAAGTGGTTATGAATTTTGATGCGGTTAATTACGGTGACGAATTTGCCGGGGTTTACAAATATCTCGTTAATGTAACTGAAATGGCTGAGGACGTGGTTGACGTAATCAATTACAGAACCGATGAGCCGCTTAGATACGTTTACAAATATGAATTTGAAAACACGGGAAACGGCACAAAAAAAATCGTTAAAAGAATCTACCTTTCCGACTATAACCTCGCGCATTACGGGGATAACGGTGACTGGGAGTACGACGACAAGGTGAAAACCTTGTTGAAGCTTTATCCGACGATTTTTAAAACCATCGAAAACGCAAAAAACTTTCACGAAGGCAATCCCGATTACGAAGGCACGGGTGTGGAAGCAATCAACGGCTGTACCAAGAGCGCGGTGTTTGACGGACGTATCGTCCTTACGGGAAATCCCGCACTGCCGAACACGGTGTTCTATTCCAACCGTAACCTTACCGGTGCAAATGATCCCACGTACTGGGGCGCTTACAACTATTTCAACGACGGCGACGGAAACACTCCCAACGTAGATCTATTGTCCACTCCCTCGATGCTGATGGTATTGAAGAACAACACCGTTCAGGACGGTAGCGTTTATTATCACGTTGGAGAATTCAATACGCATGAAGATGAAATAATTCGTAATCTTGTGCCGAGGATATATCCCTCGACTTCGGGTGCGGCGGGCTTAGGCTCTGCGGGAAGGACTGTGCCCGGCACGACGGCTTGCAATTTCCTTGACGACCCCGTATTTCTTTCTACGCGCGGTCTGGAGGCGGTAGGCAAGCAAACTGTGAATCTTGAAAGGACTCTGACGCACCGATCGAGCAACGTAGACAGATTCCTTATAAAAGAGGATCTGTCGAGAGCGAGCATTGCGGAATGGAAGGGCTATCTTGTTATCTGCTGTGACGGTAGGTTTTATCTTGCGGACTCAAGGCAGATTCATCAGCATCCGGACGGATCGTATCAGTACGAATGGTATTACCTTGAGGGGCTGGGTTGCTACGACGAATACTCGGGCGGATACAGATATATTAATGATTGGTTTGGGATTGACGATAACGGCAATACGCTTGACCAATGCACGCTGGTTGACGGAAGGCTTATCGGAGAGGCGTTTGCTACCTCGGACGGTGTATTTGAGGGCGACACGGGGAATATAACCGTATACTCTGCGCAGAAGCCCGATGGAAGCCAATTCTATTTCTACGCGCATGGCAATCTGGCTCTTGAGGCTGTTGACGAAGAAAGGCGCGGTGTTGGAGAATTCTATCCTGCCCGCAAGATCGTAGTGGTAGGAGAGCGGTTATTCTTCGGCACGGCAGACGGCGACGTTTGTGTGATCAATACCGACAAGCGTGGCGTACCCGATTACGAGGGGCAGGATATTGAGCCGAACAGAATATCTACTCGCTGGTACAGCTTTGCGGGAGTGAGATACTCCTCGCTCTGCGCTACGGCGCTTGATGATTGCACCAAGCCTATGCTGGCGAAGGGCACGATACCCGGTACGGCGGTTGCCCGATTTAAGATGATGCCCGGCTCAAGGGTATGCGCTAACGTGTCGGTGAACGGAAGAGATTTCAAGAAGGTCGGCGAGGCGTATGCATCGAGATACGATGCGGGAAGCTTGGACTTCTCAAACTTTTCGTTTACCGAGAACGAGGATGCCCGAATAGTGCTTCGTGAGTTTACTCGCAACTGGGTAGACAAGCAGTACAGCTTTGTGTCGGACGGCTTCTGCGAGCCCTTTGGCATTTACGAGGTGTCTTATCTTTACGTTACCAAGGGCAAGATCAGACGACCCTTTGCAGTTATAGAAAGGAAGTGACGTTATGTCGAATTTTGAAAAATACAAAATAACCGAGGACGAGGCTCGCGCCGTAATGATCGCAAACAGCGCTGACCGTCCTAATGCGTTCAACGCATACAGAGCAGGTGGTAAGAGTGCGGCAGACGTTAAAGCGATGTTTGATGCGCCCTTCAATCTTACAAAAACAAAATTAAACGGGTTCGTTGCGGCGGCGGAGGCAAACAGACTTGCGACCGATGAGCGCATCGAGGATCTCGACCGCAAAATATCAAACTACAGATACGTGCCTACCGAGGAGGAAAAGCGAGAAATTGCAGATGTCGTTATTCGTGAGTTCGTGTCCGGGGATGAGGTGAAGTATTGATGGCAAAAAGAGTTTATGACGAAGCCAAGATCGCCGCTATTGCCGCTAAGATCCGCGAAAAGACGGGCGGAGACGAGACCTATACCACGGCTGAGATGCCCGGCGGCATTGACAAGGTGTACGGCGCGGGCAAAAAAGTGTACGGTCAACGTTTAGCGGACCTTGTGGCAGGTTCAAGCAACGGAGTTATTTTGCCTGATTGCTCAAAAGTTATAAGCAGTCAAGTTTTTTACGGCACACCGGTACAATTCATTTCGTTTGGGCGTGAGCTTGAACGTATTAAACCGTCTGCTTTTTCCTTCAGTGGAACAGTGGTTTTCGACTTTTCAAGATGCCAAAGCGTTCCTGTTCTTGAAAATTCCAATGCTTTTTCAGACGGCAATCTCAGCGCGGTATATTTGATCCCAAGAAATTTATACGGAGATTGGGAGATTGCAACTAACTGGTCGTATTATTCATGGAATATGTTGCCCTACGACGCCCCCAGCGTATTCGTTCCTGAAACTCCCGACTATATAAGTACCGGTTTGGACATAAGAGACGGTGTCCTTTACGGCAGAGGCACTTGCACCGACTCGGTGATCGTGCTCCCTCACGATTGTAAATATATCGAGAACGGCGCGTTCGCCTACGACGATAATATAGACACCATCGTGCTTTCGCCGACCGGCACATATATCTACGGAGATTTTGCAAGCACATCGTCTCTAAGAGTTATAATAAACTTTAATGGATGCGGAAACTCCGCACTATATAGTGCATATAACCTCAAAGTTATATCGTTCCTCGACGGTACGAATATAAACAACAACGAGTTGTCCATCGGCTACGGATTCGGAAGCGATATAATTTATGACTTTTCAAATTGCAAAAGCATACCGCAGCTTGGCTCAGACTGGTATATCACCACCAACGGAAACTATAAGATATACGTACCCGCCGAGCTTTATTACAATTGGATATACGACACCAACTGGAATAGCGTTTATTGGAACGATACCAAGGCATTTTTGCCCGTAGTGAAAGGAGAGATTTAAATGATCATTGCTGAAAAAATCAACGTTAAAGGCAAAGAGCTTGTCCGCCACGAAAGTGATTCGGGCAAGATGATACGTCAGATCGAGACCGGCAGGGAGTACGCGTCGGCGGTGGACGTGATACCTTGCAAGTACACCTATGAGGAGACCGATAAGGACGTGCCGAGGAAAGGGGTGACGGCTGATGAAGCTGGAACTGCTTAAAAGTCTTGGTAGCACGGGAATGCTTCTTGATTATAAGACGTTTATCCCCGACACCATCGAGATAGACGTGCCTGAGGACGGTGTTCTTATTGTGGGTCAGAGAACCTACGCTGTGTCAGACGGCAAGGTAAGATTCCCCGAATGGGAGCTACTTCAGGGCCCGAGCAAGGTGGTCTTCTCTTCCAAGGACGGCACCAACTATTCCTGCGGCACGATTAATCGCAATAACAGATTTATATCTGTTTCTAACCCTACGGACAATATCGTAGTTAAGCTGGCTCTGTGCTGTGAGGCGCAGAGCAAACGAATTGAGGCTCTTGAGGATGAGATAAGGATCTACAAAGATCAATTCGGCATATCAATAATTTAAGGAGGCAATCATGAAAAAGATTCTTTACGTTGTTTTTGTGGTCGCCCTTGCGCTAACCTTGTTCACTCTTTGCGCAGGCGCGACAGAGACCGGTGCGGCTGAGACCACCGACGTATTCACCGAGGCCGGCATCGTGCTTGACGAGGAGGAGATAAGTCAGGTTATTGAGGTCCTTGACAATGCGGAAAATAAGCCTGAGGCTATTCTCGCTCTCGCTGAAAAGCTTGGAATTACTACCGAGCAGGCTGAGACGATTATTAATTCATTTATCGTAATGGGCGATGAGTACTTCGGGGACAACGCCGCTTGGGTAAGCTTCTCCAACGCTATCGGAGAGGACATGCAGTTTTGGACGGTCGTTCTCGTCGCGGGAGCGGCGGTGCTGTCTATTATTGGCATGGTATTCGTTATGATTGCGAGAGTCGCCCCCAACGCAAAAGCGGCTAAGGCTTATTCCGAGCAGGGCGTTAAATTCAGCAAGGAAATCGCCGAAGTAAATTCGGAAACGCTTGAGAATTTGAAGGAGCTTTTTGCAAAGGCTCTTGAAAAGGAATCGGAATTTGAGGAGATAATCAAGGCTAAGGAGGACAAGATACTCCTGCTTGAGGCGGCATATGATAAGGAGCACAGAGCGGTGGTGACCGCGTTGTGCTACGCCCTGCGTGTGCAGAAGCTCATTTGTGACCGAACCTCGATGCCTATGACCGACAAGGCTACTATCGATAACTTCTACGCCCTTGGCGTTGACCAGCTCAAGACTGACATGGATAACGTAGATATCGAAAAGCTTGAAAATATCCTCGCCATACTTGATGAGGTAGGAGGAAGCAATGGAAAGAGCAATAGAGAAAGCAAGGCTTAAGAAAAAGTATAAGCGATTCAGATGGATTCAGTTTATAACCTTCATAGCGTCGGTGATAGCTTGCGTTTTTCCCGTGGTGCTGTCTTGTATTAAGGCGGCACCCACCGTTGAAAAGACGGGAGGAAAGTGGGCGTTGGGCGGCATTGCGGTGTTTTTTGCGGCGATCATCCTGCTTATAGTATTCAGAAGCTTGGTAAATAAGTTCGTTTCCAAGGTGCCCTATACCTTAGTAGTGCTTGTGTCGGTAGGAGCGGTTATGCTACTCATTTACTGTCTCAAGCAGATCGTTGACGATGCCATCGCAATCCTTGCGGTTGGTATAATTGGTGCGGCGGCAGGCTTTGTGCTTGAGCTTGTATCAATCTACTGCAAGACGGTTGCCGATGACGTTGAAATCGATTACAAGCGAGGTAAGTACGATGAAGTTTAATTTGGGGGATGACATAGAGTTCCGTGAGCCTACGAGCGAGGAGGCTCGTAAGGAAAGGCAGAAGGAGCATAATGCCAGGCAGAAGAGATTTTCGAAGGCAGTAGGCGAGAACTTCGCCACCATTGGTCTCTTTGCAATTATGGTGTTGATGGTTGGCTCGATTTGGACAGAGATCGGGATCACCACCAACTGGAGCCGCTTCCTTGGCGAGGCGGCAACCACGATAGTGCTCTATATCCTCGCAGACATCTATTCCTCGTCACTTGGTGTGCAGGGCGGTAAGCTTGACGATGACTATATCAAATATCACGACGAGTATTTATCGCTACGCACACAGGTGCGTAAGATAGGCATCACGATGATGGAAGTTTTCTGCCTATGGCAGATAGACGTTGAGTACGAGAGTTACATCCGTCGCCGTTGCCGCGAGTTTAAGATAGACTATAACGAGTATATGGGAAAATACTACGGTAAAAGCATTGATGAGCTTCAGCAGATGTTCCCGCACGTTGAGGACGGTAAAAAGCTGACTAAAGCGTTCAAAAATGCCAAGGCTTCGAGCATGGCGGCGAAGCTATTTGCTTTGAATCAAATCAAGCCTATTGAGCTGACCGTTGACATACTTATGACCGACGGTAGAGTTCGTAATAAGCGCGGCGGTGTGTCTAAGGGCGGCGAGGAGTACGTCGATGAAAATACCACCGGCAAGAAAAATATCATTATAACAGTCTTATGGGCGATATTTGCGGCGATCCCGGTAATCAACCTTATAAGGGAGTTCTCAATCGGGATGCTTATTTATACCATCTTCAAGATCGCTCTTATGCTCTACCGCATGTATTCGGGATATAGCCGAGGAAGTAAAGCCTACAACTCGGTAGAGCCTAAGCATTTGCAGGACAAAATCAAATACCTATATCTTTACCTTGAGTTCCTTGAGAAAAAAATCTATAAAAGATTGGGAGACCGTTACACGGTCACATGGGATGACGACGATGATCAAGTTAGCGGGCAAGAGCCGGTTGACAAGGCAGGAGCTGGAGGACATTAGAGATAACTCCGGCATTACTAATTTACAGTATGAGATCGTAAAGCTAAGATATTACGATCCGAATCAATATTCGGTTATTAAGATTTGCGACATGCTAAGAATCGGCACAAGTACCTACGAGTACCAAATGCGCTTGATCGATAAGCAGGTGAATTGTTATTTAAGCAGTAGACGTTAGTCTGCTGTTCGATCTCATTTTTCGTTGTCATTATGAGACTCACCAAGGATTTCTGTCAGCACGAACTGCTAATGTTGCGACATACCGAGAAGTGAGTCAACAGTATTGAAACAAAAATATTGAGGCAGGCATTGCGCCTGCCTTTTTGTTTTTCAGGTTTTTGCAAGGTTTTTCTGAGGTTTTTGTGAGGTTTTTTTGAATATTTATTTGTTATTTTTTCTTTCAGAAAAGCTGTATAATGAGCTTGCAAAGGAAAGGTGGTGCAAATATGAACTACAACAACAATTACGGCTACGGCTACAGCAATCAGTACGGCGGCTATCAGCCGTCTGTAGCACCGGTATATCCTGCACAGCAGCAGGTACAGCCGACAACGAACAAGATCTACGTCACTTCCTTGGAGGATGCGCTGCAGAGATACGCTTCTCCCAACAGCACGATGCTCTACGTGCTTCAGGATGAGAGCGCGATATTCGAGGTCTTTACCGACATACAGGGCAAGAAGCTTCCCAAGGTCAAAAAGCTGGTGGAGGCAACGGCG
>JAGCJI010000064.1 GCA_017648085.1 Clostridia bacterium | reverse complement strand
TCTCTGTAGGACTTGATAATGTTAGCGTAGTGCTCGCAGAAAAGAGTCTCGGAGGTAGGTCTTACGCACATCTTCTCGGTGAGCTTCTCGCTACCGCCCATGGTTACCCATGCAACCTCGGGAGCAAAGCCCTCTACATGGTCCTTCTCCTTATTGAGCAGAGACTCGGGAATGAACATAGGCATATATACATTCTCAACACCTGTCTCTTTAAATCTTGTGTCGAGTATCTTCTGGATATTCTCCCAGATAGCGTAGCCGTAGGGACGGATGATCATGCATCCCTTAACGCTTGAGTAGTCAATCAGGTCCGCCTTTTTTACTATATCGGTGTACCATTTTGCAAAGTCCTCGTCCATCGAGGTTATCTGCTCAACGAGCTTTTTGTTGTCAGCCATCGTAATATGGCTCCTTTCGTGTGTGTTATAAATGCTTTACACTAAATTATACATTAAATAAAGTGTTTTGTCAATATCTATAAAAATATTTGCTCACTATTGCCAAAGAGAGGGCGATTTCGAATTTCAAATTGTAAAAATAGTATATAATTTATGCTGTGATTTTATCTTTGAAAGGATTATATACAATGGCAGACAACGGAAAAAAGCTCGTCGAGCAGATAACCTCGATGGACGAGGACTTTGCAAAATGGTACACAGACGTAGTTAAAAAAGCAGACCTGATAGACTACTCCAGCGTTAAGGGATGTATGATAATTCGCCCCTACGGATACGCTATCTGGGAGAATATACAGAAAATTCTTGACACAAGGTTCAAGGAAACCGGCGTTGAAAACGTATATATGCCGATGTTTATCCCCGAATCCCTGCTCACAAAGGAAAAGGAGCACGTCGAGGGCTTTGCCCCCGAGGTTGCTTGGGTAACGCACGGCGGCAGCGAAAGACTTGCCGAGCGACTTTGCGTCCGCCCCACATCCGAGACACTTTTCTGCGAGCATTATGCGAATATAATCAAATCCTACCGCGACCTTCCGAAAATATATAACCAGTGGTGCTCCGTCGTTCGTTGGGAAAAGACCACCCGCCCCTTCCTTCGCTCACGCGAGTTTCTCTGGCAGGAGGGACACACGATGCACAGAACCGCAGAGGAGGCAGAGGCAAGAACCGTACAGATGCTTAACGTCTATGCTGACTTCTTTGAGAAGGACCTGGCTATGCCGGTTATAAAGGGACAGAAAACAGATAAGGAAAAGTTTGCGGGTGCAAAGGCGACATACACCGTTGAAGCACTTATGCACGACGGAAAGGCTCTGCAAGGCGGAACGTCCCATAACTTCGGTTCGGGATTTGCGGAAGCATTCGGAATTCAATTCCTTGACAGCGATAACAAGCTGAAGCATTGCTACCAGACCTCTTGGGGCGTATCTACACGTATCATCGGCGGTATCATAATGACGCACGGCGATGACTCCGGTCTTGTGCTTCCTCCTTCCGTAGCACCCATACAGGTCGTCGTTATCCCCGTTCAGCAGCACAAGGAGGGCGTGCTTGACGCTGCAAGAGCTCTTGCAGATACTCTTAAGGCTGCCGGAGTGCGCGTGAAGATCGACGATTCCGAGCAATCACCCGGATGGAAATTCAGCGAATATGAAATGAAGGGTGTTCCCCTTCGTATTGAAATAGGCCCGCGCGATATTGCGGAGGGCAAATGCGTTATAGTGCGCCGCGATAACAGAGAAAAGAGCTTCGTTGCCGTTGATAATATCGTTAACGAGGTAGCGGCAGGACTTGAAAATCTTACGAAGGCTCTCTTCGAGAAGGCACTTCGTCACAGAGAGGAACGGACCTATACCGCCAAGACACTTGATGAGCTTGTAAGCATTGCAGGCGAAAAGGAAGGCTACATCAAGGCTATGTGGTGCGGCGAGCTTGATTGCGAAATGAAGCTCAAGGAGGAGGCAGACGTTACCTCACGCTGTATGCCCTTCGAGGGCGACGCTGTTTCTGACACCTGCGTATGCTGCGGCAGAGCCGCAAAGAAGCTCGTGTACTGGGGCAAAGCGTACTAATAAACGATTACTACCGAAAGGAGCGCGACTATGAGCGAGAAGCGCGTGATAAATATGCGTGCGCAAGACGGCAGCGTCGTCGTAATAGAGTGCCATGACGCGCTTCCATCCACTGCGCGCCTTGCGCGCGAATATGCGCGGAACGGTTATCCCGACAGATACGTCGTGCTTTCCGGTGCAAGGCAAAGGACGGATGCCGACGGAAAAAGCAAATCCGCTCTTGAACGCGGCGTGTTTATGTCCTGCATACTCCGCCCCTCTATTTTCCCATCCCAAGCCGCCCTTATCAGCGCGCTTTCCGCCGTGGCAACCGTCACCGCACTTGAGGAGCATTCAAGCGGTCGTATGGGTATCGGATGGGTCAGCAAGATATACTGTAACGGAAAGCAGATCGGCGACGTTACGATCGAGGGCAAGCTTGATAACTTCACCACTTACGAGTACATAATAATAAATTACTCAGTCTTGATGAGCGAAAAAAACTTTCCCACTCGCCTCGGTGACGTTATAAAGCAGGTTTTTGAAAACGGCGGCGCATCGGTATCGGTGGTCGTTGCAAAGAACATTCTCAATAAGTTTTTCACCCACTACGCAAACGTAAAGACGGGCGCAAGATTTATGAGCGCATACAAGCAAAAATTTATTCTTCGCGGACAAAAAATAAAATGCACTATCGACGGCAAAAAGCGACGCGTTAAGGTCGTTGACGTGGGCGCGGAGGACTGTTCTCTCACAGTATTAAGCTCAAAAAAGCAGGAGATAAAGATATCAAGCCCTGCCGGTGTCACGATTCCAAAAATAGTACGAATAACAAAATAAAGCAAAAGGGAGTCCAAAATCGTCGGATTCCCTTTTTCATATTTATCTGTAATATCCCGAGCCGCTCTTGCATATAGTGTTGTGAATGATAAGGAAAGGTGCGGTTTAATTTATGAAAGACAACTCAATATACAAGGATATCGCAAAAAGAACGGGGGGCGACGTTTACATAGGAGTAGTCGGGCCCGTACGTACCGGAAAATCAACGTTTATACACAAATTTCTGGACAGCGTAATAATACCCAACATTGAAAATGAGTTCGACCGCGCACGTGCGACGGATGAAGCACCGCAAAGTGCCGCGGGAAGAACTATTATGACTACGGAGCCCAAGTTCGTGCCTGACGAGGCCGTAGCGATCAAGATGGAGGACGGCACCTCGCTGAACGTGAAAATGATCGATTGTGTCGGATACGTGGTTGATGGCGCGCTTGGTGACGAGGAGGACGGTGAGGCCAGAATGGTAATGACGCCGTGGAGTGACGAGCCGATGCCCTTTGCAAAAGCGGCGGAGATCGGCACAGGCAAGGTTATAAGCGAGCATTCTACGATAGCCGTTTTAGTTACCACGGACGGAAGCATTTCGGATATACCGAGGGAGAGCTACGTTGAGGCGGAAAACAAGGTTGCGGAGGAGCTTCGGGCACTCGGAAAGCCGTTTTGCATCCTACTTAACTCAAAATACCCGGAAAGTGTTGAGGCGCGCGAGCTTGCTATGCAGCTTGAAATTCAACACGGGGTGCCGGTTGCACTGATAAACTGCACGAAAATCAACGCCGACGATATACGCGAGATACTCGGACTCGTTCTATCGGAGTTCCCCGTAAGATCCCTCACCTTTAGACTACCCGAATGGACGGAGGTCGTGCCCGAGGAGCATCCTATCCATACCGAGATAATGGAAAAAATCAAACTCTTTGCCGATTCCTGCGACAAGCTTGGTGATATTACGCCCTGCCTTGCGGCAACTGACGGAATTGAGCGAGTTTCGGTAAACGCGGGTGACGGCGAATGCGAGTTCAGAATCCCGCTTTCAAAGGACATATATTATTCTGTTGCATCAGAACTGACGGGACTGGATCTGACAGACGAGCGCGCACTGATGTCAAGCCTATGTCGTTTAAGCAAGACAGATAAGGAATATAAGAAAATAGAAAACGCCCTTCGCGACGCTAACGAAAAGGGCTACGGTATAGTAATGCCGAGTGCCGACGAGGTAACGCTCGAAGAGCCGAAGCTGACGCGGCAGAGCGGCGGCTGGGGCGTCAAGGTTTCTGCAAGCGCCGAGGCGATTCATATGATAAAAACAGGAATAAAAACCGAGCTGTGCCCCGTGGTCGGCACGGAGGAGCAGACCGAGGAGGTCGTAAAATATCTGCTTGATGAGTTTGAAGAGGACCCGAAGCGCGTCTGGGAGTCCAATATGTTCGGCAAATCCCTGTACGACCTTGTAAACGACGGAATGAACGCCAAGCTTATAAACATCCCTGACGACGCAAGAGAAAAGCTCGGTAAGACGCTTGAAAGGGTTGTCAACGAGGGAGCAAACGGACTTATTTGCATTTTGATTTGAAAAAAGGGCGATTCGCTTGAATCGCCCTTTTTTCATATTTTTCGCAGCATATCTACGAAATTTGCTTCCGCCTCTTCGATACTTCTGTCGTTCAGAAAATAATAATCGTATGAGTAATTTTCTACGTCGTCATCAGAGGCGTTGCCGTACTTTTCGCGCGACATGCGCGCCCCACCGCGCACGAGAAGAGTTTTTGCTCTACCGTCGGTTGCATCGACAAATTTTTTTATCTCGTGCGGCTCTCTTATATGGACAAAGAGTATTTCATACTCAGAGCTGAGAAAGTCCTCATACTGTCCCTTTGCCCACACGGTCGGAAAATCGTTATATTCCGCACACAGACTTTTGAGGTCGGAGAGGAACTTGCGCGCCTTATTATCCTTACGCCCGTCCCAACCGGTAAGAGCGGCAATCTCCTTTATGGGCGTGATGGTTGATATATTCTTTACCTTAAAGTGCTTTGCAGCGAGGTCGCAAAGCGTATCCTTGCCTACTCCGCCCGCTCCGTTTATTACAATTGCAATCTTTTTCATAACATTACCCGTAAAAATTAGTTATAAGTATTTTATCACATTTTGCGCCGCAAGTCAATATTGCTATTTACTTTTAAGAAAAAATATGATAAAATTATATCGCTAAACAAGTTTTTAGGAGAGCAAATATGAAAACACTGTTTTATAAACTCCCTACGGGAGAAGAAATTTTTTCATACAGAATAAGAGGCGAGCACACGGAAGCAGAGATACTTACACGTGGTGCTACCCTGCGTTCGCTATGGGCATACGGCACGGACGTCGTATGCGGATTTGACATGCCGGAGGTCTATATTGAAAATCCGGGTTATCTCGGTGCTGTGGTCGGCAGAGTGGCAAACAGGATCAAGGACGGCGAGCTTTATATAGACGGCGAGTGCTACAATCTTACAAAAAACGAGCCGCACGCCACATTACACGGCGGTGAGAGTTTTGCGCACCGAAATTTTACCGTAACCGAATATAAGACCGACTCTATTACCTTAGCCTATACCTCGCCCGACGGCGAAGGTGGATTTCCCGGTGAGGTTGCGGTAAGCGTAACTTACACCGTTGAAGGAGATGCTTTAATAATTGACTACACGGCAATTCCGAATAAGAAAACGGCTATTGCCCTTACGAATCACGCCTATTTTAACCTTGACGGATGCGGCAGTATATCAAATCACCGCCTTAAAATTTGGGCAGAAGAATATACGGAGGTTAACGAAAACCTTATTCCCACGGGCAATCACCCTGCGGTTTCGGGTACGCCATTTGATTTTTCGACAATGCGCAGAATTGGCGACGGATTTTTAAGTGGGATTTCGGGTTACGATCACAATTTTCTGCTTTCCCCCGACACATACGGCAGCTTTAACGAAAAAGAGCTTGGGCTCGCCGCCGTTTTAGAGGGCGAGCAGCTGCGTATGTATGCTTACACCGACCAGCCCGGCGTACAGATTTATACGGCTAATCATTTCGGTGCCGGTCCTCTTCTCAAAGGGGGAGTTCCGAGCGTTAAGCACGGTGCAGTATGCCTTGAGATGCAGACCGAGCCGAACTCGGCGAACCGCGGTGTCGGAATATACGGTGCGGGAGAGATATACAGACAGACAACGGCTTACAAATTTGAGGTGAAATAAATGAGATTTCGTATGCTTGGCACCGGGCACGGAGAATGTAAGATAAAAAGAGCGGTGCTTAAGGATTTTCGCCGCCACGGCGGTGTTCTCGTAGACAATAAAATACTTATAGATGCGCCGTGCGACATATTCGAGGTTGCGGACGATCTCGGATTTTCGGATATGTTTGACGGGGTGAGCGACGTAATAATATCGCATTCCCACCCATCTCACTTCTCGGCGGATACCGTCGTTAAGTTGGGCGCAAGGAAAAAAATAAGAGTTTACGCTACGGGAAAGGTGCTTGACCTTATTCCCGATACCGAGAGTATTGAGAAAATAAAGCTCTCCACCTCACAGCCTATAGAAATCGACGGCTACACGCTATACTCCATGACGGCAAATCACGCGACGGATATCAAAGGGGAGATGTGCCTTAATTTCGTTCTATCGAGGGATAAGGCGGTACTGTATGCAGTTGACGGCGGCGGACTTTCATTTTCCGCGTGGAAAACCATGTCCTCGCTCAAAATCGATGCGGCAATAGTTGACTGCGCGCTTGAGGTTGGTGCTTACTCTGCAGCATCGGTTTATCACAACAATCTGGCTGCCGCCGTTGCTATGCGCGATACCATGGTTTCGGCAAAAATAGCCGAGCCCAACGTGAAATTTATACTCACGCATATCCCCTCCAGCCGCAAGCGGCAGATACACGACGAGCTTTCGGGCGCGGCGCGCGGATACGGTATGTCGGTTGCCTACGACGGATATTTTTTCAGCGTTTAAAAAGTGCTTGACAAACGGGCGGACATATTGTATAATTTTATAGAAAGCTATGATAGGAAACAGTAGCAGTAACCGAACTCCATACAGAAAGCTGCCGGGTGATGAGAGGCGCGGAGAGGTATTGTGAATACGTCCTTGAGTGTGTACCGAACCCAAACGGCAGTAGGCTACAACGGTCGCGCCCGTTACAGCGCATGCCCATGCGGCAGATGAGGTGTGCCTTGCGAGAGGTACGCGAATCAAGGTGGTAACACGTTAAATACGTCCTTGGCTATACCAAGGACTTTTTTTATTTTCTGAAAGGATTTTTAAAATGAAAATTTATGAAGAGCTCGTTGCGCGCGGTCTTATTGCGCAGGTTACAAACGAAGAAGAAATCAGAGAGCTTATAAACAGTGGAAAGGCAACGTTTTATATCGGATTTGACTGTACGGCAGACAGCCTTACCGCAGGTCACTTTATGGCGCTGACGCTTATGAAGAGATTACAGATGGCGGGAAACAAGCCCTATGCCCTTATCGGCGGCGGCACTACTATGATAGGCGACCCGTCCGGAAGAACGGATATGAGAAAGATGCTCACGCGCGAGGACATTCAGCATAACGCAGAGTGCTTCAAGCGCCAGATGGAGAATTTTATAGAGTTTGGCGAAGGCAAAGCGGTTATGGTAAACAATGCTGACTGGCTGCTCGACCTTAACTACGTCGAGCTGCTTCGCGACGTCGGCGCATGCTTCTCGGTAAACAGAATGCTCGCGGCAGAGTGCTACAAGCAGAGAATGGAAAAGGGTCTTTCATTCCTTGAGTTCAACTATATGATAATGCAGTCATACGACTTCTACCATCTTTTCAAGGAATATGGCTGTAATATGCAGTTCGGCGGTGATGACCAATGGTCAAATATGCTCGGCGGCACGGAGCTTATCAGAAGAAAGCTTGGCAAGGACGCGCATGCGATGACTATCACCCTGCTTACTGACTCCAACGGCAAGAAGATGGGTAAGACCGCAGGTAACGCGGTTTGGCTTGACCCGAACAAGACTTCGCCATACGACTTCTACCAGTACTGGAGAAACGTTGACGACAAGGACGTTCTCAAATGCATCCGTATGCTGACCTTCCTGCCCCTTGATGAGATTGACAAGATGTCAGACTGGGAGGGCGCACAGCTCAACACGGCAAAGCAGATACTTGCATACGAGCTTACCAAGATGGTTCACGGCGAAGAAGAGGCACAATAGGCAGAGGCGGCGTCCAAGGCACTTTTCGCTTCGGGCGACAGTTCGCTTACACCTACCGTTGAGGTTGACAGCGCAAGCCTCGTTGACGGTGTGATCGACGTAAACTCTCTGCTCGTTCTCGGCAAGATGGTCCCCTCAAAGTCCGAGGGTAGACGCGCTATCGAGCAAGGCGGCGTATCGATCGACGGCAACAAAATTTCCGACGTGCGCGCAACCGTAACGAAGGAGCAACTTGAGGCAGGTGTGCTTATCAAGCGCGGCAAGAAGAGCTTTAATAAATTCTTGCTCAAATAATTCACAAAGCCCGTCAACCGACGGGCTTTTATTATCACATAAGGATAATTTATCTGATATTTTTGATAAAAAGTATTGACAAAGAGCTTTTAATATGCTATTATATTTAGGCGTGACAAATATGCCCCTGTAGCTCAGCCGGTAGAGCACTTGACTTTTAATCAAGGTGTCCGGGATTCGAATTCCCGCAGGAGCACCAAAAAAACAGAGC
>JAGCJI010000063.1 GCA_017648085.1 Clostridia bacterium | reverse complement strand
GCTTCGGCGCGTATATAACGTCGGTCTTACGCACCAGCTCGCGCAAAACGTTGCTTGCGCGATATACGTTATCAAGTGTTAACATCGTTCCCTCTCCCACCTTTACAAAAGGCTGTCTATAAATTGCTCGGCGCATCTTGCGGAACGGTTACCCTTGCGTATTGCAAATGCCTCCGCCCGTGTTGCAAGCTCCTCGCGTTCGATATTTATTTTATTTCTGTCAGCAAGCTCGTAAACTATCTCTATATAAAGCTTCTTATCCGGCTTTGCGAAAAGCACGGTAAGTCCGAAGCGCTCCGAAAGGGAGAGATTTTCCTGCATTGTGTCGTTTCTGTGCACGTCCCCGCCCTCTCTGTCCGAGAAAAGCTCCTTTACGATGTGGCGTCGGTTAGAGGTCGCGTAAATTATGGCGTTGTTTGCCTTTGCCGATGCAGAGCCCTCAAGTGCCGCCTTAAGCATGCTGAAATTGTCGTCATTCTGATTAAACGAAAGATCGTCTATAAAAATAATAAATTTAAGGGGGTTTTCGCTCACCTTACCCATAACGTAGGGCAGATAGTGAAGCTGATCCTTGCGAAGCTCAATAAGGCGCAATCCCCTGTCAAAAAATGCATTCACCACCGCCTTAACGGTTGATGACTTGCCCGTGCCCGCATCTCCGTACAGAAGCGCGTTCGCGGCAGGCTTGCCGTCGAGGAAGTTCACGGTGTTGTGAATTATCTTCTGTCGCTCCTCGGCATAGCCTATAAACTTGTCAAGCGTGGTTTTGTCCGCGCTGACTATCGGCTCTATAATACACTCGTCTGAAAGACGGAACATCGGACTTGATGAAAAAATGCCGTAGCCGAATCTTTCGATGCCCTGCATCCTCGTCATATATTTTTTTAAAAGAGAGGTCTTGCCGGAAACGAATGGTGTAGCATAGTCCACCCCCATATCCGCGGCAAAATCCGCAGTTGTAAGAGAGGAAAACTCCTCAAACACCAAAAGCTCCGCCTTTGCGGCGTTCCTCACCTCGCGGCGAGGCTCGGTCTTATGCGCAACAGCTCTGACGTAAACGTTTTCATCCTCAAAAACAATACGCTCAACAAGCTCTGCGAGAGTTCCCGCACTTTTGTATATTTCGGAAACGAAGGCGGCGTACGCCTTTATCTGACCGTCGCTCCCCCTCTCTGCCTTGCAGTATTCCTCAAAGCACTTAAAAAGCGGAGCTTCAAGCACCTTCAAAAACACGCCCGACATACAAAGTCTGTGATACAGCTTAACTAAATCCGTCATTTTATTCTCCGACTTGAGCCGTTCGGGGCGGAAATCCGCCCCGTAAAATCAAACCGTTGATTTGGCTCTTACAAATTTTCTATGATTTTATCAGTCATTTCCACGGTAGTGAGCGCGGGCTTGCCGTGCGCAAGATCTGCCGTACGAAGTCCCATATTAAGCACCTTATCAACCGCAGAAACTATGGCGTCGCTCTCCTCGGTAAGACCGAAGGAATAAAGAAGCATCATAGCTGCGGAAAGAATGGTTGCTATGGGGTTTGCCTTGTTCTGCCCCGCAATGTCGGGTGCCGAGCCGTGGATAGGCTCGTAAAGACCGCGGGTGGTGTCGCCAAGGGAAGCAGAGGGGAGCATACCGATAGAGCCGGTAATCTGCGACGCCTCATCCGAAAGGATATCACCGAACATATTAGATGTTACGATAACGTCAAACTGACGGGGGTTTCTGACGAGCTGCATTGCCGCGTTGTCAACCAGCATATCGGTGCATTCAACGTCGGGATATTCAAGAGCCATCTCGTGAACTACCTTTCTCCAAAGGCGAGAGGATTCAAGCACGTTTGCCTTATCAATGCTGGTAAGCTTTTTGCCGCGAAGACGAGCCGCCTCGAAGGCAACCCTTGCAATACGCTCTATTTCCATACGGCTGTAGCACTCGGTGTCGTAAGCCTCCTCGCCGTATTTTCCCTCTCTGACTCCGCGCTCGCCAAAATAAATTCCGCCGGTGAGCTCTCTGACTATCATAATATCAAAGCCCTCGCTGACAATGTCCTCACGCAGAGGGCACTCACCGGCAAGCGCGGGATAAAGCTTCGCCGGGCGAAGGTTTGTGAAAAGTCCCATAGCGGCGCGAATTCCGAGCAATGCCTTTTCGGGACGAAGATGTCCCGGAAGAGTGTCCCACTTCGGACCGCCGACCGCGCCGAGAAGCACGCTGTCGGAAGCAAGGCAGCCTTCTACGGTTGCCTCGGGAAGCGGAATGCCGTATTTATCAATCGCAACACCGCCTATATCGTAGGGGGTGAAAACAAATTCGTGGCCGTATTTTTTGCCAACTGCTTCAAGCACTCTTACAGCGCTGTCAACGATTTCAGGGCCGATTCCGTCGCCACGGAGTAAGCCAATATTATATTTCATACGCCCACCCTTACTTTATCTCACCACGGCGGATAGATTCGATAAGGCCGCCGTTTGTGATTATTTTCTGTATGAACTCGGGGAATGGCTTCGTATTAAAGCTTTTTCCCGTGGTTCTGTTGTAAATTATACCGTTATCAAGGTCCGCCTCTACTACGTCACCCTCCGAAATATTGTTGCACGCCTC
>JAGCJI010000062.1 GCA_017648085.1 Clostridia bacterium | reverse complement strand
TTCGCTTTATGGTCTTTCCTACGGATAAAGATGCATGGATTGTATCTACTGAAGGGTTACTAAACGATCTGACTGAAGAATTAGAGAGAGTAGAATGATTTTTTAATCAATTTATTGAGAAACATCGGTGCGCCGATCGTTAAAAGCCTCCCTTGTGTAAAGGGAGGTGGCACGCGGCAGAGGTTCCCCGAAACGAATGAAATGAGTTTTGGGGGTTCGCTGCGAAGCGTGACGGAGGGATTGTAATGCAGAGAAAACATAATAAAGACATTGTTCCAACCGCAAAAATGCTGCGGAAGAATATGACTAAAGAAGAAAAACATCTTTGGTATGATTTTCTTCGCACCTATCCCGTTCGATTTTCTCGCCAAAAGGTTCTCGGCAAGTATATTGCGGATTTTTACTGTGCAGAGGCAAAGCTTATTATTGAGCTTGATGGTTCGGGGCATTATACCGAAGAAGGAAAGCAATACGATGAAGAAAGAACCGCTTTTCTTGAAGAATACGGTTTGACAGTTATAAGAATACCGAACACGGAAATACATAAGAACTTTCGAAGCGTTTGCGAATATATTGATCGCCTCGTAGAACAATCCCTCAGTCAGCTACGCTGACAGCTCCCTTTACACAAGGGAGCCTTATTTTTTGCCCCCCCGAAAGTCCATCTGTTTTTCTTGACAAGCACTGCATTTGTGGACACAAATGCAAAATACGGCATACCTCTTTCGAGATACACCGTATTTTGAAAACTGTCCTTTAGAGTACAACCCTATGCCGAGCTGCTCTATTTTTATGACGGATAAGTGTTTCCTTACCCGGCGCGATCCTCAAATCTTGCGCATTTGCTTGAATATATACCGTATATTTCTTTTCCTGTCAAATTACAGTAATGAGCGTGACGCTTATCTCCCCAGGTCGTATTTTCTTCTATGGTGCAATCACGAACGTGAACGCAATTTGCGCACTTTTCCCTGAATTTTTCATACTCGCTCTTGGGCTTAGGTACCGACGGCGTATATGACGAGGTGTAATAGTACTTTCCATGCTCCTCAAATACCCACGTTTCAGTGATGAAGCTGATGACGACCGAAGCAACGATAAACACCGCGGCTATAATACCCAAAACAGCAGTGGCAGTCGAGCTGTCAGCCTTTACGCTTGTCAATATAGCTGCCACAATAAGAGATAGAATTACGTCCGCAATATAAATGATAGGGAAAAGGATAGGAAGCATTCTTTTATTTTCAATACGGTGCGCGTGCTTGCCATAGCTTACGTAATGAAGCTCGTAGGCAAAAAAGGCAATCGGAGCCGAAAACATACTTGCTATAGTCATTCCGACAGTGAAAAACGATGCATTTTTCTGCATGAGAAGATCCCAATTACCGCTGCTTATTGCAACACCTGCGCCAAAAAACGTCAAACCCACTATGACTGCAAAGAAGATCAGTCTTTTCAAAATAGTAACAAAGAGGTTATTAAAGAGCGCCTCGACGTTCAGAATATCACCGAGAAACTGGCCTACGATACATACCGCAAAGACAAGGGTGGGCATAAATATATAAAAGGTATTATCGACGTTCAAGCTAACGATAAGAGTCGGCACGAAAATCACAGCGTACATTAAAATCGTTACAACAAACCGTGCAAATCGGTTAGAGGGCATACGATCCATCAAAGATTCAAAAAGCATAATAAAATCTCCCGATTAGTAATTTGATTAAGTATACTCCAATAACTTCGGAAAGTCAAGTCATTTAACGATATAAAACGTGTTTTGGAGGATTATTTGAGAAGCGAGAGCTCGTCTTTGGTAAGAGGTCTGTATTTGCCGAGCTCAAGTTCTCTGTCAAGCATAAGGCCGGCAATGCTTACGCGGCGGAGAAAAACTACGCGGCAGCCCGCGTATCCGAGCATCAGGCGCACCTCGTGCTTTTTCCCCTCCGTGACCGTGACGTAACCGCTTGTCGCAGGGGTGTTTGGCTTTTTCTTCAAAAGCTTATCTTCTCTTTCCGAAAGAAGATCGGAAAAATCGGATATCACGCCCACCCGATCGACCTTGACGGTGGCGGGAGCGGTGGTAAAGCCGCCACTAACATTTATAGTGATGCCGCGCTCAAGCTCTGCCCGCTTTTCTTCGGTAAGAGTGCCGACGGAAACAAAGTAATAGGTTTTCGCAATTTTGTTTTCCGGGCTCATAAGGCGGTGGGCAAGCGCGCCGTCGTCGGTGACTATCATAAGCCCCTCGGTATCCCGGTCAAGCCTGCCGATAGGAAACAGAACGTCGCGCTTATCCTCGGGAAAATAGTCCATCACGGTTTCGTGCCGCGCATCGCGGCGCGCGCTTATCGGTCCGCGCGGTTTGTTGAAAATGTAATACTCACCCATCAGCGAAGCGTCCTCATTGAATTCAGTATCGCAAGTGCCGCAACGCCCACGTCGGCAAATACGGCAAGCCACATCCCCGCTACGCCAAGTGCGCCGAGGATCAAAACGGCGAGCTTTACGCCGAGGGCGAAAATTATATTCTCTGTCGATATGCGCACGGTTCTGCGCGCGATGTGAACGGAGTCGGCAAGCTTCATAAGATTGTCGGAGGTAATAACCACGTCAGCCGCCTCTATTGCAGAGTCGGAGCCTATACCGCCCATAGCTACGCCGACGTCGGCACGGGCGATCGCGGGAGCATCGTTGATACCGTCACCGACATACACCGTTCCGTGTGATGAACTTATAATATCTTCGAGTATTTCGTATTTATTTTCGGGCAGAAGTTCCGCTTTGATGTCATCAAATCCAAGCTCGCGCCCCACCGCTTCGGCATTTTCACGTCTGTCGCCGGACAGCATAACAAGCCTTTTAGCACCCGATTTTTTGATTTTTTGAAGTGCCGCTCTTGCCTCCGAGCGAATGGCGTCGGCAACTACTATATAGCCGATAAAATCACCGTCACGGCAAACCAGCACCGCACCGCTCGGATATTTTTCCTGACCTGCCATAGCACCGCATTCGGAAAGAAGTGCCGCGTTTCCGACGGCAATTTTGTGTCCGTCAAGCTCTGCCATTACGCCGCGACCTGCGATTTCGCGTATACTGTCAGGCACGGACGCATCGGGATATAATCCCCTTATGCATTTTGCAATTGGGTGATTTGAGCCGTATTCAGCACTTGCCGCCAGGCGTGAAAGCTCCGCGCGCGATACACCGACGGGACATACCTCGCGCACCTCAAATCGCCCTGCGGTAAGAGTGCCGGTTTTATCAAAAACAAAGGTATCCGCGTGGGCAAGGGGTGAAAAGGCGTTGCCCCCTTTATAGAGTATTCCCTTCGCCGCCGCGCCGCCTATACCGCCGAAAAACGCCATAGGCACGGAAATTACGAGCGCGCAGGGACAGGATATTACGAGAAATATCAAGGCGCGATAGACGGCTTCACCAAGCCGCATCAGCTTGAAGATCGGAGGAACTGTTGCAAAAAGAACTGCAAGTCCGACGACTATGGGAGTGTAATAATGCGAAAACTTGGTTATGAAGCTTTCTGCGCGCGCTTTTCTTTCATTGGCGTTTTCAACCAGTCGAAGAATTCTCGCGGCGGCAGATTCGCCCGCGGGGCGCAGAGTTTTTGCCGTTAAGACACCGTTAATCACTACGGCACCGGCGGACAGCTCGCTGCCAACATCGGTCGCGACAAGCGCGGATTCGCCCGTTATAGCGGAGTTATCGACATCTGCCGTGCCCGATACCACAACAGAATCGATCGGCACGCGCTCCCCTGCCCTTACGACGATAAGTGAGCCGACCTCAACATCATCGGCATCAAGGACCCGCTCGACGCCGTCAATTATTACGGATGCCTCATCGGGACGGATATCCATAAGCGCGCGTATCGATTTTCGGGATTTTCGCACCGCCTTATGCTCAAAATACTCACCCACGAGAAAGAAGAGCATGACTGCCGCGCCCTCGCGCATTTCGCCTATTATCATTGCACCTATTGAAGCGACGGACATAAGGAATTTTTCATCAAGCAAATCGCCGCGCAAAATACCGCGTACCGCGTCTATAAACACGGGCGCACCCGCGACGGCGAGCGTAAGTATATACAAGACGAGTGCCCACACCGAGAATGAATACATCCGATGCAGATAATCCACCAAAATTGCCGCCGCAAAAAGCAGGATACCGACAATTATTCTGCCAAACTCGCTTATAAAAAATTTGAAAAATCTTTTCATTTT
Source organism: Clostridia bacterium (assembly GCA_017648085.1). Taxonomy (GTDB): domain Bacteria; phylum Bacillota; class Clostridia; order Oscillospirales; family CAG-272; genus UBA1740. Next base: position 5,947 of record JAGCJI010000062.1, on the reverse strand, counting down.
TCGATTTTTACGGATTTGTCAAAATCCTTTGCAATTTTTGAAAGCAGGGGGAGAAGAGTCGCCTCGTCAAGAGTGCTTTCAACGGTAAGTCTTTCAGTCAGGAAGTTGATTTTTGCGCTGTCAACGCCATCCGCCTTTGTCATTTTATCTGCGAGCTTTGCAGCACAGTTCGGGCAATCAATGCCCGTAATTTCATACTTGAATTTCATATTTTTTCTCCTTATTATTCATTTATATGCGCTTCCGCGAGCTTTATTATGTCGCGCACGTGGTCGTCTGCAAGAGAGTAAAACACGTTTTTGCCCGACTTTTTATAGGTAATAAGGTCGCTTTGGCGCAAAATCTTTAGCTGATGGGATACTGCGGATTTTGTCATCCCGAGAAGCTCTGCGATGTCGCACACGCACATCGGCTCGCCGTCTATAGCGTATAGTATACTCATTCTGGTGGAGTCACCGAATATCTTAAAAAAGTCGGCAAGGTCGTAAATCATCTCCTCGTCGGGCATTCTCTCACGCTTATGCGCGACTATATCCGCGTGTACTTCCTCGCACTCGCACGCCGGCGTGATAGAGTTAATTTCCTTTTTCATAAAATCTCCTTATAGTTGAACGGTTGTTCAATCGTTGTGTTTATTATAGCATCGTTTTTCCAATCTGTCAAGGGGAAAATTAAAAAAGTCCGACGTAAAATCGGACTTTTTCGAAACTTATTTGTTTTCGCCGGCAAATGCGGGCTTGGGCTCCGCGGTGGACTCCTGCTCTGTTTCGGACTCCGACTCGGCGATGAGCTCCGACTCAGTTACGGATTTCGGCTCTGTTGCGGTGGTAAGCTGCGCTGCTGCCTTTTTAGCCTTTATATCCTTAATCAGCCACGGCAGGTAAGATAAAAAGTATATAAATGTGACAGCAGATGCCATGATAAGAAGTCTTACGGCAAAGTTCTTTGGCAAAATATCAAGTATCGAGGGGGTGCTTTCGGGGCGCGCCATAAAGAGATAGTTTGCACCCGGACCGATAAGGTCGTTTGCTACGTAGGCGATTACCGCAAGTATGGCAAATGCCGCATATGATTTAATAGCCGACCTAATAGTGGGACGCATCTTATGTACGAAGGTCATATAAAATATAGATATGTATCCCATAGTATGCTCAAGCCAGAACTGATAGTATCTGAATCTCGTAGGGCCGGTAAAGGATATAACCGTGGGGGTTATAAGTGCAAATATCGTGCCCGAGAAAAGCCAGAAATAAGATATGTCGTAAAGAGTCTGCGACTTGGTAACCACAAGATAGCTGCAGAAAACTATGCCCCATCCGCATACGGTTATTGGAAGGTGGTCCATAGCGTTGGGATTAAGCGAGGGTATTGCGATAAGACGCCAATAGTATGACATTTCAGAAATTATCATTATAAACGCCATTGTGAAGCAGATTGCCTTCTCGTGCTTGAAGCTTCTGATTTTGTCGCGGAAAAAGTAGATAAGAAGTATTATTCCTATCATAAGGATTATTGGTAGGAAGTGAAAGAAGGAGAAGTTGGTAAACTCAACCTCCTCGCCCTGCCCGAAAAAGTAGATAAAAAAGTTTTTCATTCTGTCCTCCACCGTAAGTTTATTCAAAGAGTCATATTTTATGAAAGGCGATGCGCTCATCACCGTTTGATAGATAAATTATACCCGAGCGCACAAAGCCCGAGCGCAAAAGCACCTTTTGCATAGGGAGGTTATCCCTATGGGTGTCTATTCTTAAATTCGGATGCATTCGGTAGCATTCAGCAAGGCAAAAATCAATAATTCCCTGCCCGTGCTTTTTCACTGCGACTCGATGTATGAATGCATAAGGCGCATCGTTTTGCCACGCGCCGTCATATATCGTATCATAGGTCGGCTCGCGGTCGGGGGCAAAAGCAAATACCGCAACCACCTCGCCACCGTCCTCACAAACGTAGCCGATACCGCGCTCCATATCCTCGCGTGCGGTGCGCTTACTGGGATAATCGGTACGCCATTGATTCGGATTTCCGTTTTGCTTCATAAACTGCTTGGCGGCAGAGTAGATATTGCCGATTTCGGAAAGGTCCCTTTCCTCGGTTTTTCTGATAAGCATAATTTTCTCCTATACAACATTACGTAAATTATACATTCTATAAAGGAATTTGTCAACTTTTTTTAAAATTGAGTGATTTTTTCGCAAAAAAGGTCTTGACAATTGAATTTTTATGTTGTATAATGATATAGCTGTTGCGGGAGTGGCGGAACAGGCAGACGCGCACGTTTGAGGGGCGTGTGGTTTTACCGTACGGGTTCGACCCCCGTTTCCCGCACCAGAAAAGGACTCAGGATTGGATACAATCCTGAGTCTTTTTCAACTAAATCCACCTTTTCAGGTGGGATAAATCGTATTTACGATGAAATCCCACCTGCGTGGGATGAAATCCGCCTCGACGGCGGGTGGTGGATTTAATTTCATCCAAGATTGGCTTGGATTTCATCTGCCATAGGCAGATTTCATCGCGCAGCGATTTCATTCTTGCTTTTCTTTCGATTTTGTGCTATAATATCATCAAAGAAGTGATAGGTCGAATATTTCACTTGAAAAACATTCAGCTTTATGATATAGTAACGGCAGAAAGGCTGTGCAAGCATGGCAGGATCAAAGAAAAATATAATTAAAAAATGGTATGATAAATTACACTTCCCGACGGAGTACGATGAACAGTTTTCGTTAATTCTTGAAAATTGCGACCTTGGAGGCGTGACGGTTGCCGAGGAATATGAGTATAACGAGGACACGGGGAAGAATCTGTGTGCATACCTTTATTTCTGCGAAGCCGTGAGTGAAAAATACAAAAGGCACGGAATAAGCGACGAAATTCTTTTAGACACCCTATCCGACATCGTGGTCTGGACGAAGATATACTACGGTATGTGGGGCAAGGTCGGATTTGCAGAGGTTAGTTGGATTCGCCGACACCTAACTTTCAAGCTGTTTAAGCTCGGTCGGCTGCAATTCGAAATAACGGATGCAGAATGCGATATAGACGCTTTTGACACGGAATGCGGCGATCCGATACTTGCGGTACATATCCCCGGAGTAGGACCGCTTTCAGAAAGCGACGCGATAGCCTCCTTTAATATGGCGAAGGAATTTTTCGGCAGTTACTTCCCTGCCTACTCCTACAAATGCTTTACCTGCCACTCCTGGTTGCTTGACCCGACGCTCAAAAAATATCTTCGTGACGGAGCAAACATTTTGCGCTTTGCAGAGCTTTTCACCCCTGTAAGCAGCGAGAAATCAGACACGCTGCTGAAATATATCTTCCGTCGCGACACGACGCGAGAAAGCGTTGCAAACGAAGAGAAAAAAAGTGGATTTGCCGAAAGGATCGCAGATGCAATCGCCAACGGCGAGATATTCTACGAGGTTTTAGGAGCTAGAAAATAAAGAATACTGCCCGACTTTATATGCCGTCGGGCAGTATTTTTACTTTTTTGGTTTATCATCGCGGTTATATTCCGAGAATTTCGGAAAGCTCACTAACCGCATCGTCGTAGTTATCGTACTCAACGACGTAGTCGCAGAGCGCGCCGTTCTGCTCCTCGTATTCAATCGCTAAAAGTCGGTTCACCTTATCGTCGATCGAGGAGTTTTTGCGGAGTATATTTGCCATAAGATCCTTGCGCGAGCGCTTCATATAGACGGTTACAACGTTATCAAAGTGAGTTTTGAGCGACATCGCGCCGCATATATCCATCGTAGTAATAACCTTTTTACCGCTTTCGAGAATCTTTTCAACATCCACCTTGCGCGAGCCGTAGCCGTGCCCCGCATACATTGTAGATGCGAACATTTCACCGCTATCGCACATTTGTCTGAAGGTATCGAGAGAAACATAATTATACCAGGTGTTGGTTTCCACCGCCGTGGGATCGTTGGTGGTATAGCAGGTCAGCTTGTCGTATTTATCGGTTTTGCCGAGAAGACGCGTTGCGATTTTGGTTTTTCCGCTACCCGACGGTCCGACAAGCACCGCAATTTTATGCTCACGGTTATTTTCGTGGGAAACGTAGCTTTCGCCGATCACCTCAACGAGCTTCAAAAATTCGTCGTAATCGTTGACGGCGAGCATACCCGTCGCCTCCGCGTTCCAGGGGCGGCGCATTATTATGGGGTATTTTGCGCCCGAGCCGAGTATATTATGGAGTCCGTCATCAAAAAGGATATCCATACTTATCTTATCCTTGCGCGATCCCATATAAATATGGTCCTCGGGAATTTCGGGGAATTCCTCCATAATTCTTTTAGCGCGTATTCCCATAAATTCGGGTGGCACGGCGGTGCAGATGTACACCTCTACAAGATCGGACAGCTTGCGCACGAACTCCTTTGCCCCATTGTATACCGGCTGCGTGCGATAAAAATCCGCATCACGAAAATAGGGGTAGATTACGTCGGCGCGCGTGCCCATTTTACCCCACGCCTTTTTTTCGTGTATGGTCATGGGGGGGTCAAAATTGTATTTTTCATTAGCCAAGCGTATTGCGTAGGAGGTACATTCCATAAGCAAATCGTCAATGTCAAGCGCACAAGAGAGTTTGTATTTTGTCTTTTTCATAGATATTGCCTTTCTCTTCATCAAGGGTAAAAAAAGCAGCCCCGTGTTTGATACAGAAACACAGAAAGCTGCTTTTGTTATTTGTAGTTATATTATACCATCGTTTTTAGGTTGTGTCAAGTATTTTATTTATGCTTCGCTATTTTCCTATTGTCAAGCACAAAGAGCGGTTTTTGACGTCGGTTTTAGTAAAATATTCGTTTTCAAGCGGTATCCACTCCTCGAAAAAGCGGTTTGCAAATTCGGGTGTGTTACGGTTGATTATACGCTTTTTCTGAAGCTCGGGGGAAATATCGAGAAATATGCCAAGATCGTAATATTTATCAAAGGCGGGGTGCATCGAATACGTGCCCTCGATCACCGTTAGCCCCTTTGCCGACACGGTTACAGCTTCGTCAAGTTCGCCCGTTTGGCAATCAAAGGGGCGGTAGCATATCTCTTCTCCTTTGAGAATGGGTGAAATGACCTCATCATACAGTCGCTCACGATCAATATTGCCGCCGACCTCCGAAAGCCGCTCTGCCGTGCGCTGCTCGGGACGAAGAAAGAAGTCGTCCGTATGAAAAACGTTGCAGTCGTACACGTCACGTAAAATAGCGGCTAAAGTCGTTTTTCCGCTTGCGCTTCCACCCTCAATAGCTATTACAAGAGGGCCGTTTTTCAAGCGCTTATCAATTTCGGAAAAGAGGGGTAAATATTCGGAAAATCGGTTAGAAATTACTCGGTATGCGGGACGGTAGCTTTTGCGAAACGTGTCGGAATGGCGAACTGCGGGAAAGCCCATATCACGCCACCCTTCAAGCATAGAATCGAAAAGCTTGGCATCAAGGGGTAAGCTTCCCTCCCCTATAAGCTCGCCGGCAAGCGCAAGCTTTTCTTCTAAAGCCTTTTTGCCGTCGGACACGGGGGAGGCGGAGAGAAAGAACGTTTTAGCAAGCGTTTCGGCTGTCAAGCCACAGTTAAGTGTGGAAAGATGGACGCGCGAAAAATTTCCGTCCAGCGCATCAACCAAGGGAGCATCCGTTTTGGACACGGACTCATATTCGCGCTTAATATAGCCGAGGGCGGCATTTTCGTCCGTGAGCAGATGCTCGCATCCGAGCGCACTTTGGAATAAGTATTTGAAAACGTCCTCAATTTGTAATTTCGGATAGGCTTGATAATGCTTTATCAAAAGACTCCGCGTTGTTTCACTGCTTTTATTCATTATGACTCCTCTGTTAAAGCCTATTATTTCGTTCTATTTATACTTTCATTATATCATATTTTTATATTATTTCAACCCTTTTGTAGCCTTAAAAAGAAAACACCGCCGCGAGAACGATAACCG
>JAGCJI010000061.1 GCA_017648085.1 Clostridia bacterium | reverse complement strand
TTTTCCTCTGCGACACGGATAAAGAAAAGGCGGCTGCGGTTGCCGAAAGATGCGGCGGTGAGGTAACGTGCGCGCGGGAAATTGCGAAAAATTGCGATTTTATCTTTATGGCGGTTAAGCCTAACGTAATTAAAAATGCGGCGGCAGAAATAAAGGATATACTCGCGGAGCGTAGCGGCTATACTGTTGTAAGTATGGCGGCGGGAGTTTCCCTTTCGTCGCTTGCCGAGGCTTTGGGCGAGAGTACGCCTATTATAAGAATTATGCCGAATACACCGACCGCAGTCGGCAGCGGTATGACGCTTTACGCGGAAAACGGGCACGTTGGCAATGATGCACTTTCCAAGTTCGAGGCTATAATGGAACAGTCGGGCGAGCTTGACAGGATCCCCGAAAGGCTTATAGATGCGGGCTCGGCGGTTTCGGGCTGTGGACCGGCGTTCGTTTATATGTTTATCGAGGCTCTGTCAGACGGCGGTGTTGCCGTTGGACTGCCGCGTGACAAGGCTACCCTATACGCCGCAAACACGCTTATCGGCGCGGCAAAAACACTCATTTGCACCGGTGAGCATCCCGAAAAGCTCAAGGATGCGGTGTGCAGCCCCGGAGGAAGCACCATAGAGGGCGTGAGAGCTCTTGAGGAGGGTGCGTTCAGGGCAGCGGCAGCAAGTGCCGTCGTAAAGGCGTACGAAAAAACTCTCATTCTCGGAAAATAAGTGATCGTATCAAAAAATATTTGAAAAAGGACTTGCTTTTTTGAAAATTATGTGATATAATCTACTTCGTTAATTTATGCTAACAAAAAAACGATATAAAATTCCGTCGTTTTCGACGAGATTTTAGGAGGTGTCAAAATGGCTAAGTGTAGCATTTGCGGTAAGGGCGTTGCATTCGGACACAACGTTTCCCACTCTAACCGTAAGACCAACAGAACCTGGAAGCCCAACATCCGCAAGGTTAAGGCAGTAGTAGACGGCACTAATTGCTCCGTTTACGTTTGCTCCCGTTGCCTTCGTTCCGGAAAGATCGAGCGCGCTTAATAGGTCAAAAAACTCCGCTTTCGGCGGAGTTTTTTAGTTATAGTATGAAGTGTGCAATAGTTGACGAGCGCATATCGGAAAAGTGCGAAAGAGCTCTTCTTACGCGCGGCTTCCGCGTAATCAAGACGCCCCCGTCCGAAAATCTCGGACAAGGGATAATGAGTCACCCGGATATGCTTATGTTCGTGCATAAAAACAAAATCATTTCAAGCGCGGAATACTGCGAAAAGAATCAGTGGGTATTTAACGATATTTACGAATACGCGAGCGACGCCTGCATTACCTTTACAGAGGATAAGTTTTCGCCCAAGTATCCGCACGACGCTATATTTAATGCATTAGTTATCGGCAAACATATCTTCTATAAAGAGGACAGCGTATCCCGTGCTGTTCGTGAATACGCGGCGCGAGGGGGACTTGTGGGGGTAAATGTCAAGCAGGGATACCCCGCCTGCACGGTGCTTGCCTTTGGCGGTGCGGCTATAACGGCTGACCGAGGAATGATGGCGGCACTTACGTCCGTGGGAATAAGGGTTACGCTTATTTCAGAGGGTGATATTTCACTGCCGCCGCACGAATACGGATTCATTGGCGGTGCTGCGGGAGTTTACAAAAAAGAAATCTATTTTCTTGGCAACCTTGATACCCACCGCGACAAAGACCTGATACGCGAGGCGATTGAGGCGGAGGGATACGTACCCGTGTCACTTTCTGACGAGCCCCTTCGTGACCTTGGACGAATCATTTTTATTGAATAAAAGGTTTATAAGGACAGTAACGAGCGGCACGGTAAGCAAACCGAAAATACCAAAAAGACAATAGCCGACGTATAAGACCAAAAGACTGGCAATAGGGTGTATTCCGAGGTTTCTGCCTACGATGCGCGGCTCAATGAACTGGCGGAACACCGTATTTGAAACGAAAAGCACGATAAGCCCGATACCCATACCCGTGTCACCAAATGCAAGCTGATAGACACTCCACGGTACTAGGACAGTGCCGACGCCGATTAAAGGCAACGCGTCAAGAAGCGCAACTATAAAGGCAAAAAGCACGGCGTACTTTACGCGGAGTGAAACGAATCCGAACAGCATCACCACGAAGGTAAGCACCATAAGTATGAGGTATGAGCGCAAATAGCCGAGAATACCGCGAAGGAAGTGGTTTTTGAACTTGATAAGTCCGTTCGCGGCAGACTTCGGAAGCAATTTTATCACAAATGAATTTATTTTTTCAAGATCAAGCGAGAAATACACCGAGGCTATTACCGTGATTAGCAGGAATATCAGAAAACGCGGTACGGCAGCGGCAAACTCCGTTAAGGTATGCACTATTCCCGAAAGGATAGAGGTAACTCCGCTTTTAACCGCCTCACCCAGTTTGGCTTCGATTTCGGCTGCCCCCTCTCTGTCCCCAAAGATACCGCCTATCGGATTTAAGATTTTAGCGAGCACGCCGTACAGCGCGTCGCTTTCTATAAGTCCGGAGAGAAAATCCCACGCCTGCCCAAGCGAGTATGCAAGCGCAAAACCGACAAGCGATATCCCGCCGACAACGATAAGCAGCGTTAGAGCCACGGCGACTATCTTATTCGGTATTTTCGTTGCCTCCGAAATTGCACGTGCGAGCGGTCGCAGAGAAAAAGCTACTCCCCACGCGATAAGAAACGGCAGAACGAGTACAAGCAGATATTTAAAAACTACGTACGCGGCAAGTGACGCGCCAACGACGGTAACGGTCAGGTGCGCGTAATATTCAATACGTTCCTTTTTCATAAACCCCCACAAGATCATTAATTTGTCACACCAACGTGTAAAGGAGAAAAATATGATAGTTATCGAAATGGAAAACGGCAAGAAAATCGAGCTGGAGCTTTGCCCGGAGGCTGCACCCGAAACAGTCAAAAACTTCGAAAAGTTGACACGGGCCGGCTTTTACGACGGTCTAACCTTCCACAGAGTTATTCCGGGATTTATGATCCAGGGCGGTGATCCGCTCGGAAACGGAATGGGCGGTGCCGATGAGAATATCAAGGGCGAGTTCCGTATGAACGGTCACGACAACCCCATAAAGCACGTAAGGGGCGTTATCTCAATGGCGCGCTCCTATGACCCTAATTCCGCATCCAGCCAGTTCTTTATTATGCACGCGGACGCCCCCCACCTTGACGGTCAGTATGCGGCGTTTGGAAGAGTCGTGTCGGGTATGGATACCGTAGACGAAATTGCCTCCATCCCTACGGATTTCAGAGATAGACCGAAGATTGCCGTCAGAATGAAGAAGGTTTATATCGTTTAATTTTATTTTCGACAGTAAGCGGCGCACCGTTTCGGTGTGCCGTTTTTTTATTTTCACTTATTGACTTTTTTTCGCGCGTGCTATATAATATTATGCGATATATATATAATTATTATGTTAATTTTTAATTGGAGATACAGATGGACGAGCTTAAAATTGCAAGAGAAGAGATAAGCCTGGCGGATGCAGAAATCGCTAAGCTTTTCATAAAAAGAATGAAAGCGGTGGAGAAAATCGCTGAATATAAAAAAACACACGGTCTGCCGATTTATGATAAGGCACGCGAGCTTGCGCTTCTATCACGTGCAGGCGAGTTGGTTGACGATCCCGAGATACGTGAATTTTATACCGTTTTCCAAGAGAATACGATGGCTGTTTCACGCTCCTATCAAGAAAGGATCATGTCGGGAATGCGAGTTGCATACTCCGGTACAGAGGGTGCGTTTGCACACATTGCATCAAACAAGCTCTTCCCCACCGCTACAAAGCTGTCTTACCCCGATTTTTCCGAGGCATACGCGGCTGTAGCTCGCGGTGAGTGCGACGTTGCGGTGCTTCCGATAGAAAACAGCTACAACGGCGAGGTTGGACAGGTTGCTGACCTTATGTTTTCGGGCACGCTTTTCGTAAACGAGATAACCGACGTTGCGATAACCCAGGACCTGCTTTGCGTAAAGGGGGCAACGCTCGACACTGTAAAAACGGTGGTGAGCCACCCACAAGCACTCGGACAGTGCAGAAACTTCATCAAGGAGCACGGCTACAAGGCGATAGAATACGCTAACACCGCCCTTGCCGCAAAGATGGTCGCAGAAAGCGGCGACACCGCGTTAGCGGCGATAGCAAGTGCGGAGGCTGCCGAGATCTTCGGGCTCGAGGTGCTTCAGCGAAACGTAAACGAAAGCCGAATGAATACCACGAGATTTGCGGTATTTTCAAGAGTTGAAAATAAGCATATGAAAACCGAAATGGGAGTTCATACCGTTTTGCTTTTCACCGTGCGAAACGAGGCCGGCGCGCTGGCAAAGGCTATTGACGTAATAGGCAGACACGGATTTAACATGCGCTCTATCAGAAGCCGTCCTATGAAGGAGCTGCTCTGGCAATACTACTTCTACGTTGAGGCGGAGGGTAACCTTTATACCGACGAGGGACGCGAAATGATGCGCGAGCTTATGCAGTACTGTGACAGGCTTAAAGCTGTCGGTACTTACGTAAAAGGGGATTAACAATGCAAATAAACGTAAATCTTGGCGAAAGAAGCTACGGTATAACCGTAGAGCGAGGATGCTTATCCTCCGTCGCTGAATATATCGGCGAGCAAAGAAGGATATTCGTGCTTACCGATTCGGGCGTGCCGAGAGAATATGCCGAGACGGTTGCCACGGCGAAGCACAGCATGATATACACCGTTCCCGAGGGTGAGGGTGCAAAGAGCCCCGAGGTACTATTTCAGGTCTTGGGCGCAATGCTTGAATTTAATATGACTCGCTCCGATGCGGTGGTTGCGGTTGGCGGAGGCGTTGTCGGCGACCTTGGCGGATTCGCGGCATCGGTTTATATGCGCGGTGTCGATTTTTACAACGTGCCGACCACTCTGCTTTCAATGGTAGATTCCTCGGTTGGCGGAAAGACTGCGATAAACTTCAGCGGTGTTAAAAACACGGTCGGCACGTTCTATCAGCCGAAGCACGTATTTATTGACGCTAACACCCTAAAAACGCTACCCGATAGGCATTTTTCCGCGGGTGCGTGCGAGGCGGTCAAGATGGCGATATGCCTTGATGCCGAGCTTTTTTCAAAAATTGAGAGTGCCGGCATTACAGAGGACAACGTAGAAGAAATTATCACAAGGGCGATAGAGATCAAAAAAAACATAGTCGAGCGCGACGAGCGCGAGGGCGGGCTGCGCCGTGTTTTGAACTTCGGGCACACCCTGGGTCACGGTATCGAGGCTATCTCCCACGGAGAGTTTTATCACGGCGAGTGCGTGGCTCTCGGTATGATCCCAATGTGTGCACCTTACGTGCGCGAGCGCTTAATTGCAGTGTTGCGTGCGCTGAATCTGCCGACGGAATATTGCGGTGATATTGACGCCGCGCTCGCACCGATAGAGCACGATAAAAAGTGCGAGGGAGATGAGGTTGCTATAATCAAGGTAGAAAAGGTCGGAAAATTTACGGCGGAAAAGATAACTACCCATGAATTTAAGACGCTTATAAAGAAAGGCGGACTTTGATATGAAAAACACATTTGGAAGTGCGATAGGAATAACGCTTTTCGGCGAGAGCCACGGTGAAGCGATCGGCGTCGTTATCGACGGACTTGCGCCGGGCAGAGAGATAGACCGCGAGGAAATTTCGCGCATGCTTACCCTGCGCCGTCCGAGCGGAAGCATATCCACCGCTAGAGTCGAGGGGGACGAATATCGCATAATAAGCGGTGCGATGGCGGGATACACCACCGGAGCACCCTTGACGGTTATTATTCCCAATGAAAACGTATCGAGTAAGGACTATTCAAAAATTAAAGACACCCCACGGCCCTCACACGCGGATTACGCCGCGCATTGCAAGTATCACGGATATGAGGATTATCGCGGAGGCGGACATTTTTCGGGCAGAATAACAGCACCATTGGTTGTTGCGGGAGCAATTCTTACGAGCGCTCTTGCGAAAAAAGGCGTGCATATAGGAACGCACATTTCCGCTCTACACGGAATATGCGACCGTGGATTCCAAAATATTTGCGAGGATATAGCGATGCTTCGCAAAAAGAGCTTCCCCACGCTTTCTGACGATGCAGAGGCAAAAATGCGCGAAGAGATCCTTTATGCCAGAGGTCAGGGCGACAGCGTTGGCGGAGTGCTTGAGAGCGCAATAATCGGTCTGCCCGCAGGAGTCGGCGAGCCCTGGTTTGACAGCGTGGAGAGCGTTATCTCACATCTTTTATTCTCGGTAGGAGGTGTGAAGGGCGTTGAATTTGGCGACGGCTTCGGGCTCGCAGAGCTTTACGGCAGCGAGGCAAACGACCCGTTTTGCATTGAGGACGGAAGAATTAAAACGAAAACCAATCGAGCAGGCGGCATAAACGGCGGCATCACCAACGGTATGCCCGTGACGGTACGCTGTGCGGTTAAGCCCACCCCATCAATATATAAGGAGCAGAACACCGTAAATCTTGCCGATATGACGGAGGAGTCGCTGCTTATTGATGGCAGACACGACCCTGCGATAATTCACAGAGCGCGCGTGGTGATTGACGCCGTTTTGGCGATCGCCGTCGCGGACCTGTTGACAGTAAGATACGGAACTGACTATCTGTCGGAAAAAAGCGAAAGCAAGCGAGAAAAAAGATGAACTACGGTTGTATCGGTGAGAGGCTCGGACACAGCTTCTCAAAGGAAATACACAATTTAATATACGGTTACGAGTACGAGCTGTGCGAGGTTCGGCGCGAGGAGCTTGACGCATTTATGACGAAACCGAACTTTTGCGCAATCAACGTGACTATTCCCTACAAGGAAGCAGTTATACCGTATATGCACTGTATTGACGAAAGCGCAAGCAGCATAGGAGCGATAAACACGGTGGTAAACCGTGACGGAAGGCTTTACGGCTATAACACCGACTTTTACGGGATGCAGATGCTAATAGAACGCGTCGGTGTCGATCTTTTGGATAAAAAGGTCGTAATTCTCGGCACGGGTGGCACTTCAAGGACCGCAATGGCGGTGGCGCGAGGTGCAGGTGCAAGAGAGATTTTGCGAGTCAGCCGAGCAGAAAGAGCCGATGCGATAAGCTATAGCGAGCTTTACGCGAGCCATACCGACGCAGACGTTATTATAAACACCACCCCCGTGGGTACTTTTCCGAACATTTCGCATACACCGATAAGGCTTGACGGCTTTGGAAAGCTAAAAGGGGTTATCGACGTAGTTTACAACCCACTTCGCACCGAGCTTATATCAAGAGCGAGAGAATTGAACGTACCTGCCGAGTCCGGCCTTTATATGCTGGTGGCGCAAGCGGTGCGAGCATCCGAGATATTCCTTGACAAAAAATATCCCGACGCCAAGGTGGACGAGGTCTACGAAAAGGTATTTAAAAGCAAGGAAAACATCGTCCTTATAGGTATGCCGTCCTCGGGCAAAAGCACGGTGGGCGCACTACTTGCCGAGAGGCTTGGACGGCGTTTCGTTGACACAGACATTCTTGTGCGCGAGCGCGCAGGTATGGAAATCCCGGAAATATTCGAAAGATACGGAGAGGCTCATTTCAGAGAGCTTGAGGCAGAGGCAGTAAAAGAGGCTTCTTTGCACACGTCGCTGGTTGTAGCTACGGGCGGAGGTGTTCCTATGCGACCTGAAAACGTACGCGCACTTAAGCAAAACGGAAGGATATTTTTCCTTGACCGACCGCTTGAAAATCTTTTACCTACATCCGACCGACCACTTACAAGCACAAAGGATTCCTTGGTAAAGATATATAATCAGCGTTACGGCATATATCAGAGTGCGGCGGACACGGTTATAGACGCGTCGGGCGATGCAGAGTCAGTAGCACTCCGGATCGAAGGGAGTATAAAATGAATAAAATATACGTTATAAACGGACCGAATCTTAATATGCTCGGAATCAGAGAGCCCGATATTTACGGTCGCGAGGACTATGCCGCACTCATCAGGCGCGTATGCGAGTACGCAACCAACAGAGGCGTTGAAGCGGTATGCTTTCAATCAAATCACGAGGGCGAGCTCGTAGACAAAATTCAAGAGGCGTATTTTGAAGGAGCGAAAGGTATAGTAATAAATCCGGGTGCATACACGCACACGAGCATTGCCCTGCTTGATGCAGTTAAGGCAACGGGGCTGCCCACGGTTGAGGTGCATATATCGAACCCCGACGAGCGCGAGGAATTCAGACACAAGAGCTATATAAGGCTTGCGGCATATAAAACGATATGCGGTCACGGGCTTTCGGGGTATATCGAGGCTCTTGACACACTCATAGAGGAATTTTGTAAATGAGAGTTAGAATACACAAGGGTATCGCGAGAGGAGATGTCGCCGCTCCGCCCTCAAAGAGCATGGCACACAGACTGCTTATGGCAGCCGCTATGTGCGAGGGTGAGAGCCTGATCGACGGAATATCCGACTGCGACGACGTAATCGCGACGGAAGAATGCCTTACGGCCCTCGGCGCTTCGGTCAAGCACGACGGAAGCAGAGTGCGCGTCGTAGGAATAGATCCGTTGAAAGCGCGTGCAAGCGCTCCGCTTGACTGTCACGAAAGCGGCAGCACCGCGAGATTTATTATTCCGCCCGCTATGCTCTCGGGACATGAGCTAACACTCGTCGGCAGAGGGAGACTGATGTCACGCCCGATGAGCGTTTACGAGGAAATTTTTAGTCAAAAAGACCTGTTTTTTCAACACGGGGCGGATTGCATAAATCTTCGCGGTCCGCTGCTCAGCGGTGAATACGACATACCCGGCGACGTGAGCAGCCAATTTATAAGCGGTCTTATCTTTGCCCTGCCCCTCGCAAGCGGTGACAGTATAATTAAAATAATTCCCCCGTTTGAGAGTCGCCCGTACGTTGATATGACGCTCGATGCGGTAAGAAAATTCGGAATTTCGGTATTCTGGCAGGACAGGTACACGCTGAAAATACCGGGCGGACAAAGATATACCCCAACCGACTCAACGGTTGAGGGGGACTTTTCAGGTGCGGCGTTTATTGATGCGCTTAACCTATTTGGTGGCGAGGTTCGTCTTTTGGGACTCAATCCCGACTCATACCAAGCGGACAAAGTGTACGGAGAGCATTTCCGCGAACTTACACGTGGGGCGTGTGAAATTAATCTATCCGACTCTCCCGACCTTGCCCCCATTCTTTTCACAATAGCGGCGGCGAAATTCGGTGCTCGATTTACCGGCACGGCAAGGCTTCGCATAAAGGAAAGCGACAGATGTGAGGCGATGGCAACCGAGCTTAAAAAATTCGGCGCAAGCGTTACGGTGCTCGAAAACGAGGTTATAATTTCCCCCGCAAAGCTATATAAGCCGAGCGAGCCTATATGCGCACACAACGACCACAGAATAGTTATGGCACTTGCCGTTTTACTGACACAGTTCGGCGGTGAGATAGTAGGTGCTGAAGCTGTTAAGAAGAGCTATCCCGATTTTTTCCGTGACCTGCGCGCACTCGGTATAGGAGTAGATGAATATGACGTTTGATAAAAATACGAATATCCTTATCGTAGGTCTTGGCGTTATCGGCGGCGGATATGCGGCGGCGCTGACACGCGCGGGTTTTTCAGTTTCGGCAATAACGAAGGACAGAGAAACAGTGGATTACGCGCTCCGTCACGGGCTCGTACGCTATGCGACCACCGAGATTGACGAGGACCTGATTAAAAACGCGAATTTTATAATTTTTGCTCTCTACCCCACCGTTTTTATCGAGTGGGTGGAAAAATATCAGCATCTGTTTTCACCCGGCACTCTTATCACCGACGTAACCGGTGTTAAGGGGAGCGTTGTCGACCGAGTACAATCCTTTTTACGCTACGACGTTGAATTTATTGCCCACCACCCGATGGCAGGACGTGAGAGAAGCGGTGTTGAATACAGCGACCCCGAGGTTTTCGTGGGTGCAAACCTAATAATCACTCCCACCGAGAAAAACACGCGTGAGGCGGTTGAGGTGATACGCGAGCTTGGAAAAATCCTTGGATTTTTAAGAATCACCGAGCTTTCCGCTAAAGAGCATGACGAAATGATAGCCTTTCTCTCACAGCTTACGCACTGTATCGCAGTATGCCTTATGACCTGCAAGGAGGATGAAAACCTGGTTGCCTATACGGGCGACTCCTTCCGCGACCTGACGAGAATTGCGAAGATCAACGAAAAGATGTGGAGCGAGCTTTTTCTGATGAATAAAGACGCTCTGCTTGCCGAAATGAACCGTTTTATCGAAGAGTTTAACGGAATGAAAAACATGATAGAGGCTGACGACCGTACGGCTCTTATGGAGAAGATGAAATACTCCGCCGAAAAGCGAGCCCTGTTTGACAAACCCAAGAAAAGAGATTAGCAGAATGAACAACATGATATTCCACAGAAAGCTCCCGATTCCGAAGGAGATAAAGGAACAGTTTCCCGCAACGGAGGAAATTAAAAAGATACGCGAGGAGCGCATAGCCGAGCTTGAATCGGTTTTCGCATCAAAGTCCGACAAGCTGATTTTGGTGATAGGCCCATGCTCCGCCGACAACGAGGATGCGGTGCTTGATTATATTTACCGTCTGCGCGGCGTGCAGGAAAAGGTGAGCGATCGGATTATAATAGTTCCGAGAATATATACGAACAAGCCCCGCACCACGGGTGAGGGCTACAAGGGTATGCTTCATCAACCGAATCCTACCGAGTCCCCCGATATGCTTAAAGGTCTTATAGCAATAAGAAAGATGCATATGAGGGCGATTTCGGAAACGGGATTTGGATGTGCGGATGAGATGCTTTATCCCGAAAACCACCGCTACCTTTCCGATCTGCTGACCTACGTGGCGGTCGGCGCGCGCTCGGTTGAGGATCAGCAGCACAGGCTTACCGCAAGCGGACTTTCCATCCCCGTCGGTATGAAAAACCCGACGAGCGGTGACATAACGGTTATGATGAACTCCATAAAGGCGGCACAGTCAGCACACACCTTCTATTACAGAGGCTGGGAGGTTGAGAGTCTTGGAAATCCGTATTCGCACGCGATTTTGCGCGGATACGTTGATAAGCACGGCAACTCACACCCGAATTATCATTACGAGGACATTTATCACCTTTATGAAAAATACGCGGCGTCGGGACTTAAAAATCCGGGTGTCGTAATTGACACAAATCACTCCAACTCCGCAAAAAAATATCTTGAGCAACCGCGAATCGCAAAAGAGGTTTTGCACAGCGCGAGATACTCGACCGAAGTTCGCTCAATCCTCAAGGGACTTATGATAGAGAGCTATATTCTTGACGGATGCCAGAGCATATCCACACACGAGGAGTACGGCAAATCCATAACCGACCCCTGTCTTGGCTGGGATAAGACCGAAAGGCTTATTTACGAAATCGCGGAACTATGGTAACGGAAAGAAAAAGCGGCGTGCTTATGCACGTATCGAGCTTGAACGGTAAATACGGATGCGGCGGCTTTGGTAAGGAAGCACGAAATTTTGTGGATCTTCTCTCTCGGGCGGGATTTAGGTATTGGCAGATACTGCCGATATCAATGACGGATGAGCATAACTCACCCTACCGTTCCCCTGCCTCACTCTGCCTTAATCCATACTTTCTGGATCTTGAATCCCTTTTTGATAAGGGTTATATAAGCAACGGTGAGCTTTTAGCCGAAATGCAGAACTCCCCGTATCTTTGCGAATTTGACCGACTTAAAGAAAGTCGTCTTTCGCTTCTTGCCAAAGCGGCACAAAGAGCGCAAAGAGATAATGAAATTCACGGGGAAATTACTGCTTTTTTCGACACGCACCCCGAGATCGAAGAATCGGTACGCGCTGTTGCTATAAGAGAAGCAAACGGTGGATTGCCGTGGCAGGAGTGGCAGAGCGATGAGTGCGACGAGGATACGCTCTTTAAGTGGAAATTTATAGAGCACGAGCTTTACTGCGAGTGGTTCGCACTTAAGGAATATGCAAATTCAAAGGGAATTAAAATAATCGGTGACTTGCCGATATACGTTGCGCCCGACAGCGTTGACGTTTATATGAGTCCCGCGGACTTCCTGCTTGACGAGTCGGGATACCCCACCGAGGTGGCGGGAGTGCCCCCCGATTACTTTTCAAGTGATGGACAACTGTGGGGAAATCCCCTTTATAACTTCAAGAAGATGCGGCGCGACGGCTATGCCTTTTGGCGAAAGCGGCTATCCCACGCCTTTTCGCTCTTTGACGGAGTCAGAATAGATCATTTCAGAGCGATTGAGGCGTATTGGTCTATTCCGAAGGACAGCGAGAGCGCAAGATGCGGAAGGTGGGTAAAGGGCCCGGGTAAAGAGCTGATACGCGTAATTCGCGAGGTGGCAGGTGACAAGTCGGTAATTGCCGAGGACCTTGGTGATATAACAGACTCCGTCCGTGCCCTGCTCGATTATTCCGGCTTTCCCGGAATGCGAGTTTTGCAGTTTGCGTTTTTGGGTGATGACAATTCCCACCATTTGCCGCATAATTATGACAAAAACAGCGTGGTATACACGGGAACACACGATAACAATACCCTGCTCGGCTATGTATGGGAGCTTGATGCGGCGACACGGGAGCGCGTTTTTGATTATTTCGGATATCACGGCTCTGATTTTGACGAGGCGTGCCGAGTGATAATTAAGTCGCTTCTTTCGTCCCCGGCTGACACCGTAATTTTGCCGATTCAGGACATTCTCGGCTTCGGTGCTGACACGAGAATGAACACTCCGGGCAGAGCCGAGGGGAACTGGGCTTACCGTGTAACGGGCGAGCAGCTGGCATCTGTTAACAAAGAAAAATTCAAGCACTTAAATAGGATTTACGGCAGAATATAGAATAGAAAATCCCCTTATAGCAGGAACGTTGAAGAAACTATTTAAGCCTGCTTTAAGGGGATTGCTTTTTGTTGTTCTTGGCGATATTGCACAAAATGTTATATTCAAGGTGCTGAAAATTGTGTATTATGTTGACAGAACGATGGTGATATGATATACTGTAATTGAAAACATTTACGTTTTAATATTGCACTTTTTTATATACATAGATGAAACCGGTTGCAAAATAAAAAGAGGGGTAGTATAATAAGGTTAGAATATAAAAAGCATTTAAATTAACTGGGTAAACCAACCGCCCAGGGCTCCGTTTTTTAAGAAAGGTGTGTGATTAAATGAAAGAACGCAAAAGGTATATTTCCGATAAAACCTCAAGAATTGTATCGATCGCTATCACGGTTTGCTTTATCCTTGCGTATATAACGTATTTTGAAATATATCTTAAATTCCCTGATCTCATACACCCCCTATACAGTATCGCCGTTTTTCTTGTTCCAAACGCAGTCCTGCTTTTGGCAAAATTTGTTATAATGGCTTGTATCACAACGCGGAAAATGTTATATGAATTCAAGAGCCTTTTGATTTCATTATCACTTTATATTCCCTTTATACTCTGCGAATTTGAAGGCGGTACTAACGATTTTTCAAATTACATTATCACTTTCACTTCATTGGTATTCCTGTGGATGCTGATTGATATTAAAAAGAAAAAGCGCATTGAATTGACTTCAATACTGCTTCTGCTTTTACCTCCGATAATTTTATTTAATTACTTCACTATGGGCAATTACATTACACACGAAAACTGGGGCGTTATTCAATACGGTTCAAAGCTTATCGTAAATTTGATTAACATTGCGGTTTGTGTTATCTCACTTATAAAAGCAAAGCTTAACCTGAAGAAACTTGTTATTGCTATCTTGTTTACAGCAGCTGTATTAACCGCGTTAAATTTTATAACCGCTGATTTGTATCTTAAATATGCCTGCACGGCAATTTCGCTCATAATATTACTGTGCATTCAAATTCCGCTCAAAAACAAGTTTATAATAAACAATTCGTTTGTGTTGTATGCACTTATTACAGCAATCTCGGCTTTCAGTATATACAGAGATACGTGCCTTTTACAAGAGGATTTTACTAGAATAATAAGCTATACGTCTTTGACATGTGCTAGTTTGTTTTCGGTTTTAATACTTTTAGAGAAGCATATTATTGAAAGGAGAATGATTTAATGGAAAAGCGTAAAAGGTATATTTCTGACAAAACCTCAAGAATTGTATCGATCGCTATCACGGTGTGCTTTGTTTTAGCATATACGATACATACTGAGGTCGCATTGAGATTTCCCGGAAGCATACGCAGATACGGAATTTTTATTGCATTTGAATTCTTGGCTATAAATTTGCTACTATTACTTATCAAATTTTTCATAATTGCATGCATAGAATCACGGAATATGCTTTACGAATTCAAAAGCATCTTGATTTGTATCGCTATTTCTATGCCTACTATACTCCCCGCTTTTTCGGGAAATTGGAGCACTTTTATTCAATATATTTGCTCTTTCACTTTCTGTTCGTTTTTATGGGTGTTAGCAGACATTTTAAAGAAAAAGCGCGCTGATGCAACATCAATACTTCTATTGCTCTTGACGCTGATAATCTTATTCTGTTATTTTACTCAAGGATATTATGGAATCCACAGCAATCCGGAATTTGCCATCTGGAAGATCATTGGATACATTGCGCAGTTATCAATATACTTGCTTATCTTTATAGTGGCAGC
>JAGCJI010000060.1 GCA_017648085.1 Clostridia bacterium | reverse complement strand
AGAGAAATATGCGGATATTTAAAAAAATTTCGGTGATGTATATGGGGAAATCTATCTTTTAAAACCTTATGTGTTCGATTCTCTTACGGCTAGGCACACCAACAACTGCGTCTGCCCGACATAAGAAAAGGGGAGCGGAATAACCGTCTAACCTGCTTATTTCGAGCCGAAAAGGCAAAAAACGAAAAAACTTTAAAAAACACCTTGACTTTTATATTTTTGTGTGATATAATAGGCAAGCGAGATTTTGAGGCGGGTAGCCCTCAAAGCTTAAATGGCGGATTAGCTCAGTTGGCTAGAGCGTCCGGTTCATACCCGGCAGGTCGTTGGTTCAAATCCGACATCCGCTACCACAACCGGCCCGTTGGTCAAGCGGTTAAGACACGGCCCTTTCACGGCTGTAACATGGGTTCGATTCCCGTACGGGTCACCAAAACAAAAGGACACTCCTTGCGAGTGTCCTTTTGTTTTGGTGATGCGATCCGCACACGAACCCACTCAAAACGCGTGCGTTTTGAATATGGGTTCGCATACGCCACGCAGAGCGCGTCGAGCTCGCTCGTAAGCGACAAGTGAGCGTATATTCATTTATGAAATTCCCGCATACCGAGTTCGATTTAGCTTGGCATTGGCTCACCAAAGCAAAAGGACACTCCTTGCGAGTGTCCTTTTGCTTTGATGATGCGCTCCGCGCACGAACCCATACGCCGCGCAGAGCGCGTTGAGCTCGCTCACAAGCGGCAAGCGAGCGTATATTCAGTTTGAAGAAATTCCCGTAAAAAAGCCACTCCTTGGTACCTACTGCAAAGCGGTCTTATATTAAAATCAAAAAGGACGAGAAAATTCTCGTCCTTTTTTCGTGCTTCATTGCCCTGCAAGGTATAGTGTGTTATATCGTATTTTGTTTTCGGATGGTAAAAAATGATGTTATTCGCTTCGCTCATAATGATGTTGCGCTTACGCACAGTGATGTATTGCACTGACGCGCAATGCGATGTGATGTTTGCCCATTACGTCGTCAGGCGTAATATCACTTACACAGTAAACATCATTGCCGAAGGTAACATCACTTGCCCGCAAGGGCAAACATTGTTCGGCGACCTGCTTTATTGAAGGTCGCCGTTGTGAGTGTCCTTTTCGTTTTAGCCGCTTATTTTATAAGCTCGTCGGCAAGACGAATGATTTCGGGTGCAAGCTGCTTGCGCTTTGCCTTGACGATAAGATTGTAGATTGGGTATGCGAGGCTCGCAAGGCTCGCGCCGACAACTCCGACGGCGATGCCGATCACCATTGCCGCGCCGCCGCCAAGTCCGAGCTTGACGGCAAGATCGGTCATAATAAGGCTCATGCCAAATCCTAGCGTCAGAGTACCGATAACACCGAAAACAAGTGAGATCGCCTGCGCCGTATTCGTCACGCTGGCATCGAGGCGGCGAAGGCGTGTAAGCTTATCCTCGTTTTCGGAGGAGGGCGTGTATTTTTCGCGGATTTTTTTCAGCTCTGCCTGCTCGCGCGAGGAGTAGGTATAGGTATATCCGTTTTGCGTGTTGTTATCCATTTTTATCCTCTGATTTTAATAGTTTTAGTTTTCTCGTTCCGATTACCAGCATACAAAATGCCGTTGTAACGACTAATAGAGAGATTGCGCCACCGGTTGCGCCCAGCATCCACTTTTGTGCGGTCGGCGTCATAGTTTCGCCACCGAAGGTCGTGAGCATGGTAGATTCAAGCGTCAGCATTGATACCGAAGCCGACGTCAGACCTATCGCCTTTGATGCCGAGAAGGCGGGACTGTTATATTTTCTGTATTTTATAACGCTTATGATGGCGGTTGTCAGCGAGGTGAATGTGTAAGCCGCCATTGCGATCGTGGTGATCATATGATGCTTGAACGTTCGGCTAAAGTAAACCATAAAGAAAATGATTAATGATAACGAAAGATTCATCACAAGCAGCATACCGCCGCAGGCGCGGTATTTTTTTAGCTCGGCGATCGCTTTTTCACCGGGGGCGTATTTGCTTGTGTGGCGAGCTAAATAGAAGCGCACACCGGCAAGGCATAGGTAATACGCACCGAGCGAATAAAACCAGAACGTGCGGTGATAAAAGCCGAGCCATAAATGAAAGATTCCGTACAGGGCGTTGCATAGAAAAGCAGAGTAGAGCGAAACGTTCACGCGCAGGCGCGCATCCTCAAGCCATCGCCGCGCAAATTTGTTTTCATTCTTAAAGCGTTTACACCACCAAACGATTTTGGGTATTCTAAAGCACCAGACCGTCAGCGTGTAGGCGGAAATGACGTAAGAGAAGATCGCGATCGGCGACTCCGTGCCGAGAAAAACCATAGATAGTATAAGCATTGCCGCTGCGAGCGGGATGAGCAAAACCATTATGGCAACGTGGGGATGTAGGAGGAGTTTACCGAGCTTCTTCAGATCCATTCGTTCCCCTCCTGATTCTGACCGTAAAGGTAGTTCCCACGCCTACGGCACTTTCAACAGATATTTCGCCCTCTAAAATATCGATTACGCGCTTAACGAGCGCGAGTCCGAGGCCGTTACCCTGTGTTGCACGTGAGGTATCACCCTGATAAAACTTTTCAAAGATATGTGCACCCACTTCGGCACTCATACCGCACCCCGTGTCACTTATTTTTACGGTTGCATACTTATCGTCCGAGGATAGAAAAAGCGTTACCTTGCCGCCATCGTAGGTAAATTTAAAGGCGTTGGAGAAAAGATTGTTCCATACGAGCGACAAAAGCTCCGCATCGGCAGACACAAGAACGTTCTCGGCAATATCGGTTTCGATTTCGATATTCTTTCGCTCCCACGTGCTTTCATATTGCAAAAGGCTCTCGCAAAGCTGCTCGCCAAGGTCGAAGGTGGTGGGGTTCGGGTAGATCTGCTGATTTTCAAGGCGGTTGAGCTTGAGAATATTCGTCATCATATCGGCAAGACGGCGCGAAGCATCGGTAATCGCCTTGGCGTATTCCACTCTCTTTTCTTCGGGAAGGTCAGGGGCTTGTAGAAGCGTTCCGTAGTTCTTCATGACCGCAAGCGGCGTTTTCATCTCGTGGGATACGTTGGCGATAAAATCGGTTCGCAGCGTTTCCACGCTCGAAAGCTCCTCTGCCATCTTGTTGATCGACTCACCGATTTGATTGAACCCCTCCATGCCCCCGCCGTGCATATGCTTCACACGGGCAGAAAAATCACCGTTCATGATTTTCTCTGCGGCATCGGTAATCAACCGGACGGGTCTATCAACCATGATTCTGCGACGGATAAAATCAGCGGTTTTGAAAAGCACGGTAATAATGACAACGTTGAGAAAGGTGATCTTT
>JAGCJI010000059.1 GCA_017648085.1 Clostridia bacterium | reverse complement strand
GGCCTGTGGCACCCTGCTCACCCTGAATGCCCTGAGGACCTGCTACACCGGCATCGCCGGTATCACCCTTATCGCCTTTCGGGCCCTGCTCGCCGCAGGATACGAGAAATGCTACTGTAAGTAAAATACAGAGAACGAATATAATTGTTCTTTTTAACATATTAATATCTCCTTTGAGATTGTTTTCTATACAAATTGTATCATACGGTTATATCTTTTGATATACCATTTTCAAATCAAAAATATCGTTTTTCGAAACCAAATAGAGCGAAAATACGAAAACTGCTCTACAAAAATGTCAACAAGCGACACTTGTAAGGCGATTTTACAAAACGCGCCTTATTTTTTTAGAGCTTATCGGTAAAAAACAAAAAAGTGCAGCACCGAGCGCGAGATCCCTTTGAGCAGGTCACGATACGGTGCTACACTATCATATTCGCCTGATTCACCTTGAAAAACGTCTTGCGTAGCCGCATTTACGGCAAAGCGATTCTACTGCACGCCGCCTTGTAAAGCCGTCATAAATCGCCCTTGCGCGCGGTGTGGAAAGTATATCCTCAAGTGTTGAATCAAAAAGATTTCCAAGGCTTAAATTTGCATCCGCATCAAGGCAACACGGCACGACCGTGCCGTCTGCAAGCACGCCCACCTGATCACGTAGGCCGTAGCAGAAAAGGTCGGCGTCCTTATCACATTCGTCAGCGTTGGGGTCAGGCCAATCAAATCGCTCTCCCCACTCAAGAAAAATGCGCTCGTCAAGGCGCTGGCTTCTACCACCGCGAACGTCACGCCACTCTCCGGGGAATTCATCCTTTAAATAAGCGAGGATATCCGTGTTGTCAGCATCAGAGCCGAGATTCCAGAGCCGCAAGGCAACGTAGGTGCCGCGCTTTGCCATAATTCTTGCAAAATCAACGCAGGACTCAAGATAGCCCTCGCTTGAAAAGGCGGGGTTTGCCTCGGGTGCGTGCAGGGATATGCTGACCTTGTAAAGAGGTGTGTCAATAAGGCTGTCCCGACACTTATTTAAAAGCGAGCCGTTTGTGGTGATCGAGGGCAAAAATCCGCGCTCGCGTGAACGTCTTATAAAGATAGGAAGGAGGGGGTGAAGTGTCGGCTCGCCCATGAGGTGAAAGTAGATATATTTTGCTCTGCCCTCAAGCTTTGATATTATAATATCAAATTCTTCCTCGGACATAAGCTTTTTCGCTCTTTTCGTCTTATGGCAAAAGCTGCAATCAAGATTGCACACGTTGGTTATCTCAAGGTATATTTTGTCGAGCATCCTATCACCTCCTAAAATTTAGTTAAGTCTATTTTACCACAAAAAGATAGCTGTGGCAAGCATATATTTTTGCTTTGACGATTGATTTTTTGTACGGCAGGTGATAGATGCCTTAACGAGCACGGTTATATTCTCCCCGGTCTTGTTGACGTGGGCGACCGTCTTTTCGGAACAAAGTAAATTAAACAGCATAATAACGGCGGATCAATATGACTCGCCGTTATTTTTTTCTTTACAAAACTCCTTTTGTATGCTACAATAATTCTTAAAGAAGCCCAGCGGAGGTCTTATGAAAAGAAACATATACAAAAACTGTAAGGTTGGGGGCAAGATATGCGACCTTGAGGTCACAAACGGAAAATTCAGTGCCATCGGCAAGCTTCGGGGCGACGGAATAGACCTCGGCGGTGCGGAGGTATTCCCCGGCCTTGTAGATATACATACACACGGCTCGCTCGGTCGTTGCCTTGTGACTGACGACAAGGATGAGCTTAAAGAGAGTCTATGCATCATAAGCGAATACTTTGCAAACAGCGGTGTAACCACGTGGTATCCCACAACGACCGTCCCTGCGGAGCGACTCTCGGTGTTCGACGAGATAGACCTTGATGCCATAAACGGTGCTAATATGCCCGGTATACACCTCGAGGGACCCTATATTTCCCCCAAGAAGCCCGGAGCGATACCCCTTTGGAGCATGAGACTGCCCAAGGTATCCGAGGTCAAGGGCAACGAAAAAATCAAGTACATCACAATAGCGCCCGAGCTTGACGGTGCTATGGATTTTATACGAGAGCTGTCGGGCGACGTTAAATTCTCAATAGGTCACACGTGTGCGGATTATGACACTGCGATCGAGGCTATAAACGCGGGTGCTGACTGTCTTAACCACACCTTCAACGCACTCCCCCCATTAAACCACAGAGAGCCCGGCCCGATAGGTGCAGGCATGGAAATGGGCATATACGCGGAAGCGATCTCGGACGGAGTGCATCTGCACCCGTCGGTGATAAAGATGCTCTACCGTGTATTCGGTAAGGAAAGAATGATACTCGTCAGCGACTCGGTTTCTGTTTCGGGTCTGCCCGACGGACAGTACACCGGAGAGGGACGTGTACGTATAATCAAGGACAGTATTATAAGAAACGAAAACGGCAACCTTGCAGGCAGCTGGTGCAACCTCTTTGAGGACGTGCGCCGTACTGTACGCTTCGGAATTCCGAGAGAGGACGTTTATTACATGGCATCGACGACCCCTGCCGAGTATATGGGACTCAACAAAGGCAAGATCGAGGTCGGATACGATGCGGACTTTATCGTAGTTACACCCGACGACGAGCTTTTAAAGACCGTCATCGACGGAGAGATATTCTTCGAAAAGAACTAATACGCATAATTCGATACAAAAAATATCGTTTTAGGAAACAAATTTGCAGCTGTTTTAAAAAATTCCTTATTTTTCAAAAAAACGGATTGCCGCGCTTGTCCTACGAGTGGCATTGCGCAGCAATCCGTTTTTTTATTTTTTATTAAGCAAATTCTTGTACGCCTCAAAATAACGTCTTCCGAGGATATTAAGCGACTCGCGGCAGAAGTGGATGTCGTCACCGTCACCGTGGTTTTGGTTATTTGAGAGGAGATCTGCCGTTTCGATGAAAACACCTCCCTCGCCCTCTGTTACTGACTTGATCTTAGCAACTATCGGAGCGCAGATATCAATGTTTTTATTCTTCCACTCGTTCACAAAATCTGCCGAAATAAAGGGAAGATCCTTTAGGTTATATCTTGCTCTTACCGCACGGACAAGCGCGCACAGCTGTGACTCAAAGATCTCGGGAGGGTTGCCCTCAAAGGCATCGTGCTCACCCTGATGCCAAAGGAGGGCCTTCAGCGTGCTTTCGCTATTCAAGGAAAGGGCGTAATCGATCATACGAAGCATCCTCTCGTAAAGCTCGTCACCGACACCCCACTGCTTCTTTTTAAAGCCTGTGCCGCCGACGCCTGCCTCGACTATAAGAAGCTTTCTTCCTTTAGGAAGAAGTCCTGCTTTTTTATACTCTCTTGCAAACGAAAGACCGAAACTTGAGATCTTACCCGCCTCATCGCATCTCTCCTTTGCAATATCGATATAAAGATTAGGGTCATCGCAAACAACGCACATCTTTTCAATACCGTCTTTTACCCTGACCTCATAGGTGCAGTTTTCAAAAAGGTGCATTATATCGGGATCGGGAATATATTCCTCGGTTGTTTCTCCCCTGCCGCAGCCCTGTGCATTAGACTGTCCGGCGAGAATAATTATATCATAAGTATCGTTAACGTAGCTCATTTTCATTCCTTAAGGTTGATTTTATACTTGAATTGTAATACAAAATGGGCAAAAAGTCAAGTTGTTAATTATTTTGAACTTCGTTATTT
>JAGCJI010000005.1 GCA_017648085.1 Clostridia bacterium | reverse complement strand
GCAATAGTAACGCCCTGCGGTGGCATATAATACGGTCTGTAATATTGCTCCTGAGTAGGAATTTGAGGCTGCGGTTCCACTTTTGCCCTCGGTCTTTCTTCCACCTCTTCTTTTACACGGGTCGGCCGCAAATCCTCTGTTGACTCGGGAATACGATCGACACTCTTTACGATGTCGTAAATCTTTTCCTGAAGCATTTTTTGCTGTATTTCAAACCTTTCGCATGATACACGCGCACGCCTTGCGCCACTGGGTCTGTCATTTAAAATAAGCTCGTCGTACAGAGCAACCACATCCTCCACAAAGGATTCGTAGAGCGAGGCATAAGTCAAGTATTCCTTTGCCGCAGCCTTAAATTTATTATCGGCAACAGCACACTTTGCCGTATTTTTCGCACTGGGACTGTATTCGTTTTTTTCCTGTGCCTCAAGTAAAGCGTTATGAGCGGCAACAAGCTTTTTTGCCGTACCCATATAGACGGTATACTTATCCTTTACGGTTGCTTTTGCAGCCTTTATTCTCCGTTTCAAGCTGGCAGGCGTTGAGAACTGCAGATTCTTTTCGTTAAAGCCTTCCACCTTACACCTCTTTCTCCGCCGACGGCGGCTGATCTATCAGAAAATCCTTTATTCTTCGTCCTCGGCGCGAAGCTTATCAAAGCTTATTGCCTTCGGCATATTCCACTTAAATATAGTTGCAAGCACTCTTATCAGAACGACAAGCCCTGCGCTGACGGAAACCGAAACAACGTCCCAGACCCCCGCCTTAAACATTATATAGTACGTGCATGCCCCCGCAATACCTGCGATGAGATATATGCGCTTTTTGAAAAGTGCGGGTACTTCTCTCATTATAACGTCACGCGTCATACTGCCACCCGTGCCGCTTAACATACCCATGATCACTATGAGAAATGGGTTCGTAACCCCGAAATCTATGCATATTTTGACACCGGAAATCACGAACACTCCAAGTCCGATGGCGTCCACGTAATTATTAATCACGTTTATAAGTCCCTCGTGCTTAACGTACTGCCTTTTAAAGATCGCCGCAAGCACGAACACGGTTATCGCCGTGCCGATACATACTGCCGCAAGATAGTAACTGGAGAAAAAAAGTGGGGGTGTGTTGCCTATAAACAGATCTCGCAGCATTCCTCCGCCAAAGGAGGTTATGACAGAAAGAAAGATTACACCGAGCAGATCGCTTTCCTTGTCTATTGCCATCAATGCGCCCGTAACCGAAAAGGAAATTACTCCTATGATTTCAAGTACTATAAGAACCGTGGACATTTTATCCCTCTCCGTCGAGTTTTTTTACGAGCAGTAAAAGAGCATTTGCTCTGTGACTTATTGCGTTTTTCTCCTCGGCGCTCATCTCTGCCACAGTCCGACTCTCACCCGTGGGTATAAAGAGCGGGTCATATCCGAAGCCGCCGTCACCTACGGGTGCTTCCGTTATGTCGCCGTACATATATCCCTCGCTGAAAATCTCTTTTCCGTCGGGGAAAACGAGTGACATTGCGCACGTATAGTGCGCTCCTCTATTGCTCACGCCGCGTAATTTTTCAAGCAGAAGCGCGTTGTTGTCATCATCGCTGCCACCCGAAAAGCGGGCACTGTAAATTCCCGGTGCGCCCCCGAGGGCGTCTACGCATATGCCGCTGTCGTCAGCGAGAGCCGCAACACCGCACATATCGGAAATCTCCTTTGCCTTTTTGTAGGCGTTTTCCATAAAGGTATTTCCGTCTTCGACGACCTCGTGTGAAATATTTGCCTCCTTTAAGGAGATTATCTCGGAAAAACGGTCGCCTAGTATATTTTTGATTTCGAGTATTTTATGCTGATTATTTGACGCAATTATAAGTTTCATTTCAAACGTCCTTTTTAGAAGAGTCCGGTTATTTTCCCGCTTGAGTCAACATCAATTTTCTCCGCTGCGGGAATTTTAGGAAGTCCCGGCATAGTCATTATGTCACCGGTAAGCACCACAACGAATCCCGCACCGGCAGAAACCCGCACGCCCTTTACGGTCAGCTCAAAATCGCAGGGAGCACCGAGCTTGGTCGGGTCGTCAGAGAAGGAATACTGCGTTTTTGCAACGCATATCGGCAATTTATCATATCCGAGAGCGCGGAGAGTGTCGATCTCTTTTGCCGCGGCGGGAAGTATTCTGACACTGCTACCGCCGTATACGCGGCACACCAGCGCCTTTATTTTTTCCTCAATCGTTGTGTTGAGATCGTATGCGAAGGTAAAATTACCCTTCTCCTCCTCGCAAAGACGTACTACTTCGCGGGCAAGCTCCTCGCCGCCCTTGCCCCCCTCTGCCCAAACGGTAGACAGGACTACGTTAACGCCAAGCTCACGGCATTTTTCAATTATAAATTCTATTTCTGCATCCGTGTCCGTCGGGAAACGGTTTATCGCTACGACGGAGGGAAGCTTATATACGTTTTTGATATTTGACACGTGGCGAAGAAGATTGGGCACTCCGCGCTCAAGGGCTGTGAGATTTTCCGAGCTCAACTCGGTTTTTGCGAGTCCACCGTGCATTTTTAGTGCGCGCACGGTGGCTACGATTACCACCGCCGACGGAGTCAGACCTGCCGCGCGACATTTGATATCAAGAAACTTTTCAGCACCGAGATCAGCTCCAAAGCCCGCCTCGGTTACTACGTAATCGGAAATTTTAAGCGCGTTTTTCGTCGCTATAACGGAATTGCAGCCGTGAGCAATATTTGCAAACGGGCCGCCGTGTACGATTGCGGGAGTTCCCTCCAAAGTCTGCACGAGATTCGGTTTCAAGGCGTCCTTCAAGAGAGCCGCCATAGCACCCGTCGCTTTGAGGTCGCCCGCCGTTACGGGCTTTCCGTCATACGTATACGCCACAACCATTCTCGCAAGTCGCACCTTAAGGTCATCCACCGAGGCTGCAAGGCAAAGCACCGCCATAATTTCGGACGCCACGGTTATATCGTACCCATCCTCACGCGGCACTCCGTTAAACCTCCCACCAAGGCCGTTTGTGACAAAGCGAAGCTGACGGTCGTTCATATCAACGCATCTTTTCCAGCTTATTCTGCGGACGTCGATACCGAGAGCGTTACCCTGGTATATATGGTTATCAAGCATTGCGGCAAGAAGGTTGTTTGCCGCGCCGATAGCGTGAAAATCACCCGTAAAATGAAGGTTTATATCCTCCATCGGAATAACCTGTGCATATCCGCCGCCTGCCGCGCCGCCCTTTACACCGAAAACCGGACCAAGCGAAGGCTCGCGAAGCGCGACCGTAACGTTTTTCCCTATTCGGCGCATTCCGTCGGCAAGGCCGATCGTGGTCGTGGTCTTTCCCTCACCTGCAGGGGTGGGGGTTATTGCCGTCACAAGTATAAGCTTGCCGTCAGGTGCATTCTTCTTATCTTCAAGGAGAGATAGGTCTATTTTTGCTTTAACCCTTCCATACTGCTCTACGTACTTTTCTTCGATTCCCGCCGCGCGTGCAATTTCGCTTATATTTTTCGGAATCACGGACTGGGCTATTTCAATGTCGGTAAGCATGGCTATCCTCCTGATTTTACGAATATTTTTCTGTTTAAATTATACACTACCTTTATAAAAAAGTCAATAATATTTTCGTGCGCGCACGACTGCAAAATATTGCACCAAATGCACCGACAAAAAACACACTTTTTTGAAAAAAGCTCTTGACAATGTAGAACTTTAGTTATATAATAGAGTGTACGACTTTGGGAACATAGCCTAAACTATGCCCAAACGGCAAAAACGCTACGATCCGTAGCGCGGGGAGGTATCGAAGTGAAGCTTGATCTTAGACCGCTGTTGGCAGGCGAAAGACTGCTCGCGTTTGACTATGAGCTTCTGCTTGATATTGATCCGGAGGACACCTCGAGCTTTCTTTACGGTGTAAGTTTTCCTTCTCCCATGAAGGTAAAGGGCGATATTACCAACACCGCCGGCTATATGAGGATGCAGCTTGACCTGTCGGTAGATTATACCGCCCAATGTGCAAGATGCCTTTCCCCTATCAGCGGCACGTTCTCCCTTGACCTTGAGAAAACTGTTGCACCCAGAAATCTTCTCGGTGATCTTGATGAGGATAAGCTGGATGATTATGCAATCATCGAGGACGGTTTTTTGGATATGGACGAGCAGCTCCGCGCTCAAATAGAGATGGAGTTTCCCGCACGTTTCCTCTGCCGCGAGGATTGCAAGGGCTTATGCCAGCGATGCGGCAAAAACTTGAACGAGGGCGAATGCGATTGTCTAAAAAAAGAGATTGATCCAAGACTACTCCCACTTCAAAAGCTGCTTGATGAAATGAAAAAATAACACACATACAGAGAATGCTTGTAAGCAGGCTCATTTTAGGAGGTAATCACAATGGCAGTACCAAAGAGAAAGGTTTCTCACGCGAGAAAAATGAAGAGACGCTCCAGCGTTTGGAAGCTTGAACAGCCCACCAACCTTGTTGCTTGCCCTCAGTGCGGCGAAGTAAATCTTGCATATCGCGTATGCAAGGCTTGCGGTTACTACAAGGGTGTTGAAGTAGTTGCAAAGAATAGCGACGAGAAGTAATTCAACACAAAGGCTTTCCCCAATAAAATAAGCGAGGCACTCGTGAAGAGTGCCTCGCTTATTTTATTTATTCAAAGCTTATGCCGTTCATATTATCAAGAAGGAACTGAACGAATACGTCGCTTCCGATCTCGAGTGCAGACTCGTCTATTTGGAATTTACCGTTGTGTACGGCAACGGTGTATCCCTTTTCTATGTTGCGCACTCCAAGACGGAACATACAGCCCGGCTTGAGGTTTGCAAAATATGAAAAGTCCTCGCCGCCCATAGTTCTAATTCTCGGAAGGACGTGGTCATCACCTACGACCTTTGCTGCTGCAGCGCGTACAAGCTCTGTCATTTTGGGATTGTTATGTACGATGGGATAATGCTTATCCTCAACGAACTCCGCTCTGCCGCCCGAGCTGTCGCCAACGCTTGCGACAATTTTCTTTATTTTCTCAATAATACTCTCGGCAAGCTCGTCTTTTTGCGTACGGAGAGTACAGTACATGGATACGTGATCGCATATGATATTATTGGTGACACCGCCGTGAATTGCGCCGACGTTAAATATAACGGGGTCGGCCGCCTTTACTTCCTTTGCAATCATAAACTCGATATCCGTGTAAGCTTTTACCGCCATCATAATGGCATCAATACCCTTTTCCTGGTGCGCAACGTGTGCCGACCTACCATAAAATTCGAGGTGGAAGCCGTCGCTTGTTGCGTTTTGCGGACCAACGGAAAGGCCAATCTGACCGGCATCGTAAGCCGTATCAACGTGAAGCGCGATAATGCAATCAATATCGTCCATAACGCCGTCGGCAGCCATAAGCTTTGCGCCCGACGGGGGATACTCCTCTGCCGGCTGGAAGATGAATTTAACACGGCAATTTATCTTCTCGCGCATCTCATTTATGCGTCTGCAGGCGTCAAGAGCCATTGCGGTATGCGCGTCGTGCCCGCAAGCGTGCATTTGTCCGTCAATTTTGGATTTAAACGGAACGTCGCACTCCTCCTTGATAGGAAGCGCATCCATATCCGCGCGGACACCAATGGTAAAATTGGTTTTCTCGGGGTTCACGGTAGCGACGAGACCGCTCTTTCCATATTTTTCGGTATATTCGACCCCCATTTTATCAAGCTCTCCCTTTAAGAAGGTGAGAGTCTTGTCAAGGTCAAATCCGATTTCAGGGTACATGTGAAGCTGTCGTCTTGCTTTAATAACGTATGATTCCATTTTTATCACTCCAATATTTTATTTATCTCTTCTACTGTTTTTGCGACACGGGTAAAGCCCGCCGCCATAATTTCGTCAGCCGTGCCGTGCCCGTAAAGCACTCCGAGAGAGTCGATGCCGCATATTTTTGCCCCCTCCGCGTCATAACAACGGTCGCCGACAAGTATACAGCGAGAGCGGTCGGTAGCCCCCACCGAATTCAAGGCGTATTCAAGCACCTCGTGCTTTTTATCTCGTTCCTTATCGCTGATAGCGCCACCTATAAAATCGAAGTATTTATCAATTTCAAAAAGGGCTAAAATCTTTTTTGCAAAATGCTCGGGCTTTGATGTTGAAAGGATTATTTTCTTACCCTTTTTCTTCAATTCGGCAAGCATTTGCGACACGCCCCCGTACATCTCGTTATCCCACCAACCGTATACAGAGTAGTATTCGTGAAAGAGATTAAGGGCAACAGTAGAGTGCTCCGGTGTGATACCGAACACCTTTTGCCACTCGGTATATATAGGCGGTCCAATAAAGCGATGAAGCGTACTCTTATCCCCATAATCAATCCCTGCCTTGCCGAGAGCATAGACGAAAGACGCGATCAATCCACGTGCGGGGTCGGTCAACGTGCCATCAAGGTCGAAAGCAATTATATCATACTTTTTATCCAAGGTAAACCTCTAGTTTGTATTATAAATTACACTATTTCCCGCGTTTTCCCGAGAAATCATTACGTACATTTATATTATATATTATGCGCACCAACAAGTCAATAAATTTAGAAAATAAAAAAAGACTCCATGGGGAGTGGCTGAGAAGTCTCGCCTAAAAGCCAAGATGTCTTCTCTGTCAACGCGCAGAAAGCCGTTGCTACCCTGTTACATGGGGCTAGTGGCAAAAACATTATAGCAAAACAAAGCCATTGTCAAGGTGTTTTTTAGCAGAAATTATATAAGAAAACAAAATGCCCTGCTTTTGCAGGACTTACACACCGGTTTTTTAGCAGAAATTGTTTAAGACAAGGTAAAGCGACCGAGGAGCACGACGGTGTAGTTACCTACTCCGAGAGCGACGAGTCGAAGCTTTAACGCAGTATTGGATAATTTATGCAAAGGGTTTTTAGCAGAAATTATTTAAGACAAGGCAAAGCGAGCAAGGAGCACGACGGTGTAGTTACCTACTCCGAGAGCGACGAGTCGAAGCTTTAACGCAGTATTAGATAATTTATGCAAAAACAAAAAGCCCTGCTTTTGCAGGACTCCAAATATATAAAAGGTATTAAATATACCCGTTATAAACTGTGAGCAAAGCACAAAACAGTTAATAACTGTTTTTGCAAAGCGAAGTCCACAGAGTGCGAGCAGAGCAAGCCGAGTGTAAGCAAAGCGCCGAGG
>JAGCJI010000058.1 GCA_017648085.1 Clostridia bacterium | reverse complement strand
TTTTTGATAACCTCACCGATAAACTTAAAGCCGGTCAAAACGTCGTGAAGCCTTACTCCCTGCTTTTTAGCAATGCCGTATGCCATATCGGTGGAAACTATACTTTTAACACAATAAGCGTTTTCAGGTAGCTTTCCCGCAGCCCTTTTTGCATTGATTACGTAATCAAGCAGCAACGCGCCCATCTGATTACCCGATATTGTGACGAATTTTCCATCTGCCGCACGAGTCATAACGCCTACGCGGTCGGAGTCGGGGTCGGTTGCTATAACGAGGTCGGAGCCAACCGAGTTAGCAATATCGATTCCCATCTTAAAGACGGCAGCATATTCCGGGTTGGGCTTTGCAACGGTGGGAAAGTCACCGTTCGGAGTCATCTGTTCGTCCACTGTATAAAGATGCTTTAGTCCGAGGCGACGGAACACCTGCGGCACAAGCTTATATCCCGCGCCGTGCAACGGTGTATAGACGACCTTTAAGCTGTCGGCAACCTCGCGTACCGCATCGTGATTGATGGCGGTTTTCAGCACTGCGCTCATATATTTCTCATCAAACGACTCGTCAAGCACGGTTATAATTCCACTCTTCACAGCATTGTCAAAGTCGGAAAGTCCATCAAGAGAAAGCACGTCAAATTTTGCCATTTCCGCAGAAACGATCTCTGCCTGTGCGGGACTTATCTGCGCACCGTCCTCCCAATATGCCTTATAGCCGTTATATTCCTTTGGGTTGTGAGAGGCAGTGACGTTTATACCCGCCATAGCACCAAGTTCGCGTACCGCATAGGAAAGCTCGGGGGTTGGGCGGATTCCATCAAATATATAGGTCTTGATGCCCGAACCTGCAAGCACGGATGCGCTTATGCGCGCGAAAAGCTCGGAATTGTTGCGTGAGTCGTAAGCAATTGCAACGCCCCTCGCCTCTCCACCGTTTTTCTTAACGAGAGCCGCAATTCCGCGAGTTGCCTGTGCAACGGTGAAGCGGTTCATACATCCGATGCCCATATACATCGTAGAGCGCAAGCCGGCAGTGCCGAAATTCATAGGAGCGGCAAAGCGAAGCTCTTGCTGCTCGGAGTCGTTCGCTATGGAGATAAGCTCCTCGCGCTCCGAAGGGGTGAGGCATTCACAGCTTAACCACCTTTGATATTCCATATAAAAAGCGTTCATAAACTACCTCCTAATTTTTTACAAGAGATTCCTCAAGTGCCCGTGCAAGTTGATCGGGACAGGAGGTGCTTTTAGCACCGCATCTTATACCCTTAAGCCTTTCGATAGCCTCGGTGACCGTCATTCCCTTTACAAGAGTTGCAACGCCCATAGTGTTGCCGGGACAGCCCGCAACGAAGCTACAGTCCACTATTACCCCGTCTTCGACGTCAATGATTACCTTGCGAGAGCAAGTGCCCTTCGTGTTATATTCGATATGCTTTTTCATAATAAAGCTCCTATTCAAGATTTTTATATATTCCTATCGGGGTATAAGCTCCCGAGAATAAAGTTAAGTATGTTAAAAGCGATGTGAAATCCCGTCCCTCGTCGCGAAAAACCACGGAGTAATAAAGGATAGGTCCGTCCTCGGTATCAAAGGTAATGGTGTTTAACCGATATACTCCCGTCCCAAGCGCGTCAGCCGCAAAGAAAAGCTCCGAAAGAGCGACGGAGGAGTCTGCGCGAAGCCTGATCTCAAGATATCTGTCATCGTCTGGAGAGATAGGACTGATCGAGAAGTGCCGTGATACCAGGGCGTATTTTACGTCTGCCGTGCCCTCATATCCGAATACGGGAATTACGGAATTGATCTTCAGATCCTCTTTGAAGAGTATAGCGGCAACCGCCGCAAGTCTTGCTCCACCGCGCTCCTCAAGCGGCAAAAGCGCGAATTCAACCTCGCCGCGCCCAACGCGCGCCGCCGCCTCGGCAAGAGTGACGGAATATTTTACCCTCGGGTTATCAAATTCCTGCGAAAAAACGTCGTACGCCTCATCGGCCAGCGGATTTTTGACATACGTGAAGGTCCTGTCCCCATCCTCACAGCGAAGAAAATCAGACTCACCGATCTTGAATCCCAAGCCCGAGAGGCGCTCTGTGAAAAGCTCGGAAAAGGAAACTCTGTCACGAGCGTCCGTCATTTTAACGTAAGATAGAAGGCGCGGCTCGTTTTCCTTTATTACCGCACTGTTAGTGACAGTCGCCGAGAGCGCGGAGTCGGAAAGAAGTGAGAGCACCTCGTATACCCCGTATCCGTCGGCAAGCATAGACGCTCCATAGCGCGCGGCATCGTCGGCGAGCTCGGATATTTCGCATATTCTCTGCTCCTCAAGCCTTGACTGCTTCTTTGAAAGAGAGGCGATATTCGCGCGAGTTATATCGTTAGTTACAAAAGTGTCACTCTTAAACATAAAGCCTCCCAAAATATTTTCTACATAACATTATACAATATATTTTAAATAATTACAATATTAACGGCAAAATTTCAGTAAACTTTTTGTAAAACGATATTGATTTTTATAAAAAAGTATGCTATAATTATGCCCGTGGCAACACACGCCGGTATGGTGGAATTGGCAGACGCGTCGGACTCAAAATCCGAAGGTAGCAATACCGTGTCGGTTCGACCCCGACTACCGGCACCAAAAAAAGCACGGAGAACGCAAGCTCTCCGTGCTTTTTATTTTTAAAATTTGAAAATTCTGCTCTGCTTTATATGAAGCTTTTTACATATTCAATCAATTCTTCAAAGCTGCCGCTCGGATAATCAGACACATCCTTGCCACTGCCGTTAATAAGGTTGTCTGTGAGCAAAAACACCTTCATACCGAGTGTCGCGGCTATCATATCGTCATCGACGTCGTTTCCGACCATAAGCGTTTTTTCGGGGTCGAGACGGAGCTTATTTATTATTTCGCGGTAGTAATTCGGGTTCGGCTTTGAGAAGCTTGAATTCTCGTAGGATGTAAAATACACGAATTCATCGGGAGTAAGTCCTGCCCAGGCGATGCGCTTTTCGGTGGCAATACTCGGGAAGAGCGGGTTGGTTGCAAGGACGACTGCAAGTCCCATTTCCTTAATTTTTCCGACCGACTCTGCCGCACGTGCATCGTATCCGCACACGCCGCGCACCTTATCAAATTCATCTCTGTAAAAGGCTTCGAAGCGGTGATTATCGGCAAGGATATTCTCACCGTATATTTCGGTCATCCTATTCCAGAATACCGACTCATTTGTCGCCCTTCCGTCGTTTTTAAGCATTTGCGCTGTACCAACAAGTATGGAATCCGCAAGCTTTTTCGGCTCGTAGCCGTAGTTCGCAAGATAATTTGCAAGCGCACCGAGATACGTTCGTGTAAAGACGTTAAGATCCATCGGCAAAAGCGTGCCGTCAAGATCAAAAAGAACCGTATTGATTTTCATATATTTACTCCGCTACGAAGATAAAGGGATAAATCTCCTGACCGCCCTTGATGAAATAGACCTCGGCATCTGGATGATTTTCTGAAAGATATCCTTCAAGTGCCGCACATTCCTCATCCGTCGCATCAACACCGGAAAATACGGTGAGCATAAATTTATCCGGCATAAGAAGAAGTCTATCCGCAAGCTTCTCTGCCGCAGATATTCTTTCCGAATCGGAAAGGACGATCTCCTTATCTATAATTCCGATCGTATCTCCGTTATTTATATGCACGCCGTTCATATCGGCATCGCGAATTGAGGGGGAGATATAGCCTGCGCTGACGCGTGCCATAGCATCCTCCATACCGCTGATTACCGCGTCAACGTCAGGGTTGGAGTAATCAAGTGAAGAAAGCGCGACGTAGCCCGTGCCTATATTTTTGCTGGATATAACGTGCACGCGTGCAGCCTCATAGAGACCCGCCGCCTGCTGTGCCGCCATAAAGATATTGCCGTTATTCGGGAAAACGAAGATATGCTCTGCAGCTACCGTGGCAAATGCCTCAAGAAAATCGCTGGTAGAGGGGTTATGAGTCTGACCGCCGGTCACGGTTACGTCCGCACCGAGATCATGGAATAACGCCTCAAGTCCTTCTCCGTTGCAAACGGTTACAACACCGTACTTTTTCAGTTCGGTCTTAACCTCTGCTTTTGGCTCTTCTCTTTTTTCCAAAGTCGCATCCTTCGTGTTAAGCTCGGAATGCTGTAGGGACATATTTTCAATCTTTACCGTCAAAAATTCACCGTATCTGCGCCCATACTCCAAAACCTTTTCCGGTGTAAGAGTATGTACGTGCACCTTTACGATGCTGTCGTTTTTAAATGCAACGATGGAATCGCCGAGCTCGGCAAGGTACGAGCGAAGTGCATCCACGTCAAAGCTTGCAATATCGGTCTTTGAGTTTTGGAGCTGGAGAAGGAATTCGGTGCAATAGCCATATTCCATTACACTGTCAGGACCGAACGAGGTAGCATTGGGCGCACGCTTGGGAGAGCTTTCAGATACGCTCACATCGGGCCCCTTGATCTTTTTACCGTTAAGAACTCTGTTAAATCCGTCTATGATGTAATAAAGTCCGGCAGCACCGCTATCTACGACGCCCGCCTCCTTAAGAACTGTAAGAATTTCAGGTGTTCTTTCAAGCGAACGGTTCATCTCTCCCGCAAGATCGGCAAAAAGGGTGTGTATCGTGCTGGCGGAGTCCAGGCGGGAAACCGCATACTCCACAGCCTCTCTCGCAACCGTAAGGATAGTTCCCTCCGTAGGAGTCTTAACCGATGAATACGCCTTTTTAACACCCATCTCGAGTGCACAGCCGAGGGTTTTGGCATCCGCCTTCTCCGCTGATTCAAGTCCCTCTGCAATGCCCGCGAAGAACTGGGAAAGTATAACACCGGAGTTTCCGCGCGCACCGAGTAGCATACCGTGAGAAAGAGATTTGATGACCGTTCCTATATTATCGGTTTCAACCCCCTCCATTTCAAGAATTCCGCTTTCGATCGTCATTCTCATATTATCGCCGGTATCACCGTCGGGAACGGGAAAGACGTTGAGCTTATTCACCTCGTCGGCGTTTGAGCTTAATTCCTTTGCGCCGCCGAATGCCATCTTTTTGAACAGAAGTCCTCCGAGATACTTCAGGGATGATTTCTTTTTCGCGTTAGACTTCTTGTTTTTTTCCTTAATTACCTTTTCAGTCTTCGGCTTTCCCGCCTTTTTGGCGTTTTTGCCTTCCTTTTTATTTTTAGCGGTGGCAGCATTCTCGGCCACCACGCTGACATTCTCGTTTTTTTCTGTGCTTGCCATACGTTAACCTCTGAATATGCTGCTATATTATTTGTTTTTTCCGACGAAAAACAGTGCCAGGGTTCCGGGGCCGGAATGTGCTCCGATGACAGGTCCTACGTCGGTGACGATTTCAACCGAAGCGCCGTGCTTCTGCTTAATGATATTTGCAAGCTGCTCGACGTCGCGCATACAGTCCGCGTGGGAAATATAGACGATTCCGCCCTCGCGGTCGTCGGCAAGCTCATCGTACTTATCCGCAAGCATATTGATCGCGCTTCTTCTGCCACGAACCTTGCTGACGTTTACGAGATGTCCCTCATCATCAACGTGCAAGACCGGCTTTATACCAAGGGCATTTCCGAAAAATGCCGACGCCGCGCTGATACGGCCGCCGCGCTGAAGATAAACGAGATCGTCAACCGTAAACCAATGGCAAAGCTTCGGTATCATTGCTTTTACGTAATCGGCGGTTTCCTCTACGCTCGCGCCGTCATTTTTCTTATTTACCGCAAGGCGCACGAGAAGTCCTTCTCCGGCAGAAGCGGCAAGAGTATCCACTGTGATAATTTTTCTTTCGGGGTATTTTGCCGAAAGTGTCTCGGCTGCTATTCTTGCACTGTTGTACGTCGTGCTGAGGCCCGATGAAAATCCAAGATAAAGCAGGTCGGAGCCGGCGGAAAGTATAGGCTCGAACATAGCAGAAAATTCCCCGGGGTTTACCGCGGCAGTTTTGGCAACACCGCCTGCGCGCATTTTATTATAAAAATCAAGAACGTCAACCTCGTCGTTATAGTAGACCTTATCCTCGCCGTTAAACCTGAAGGTAAGGCTGACAGAATGAACGCCCCAGCTCTCAAGCGTTTCTTTTTTAATATCCGATGCTGAATCGGTACAAATTACAAAATCGTTCATGTAAATCTCCTAAATACTGCGAAATAATTGTCAAACAGGTTATGTATGTTCAACAAATCGGGGTGATATTATCTCGAATACACCGATTTATTATAACATATGTTTCCCATTTTGTCAATATTTACTCATATGCGCGCAAAAAAGCGGACACCGCTTAGGTTGAAGGGAGTCCGCTTAAATTTAATTTAGTTTATTCTCCACGCTGCATTTCAGCAACGGCTTCAAGCACCGCGTCAGCCATGTATTCAAGCTGCTCGGGGGTGAGGCCGTAAAGAGGAAGGTGGGTAAATCTCTTATAGAATACCTCCTCGCATACGGGACAGGTCTTTGCAATTTCGTCCTGATCGTATCCCATATCGCTTACGACCTTGAATCTGTAAAGAGGTCCGAAGTGAGGGATGTTGGTTACGCTCTTTTCCTCAAGCTTGCGCTTTAAGGTCTGCACGTCGCCGCCTGCCTTCTCGGGATCAATCTGGAGCAGATAGAGGTGGAAGGTAGGCTTCACATCCTCGTTACCAAGGTCCTGCGGGATTATCGCGTCACAAACTGCAAAGCGCTCGTTAAGGTATGCAGCGGCGCTACGGCGCGCAGCGATTATCTCCTCGTTTCTTGAAACCTGGAGCTTAAGACCGAGTCCCTGAATTTCGGTGGTAGAGGAATTAAGCGCAACGAAGGGGGCGTATTTGCCCTGGATGGGAGTTACGTTGTAGAGCCAATTCTTGATGGGCTTTGTAAAATCCGTGCCGAAGAAGCGCGCGCGCTTCATCTCGGGGGCAAATCCGGGTATGGTGGTGGTTGCGATACCGCCCTCACCGAAGGAGGTGATATTCTTTACCTCGTGGAAGCTGAAGGAAGCGAAATCACCTATCGTTCCAACCTTTCTTCCCTTATACATTGCGCCGAATGCGTGTGCGGCATCCTCAAGAACGAGAATATTGTGTTTTTTTGCAAGAGCGATGATAGGATCAAGGTCAACGGGATAACCGCCGATATGTACGGGTACTATCATTTTGGTTTTGGACGTTATCTTTCTTTCGACGTCCTTCGGGTCCATATTTATGGTTTTGGGGTCAACGTCAGCAAATACGAGCTTTGCGCCGACCGCAAGGGGATACGCCATTGTGGCAACAAATGTTATTGCGGGTACGATAACCTCGTCACCCGGTTGAAGATTTGCATACTTATATGCTATTTCAAAGCCGGCGGTAGCATTGGTTACAAAGGTCGAGCTATCTGTACCGAGATATTCGTTACAAGCTGCCTCAGCCGCCTCAACCTGCGAGCCGAGCGAAAGCTTACCGGGAGGTGTGGAAACCTTACCGAGCTTGCTGACGCCGTCACGTACAAGTGCTAAAGCTGCCTCATACTCCGCGCCCTCACCCTGCATCAAGAACTTGACTATTTCCATAAGGTCACTTTCATTGTAGTTTTCACCGACAGCCGCCCACGGTACTTTGGTAGCGCCTGTGTTATAACGGAAATCTGAATGTTTTCCCATTTTGGTATCTCCTTTATCCTAATTTAAATTATTATCCGTGATCGATTAAAATTTGGCAAACCTTCCTAAATCTGCGTCATTGAATATCCAAGCGGCATCTCATAAAAAATGTGATTTTTGCCGCGTTGCATCAAAATATACAAAAGAAACGCAAAAAAATCTACTGTTTTATTGACTTTACTACAATAATATGATACAATATTTATATGGATTTGTATTTATCAAACCTTGTAGATTATTTATCAAATATTCCGTGAGGACCAGAATATGGATTTTGAACTTCAGCCTATCAAGAGGGATATTCACATCGATGGCTTTAACAGTATATACTATTTTGAATTCGGAAAGGATTTTTCGCACCCACCGCAGAGAAATGACTTTTGGGAGCTTATGTACGTTGACAGCGGCGAGGTTAACGCCATCACAGAGGGGATGGGACAGACTATTTCACAAGGACAAGTAATATTCAACAAGCCGATGGAACTACACGCGCATATATCAAATAAAATCGTTTCAAACAGTATGCTGGTCATTTCATTCACCTCTAAAAGCGACGCGATGGATTTCTTCGAGAAAAAGGTTTTCACCCTCGATAAGACATCGAAAACCCTGCTTTCGCTGTTTATGAACGAAGCGACGCGCGCTCTCGGCGAGATACCGCACGAGTACGCCAATAAAAACGCGTTGAATTTTGAAAATTCCCCCTCCGACTCCTGCCAACTGCTTGAATGCTATCTTATTGAGCTGCTTTTACATTTGCGCCGCAGCGGTACGGATCTTGCAAACGAAACGAACAAGAGTGAGGCTGCGCGTGAGCTTGCCCAAAACTCAACGGTAAACTTGG
Organism: Clostridia bacterium; assembly: GCA_017648085.1. Taxonomy (GTDB): domain Bacteria; phylum Bacillota; class Clostridia; order Oscillospirales; family CAG-272; genus UBA1740. The sequence goes on along the minus strand of JAGCJI010000058.1, from coordinate 12,413 downwards.
TTATTGAATATCTGAAAGAAAATCTATACTCCGACGTTTCGCTCGCGGATATATGCAAGACCTTCTATATGGGAAAATCAAAGCTTTCAAAGCTGTTTTGCGAATATGCGGGATGCGGTCCTATGGAATACTACTCGGATCTGAAGATCACGGAGGCAAAGAAGCTCTTACGCGAGGACGTATCCGTCAGCACTGTTTCGGATATGCTATCTTACTCCACCATCCACAGCTTTTCACGTGCGTTCAAGAAAAAAATCGGCATCTCTCCGAGCGAGTACAAAAAAAAGATCAAGAAATAACTTATGGGCAGAGGCTCGCGCCTCTGCCCTATTTGTTTATGCGTGATGGGAATTCTTAATAAATCCAAACAGCTTTGCAAGCTCCATTACAAAAATGGGAAGCAGTGAAAGTCCGATTCCGATAAGGTACATCCACCAATCAAGTATCATCATACTGAATACACCCACTACGCCGGGAGTGAAAAGCACGAAGGCGGTAAGAGCGGTGCAAGCGATGAGTGAAAGATTCATAGTCTTATTGGAGAAGAATCCAACCTTGAAAAGCGAATGGGAGGAGCGCATATTAAGTGCTTGCACGAGCTGGCTCATCGCAAGTATCATAAACGCCATTGTGCTTCCGGCGGTGTGGTTGAGTCCTTTTGCATCCTTCATAACTATCGCGCCGATAATATAACCCACGAGAGTCGTGACGGTCAAAAGCACGCCGTTAAGACCGATCTTGAGTCCGAGTCCGTTAGCGAAAAGGCTTTCGTTCTTGGGCTTGGGCTTGCGGTACATTACGTCACTTTCAACAGCCTCCATACCGAGCGCAATTGCAGGAAGCGAGTCGGTTACAAGGTTGATCCAGAGAAGCTGGATGGGAACGAAGGGATTGCCGAGTCCGTCAATGAATCCGAGGATAACCGTAGAAATAAATACTACAAGGACCTCTGCAAGATTGGTAGAAAGAAGGAATCCAACGACCTTTTTGATATTCTCAAAAATACCTCTACCCTCTTTTACAGCCTCAACGATGGTTGCAAAATTGTCGTCGGTAAGAGTCATATCGGCAGCGCCCTTGGCAACGTCAGTACCGGTGATGCCCATAGCGCATCCGATGTCAGCAGCCTTTAATGCAGGTGCGTCATTAACACCGTCACCGGTCATAGAAACGACCTCACCCTTTTTCTGCCAAGCTTTAACTATTCTAATTTTATTTTCGGGAGAAACTCGCGCATAAACGGAGATGTTTCTTACCTCTCTGTCAAGCTCCTCGTCGCTCATCTCGTCAAGCTCTGCACCCGTGATGGCTCTGTCGCCGTCAACGAAGATGCCAAGTTCCCTTGCTATCGCCGTAGCGGTTACGATGTGGTCACCGGTGATCATAACCGGCTTGATGCCCGCCTGACGGCAGGTAGCAACTGCGACCTTGCATTCAGGTCTCGGGGGGTCGATCATACCGACCAGTCCGATAAAGGTAAGACCGTTTTCAAGCTCCTCAAAGGTGGGCTTTTCGGGTACTGCATCAAGTTCCTTATAAGCTATCGCAAGCACGCGAAGCGCATTGGAGCTCATCTCGTCGCAGGCAATTCTCGCCTTTTCTATATCGCCCTTGACCGTTTTTGTTGCGATAACGTCAAACGCGCCCTTTACTATAGCGACGGGCTTGCCATTTATCATATTTACGGTGGTCATAAGCTTTCTGTCCGAGTCAAAGGGAAGCTCGCCGACGCGGGGGCTGCCGGCGTTGAGTTCGTCCTGAATACCACCCGCCTTGTGCGAAGCAAGCACGATAGCGGTTTCGGTGGGGTCACCGATGTGCTGCTCTGCTCCGTTTTCAAAAACGACCTTACCGTCGGAGCAAAGGCTGCCGTAGCAAAGCATTTTGAAGGTGTCGCCCTCTGCTTCGCCGTTAAAATCAATGATTTCGCCTCCGTCAACATAGGTTTTGACAAGCGTCATTCTGTTCTGTGTAAGAGTACCCGTTTTATCCGAGCAAATGACCGAAGCACTTCCAAGAGTTTCTACCGCAGGGAGTCTTCTGATAATCGCATTACGCTTTACCATGCGCTGAACGCCTATCGATAAAACGATCGTAACTACCGCAGGAAGTCCCTCGGGAATAGCCGAAACTGCAAGTGAAATTGCCGACATAAACGCATCGATAACGTGATCAAACTCAAGGCCCTCGCCAAGAAGCTCGCTTACGATCTGTACGGCAAACATAACGCCGCATATCGCGAGGACGAGGATACCGAGCATGCTTCCGAGCTTTGCAAGCTTTTCCTGAAGAGGAGTTTTAGTTTCCTCCTCGTTTGCAAGGATACCTGCAATTTTACCCATTTCGGTATCCATACCCGTTGCGGTTACTACGGCAATTGCAGTACCGTAGGTTATCGAGCAGCCCGAAAATACCATATTAGTTCTGTCACCGATGGGGGCTTTGTCCTTTACCTCCGCATCAGCAAACTTGTCGGAGGGGACTGACTCTCCGGTCAGTGCCGACTCCTCGCTCTTTAAGTTTACACTTTTGATAAGTCTTGCATCGGCAGGAACAAAATCTCCCGCCTCAAGCTTGATAATGTCACCGGGTACGAGTTCCGCGGACATTATGATTTTCTCAACTCCGTCACGGATGACTCTTGCGTGAGGGGCGGACATATTTTTGAGAGCGTCAAGAGCCTTTTCCGCCTTACTCTCCTGCACGACTCCCATGATCGCGTTAATTAAAACGATCGCCAGAATCAAAAACGGCTCGATCATTTCAACTATTTGAAATCCTTCGGTAACACCGTCGTAAATTGCGACTCCGAGAGAAATAGCGGCAGCGACGAGAAGTATGATGATCATCACGTCCATAAACTGCTCAAAAAATCTCTGAAGTAACGTTTTCTTTTTCTTTTCGGCGAGACGGTTTTCACCGTATCGCTCAACCCTTGCGGCTACCTCTTTACCGGTAAGACCCGTTGACACGTCAACGTTCAACTCGGAAATAACTTCCCCGAGCGACTTATTGTATGCGTCCAAATCATTTTCTCCTTTTATATAATATTATAATAAACAAAAAACCGGGTATGCGGTTAAGCTATACCCGGTAATAAACAAGACGTCAAGACCAATGTACAGCTACACCATACATGAGTCTCGTATTTTCAAATAAGCCAGACCGAAACGGTCATGAATGTTGACTTATTCCGCATAAATGCGCTTACTACTCCCTCACGGAACGAGAATATTATACCATTATTTGCTGGGCTAATTGTTAACAAATTGTAAACAAATCACTTTTCTTTAATTCTTTTTGCCGCTCGCGCAAAATAACGCTCTATATATCCCTGCTTTTTCCACTCGTCCTTAAACATAAACGCATTAAAGGCCAAAATTATCAAGGGAATGGGCGAAAAACCACCCACTTGGATACAGCGAATTATGAAAACTACGGTAAGGCAAAGAAGAAAAATGTGGTATATCGGCGCTGTCGTTATGACGCCGCGAAGCCTGGTAACTCCACCCGACTCGGTAAGCCTGCCCGAAAAATACGTTCCGACGAGAAAGGCGTTATCCTTTGTTGGCCGCTCGGTAAGCTCGCAGGTTATCCTTATTTTTCCGTTTTCCTTTTCTTTTATTCGCATAACGGGCTTTCCGTGGCGCGCATCAAACCTAACGCCTCGGTTAACGCGCTCGTTATCACGAAGTATAGCAAGCGCCGCTTCACGCGTCCCGTCGAACTCCAAATTTATAAACTTCATTTTGCTCCTTTAAATTCTACTACGGTTACACCGGCATCTCCCTCGCCGTATGCGCCGTGGCGATAGGATGCAATTCTTTTATCGGTTTTAAAATACTTCCATAGGGCAGCGCGCAAAGCACCAGTGCCCTTGCCGTGAATTATTCTGACAGAGCCAACACCCGAAAGGACGGCGTCGTCGAGATATTTATCCACCACGAACCAGGCATCGTCACCTATCATACCGCGCACGTCGATCTCGGTTTTGAAGCTTGACGCGATACTGCGCTTGACCTTACCCTCGCTGACGCGTGCAGCCTCGGGCTTCATTTTAAATACTGTTTTTCCGTCTATTAGGCGAATTTTATCCTCGGAAACCTTGGTTTTAAGAATACCGGAAGTAACGGCGTAGAGGCCGTTTTTATCCTTAAGGGCAGTAATTACCCCCTCCTTTGCAACGGTGGTAAGATATACCTTATCGCCAACGGCAAGCGGACGCGGAAGCTTATAGTCCGCATCAAGCGATATCTCGCGCACGTCGGCATCCGAAAAAAGCTTCTCGCTTTCGCGAATCCTGCGGCGCACCTCCTCGCGTGCGGCACTCATCATTTCATAGCGCTTGTCCTTATTTTCTTCCTTGCGTAAATCCTCAAGCTGACGGAAAATGAACTCACTTGATGCGCGGGCACTATCAAGTATCTGCCGCGCTTTTTGTGTCTGTTTTTCGATTTCCGCCTCGCTTTTCGAGATTTTCATTTTAAGTTCCGCTTCGGCGGTGCGGACGAATCTTTCGTACTCGATCCTTTCCCTTTCCGCCATCTCGCGTTCCTTTTCCATACGCGCTCTATCTGTATCAAGGCGCTCAATTACGTCCTCAAAGCGCTTGTCGTTGCGTTCGATAAGTGTACTCGCGCGCTCGATTATATCGGGGGATATGCCGAGCTTTTCTGATATTGCGAAGGCGTTGGACTTTCCCGGTGCACCCACAACCAGTCTGTAGGTCGGTCGCAAGGTTTCAATATTAAATTCGCAGGATGCGTTCTGCACACCCGGGGTTTCCAAAGCATACGCCTTTAGCTCCGCGTAGTGCGTCGTAGATGCGGACAGCGCGCCCGAGCCTCTGGTTTTTTCAAGTATGGCGATGGCAAGAGCCGCACCCTCGATCGGGTCCGTACCCGAGCCAAGCTCGTCAAAGAGTACGAGTGATTTATCGGAAACATTTTTGAGCACGTCAACTACGTTGACCATATGCGAGGAAAAGGTGGAGAGCGACGCCTCAATGCTCTGCTCGTCCCCTATATCGACAAGCACCTTATCAAAGACGCCGACAACCGAGCTCTCGCTCGCAGGTATCTGAAGTCCCGACTGTGCCATAAGTGTCAAAAGTCCCATCGTTTTGAGCGTTACGGTTTTTCCACCGGTATTCGGGCCCGTGATGATCAACGTGTCAAAATGCTCGCCTATCGAAACGTCAATCGGCACTACCTTATCACGCGGAATAAGGGGGTGGCGAGCCTTTTTTAAATCAAGCCGTCTTTCTCTTACGATATTCGGGCGCTCCGCCTTCATCTGTATCGCGAGGGTTGCCGCCGCGAAATAAAAGGCAAGCTCGGTTATGTTGTGGTAGTTTAACGAAATAACGCTTGAAATTTCACCGCACTCCGCAGAAAGAGCTGAAAGAATACGTTCAATTTCGTGTGTTTCCTGACTTTCAAGGCTTTTAAGCTCGTTATTAGCCTCAACGACAGCCATCGGCTCGATAAACAGAGTTGCTCCCGAGGAGGATGTGTCGTGGACAAGGCCCTTCATTTCGTTTTTATATTCGGCTTTTACCGGTACGACGTATCTGCCGTTACGCATGGTTACGAGGTTTTCCTGCAGATATTTGAGTCGGACACCGCCGATATAGCTTTGAAGGGTATCCTTTATTTTATTATTGGTTGCCTTTATTTTTCTGCGTATATCCGCAAGAGCGGGGCTCGCATCGTCGGCTATGAGGTCCTCCGATATAATGGAGCGCGTAATACGCAACTCAAGCTCGCGCGACGGGAGCATACGTCTGAAAATCTCATCAAGCGAGGTTTCATACGGCTTATCGGTGTTTATATAGTCGAGAAGCATTCGCGAGGAGCGCAAAATCGCCGCTATATCCAAAAGCTCGCGCGTGGACAGTATCGCGCCCTTATACGCGCGGTCAGCCGAGGACACGACGCTTTCGGGTGCAACGAAGGATGGATATCCTTTAGCATTAATAAGCCGCTTCGCGTCGTCGGTATAGGTTTGTTTTCCTATCACCGTGTCGTAATCAGCAGAGGGCGAGAGCGACAGGGCGCGCGCCTTTGCACCGTCAGTCGAGGCACATTCCGCAAGTAGCGCTACTATTTTATCAAATTCAAGTGTGCTCAAGGTTTTTGCCGTGAATAGCATTAACGTTTTACCTCTTTATAAAATTGCAGGGTCTTGAAGGAGCGTTCAAGCTGGTTTGTGATATACTCCTCCGCTGCTCTTGCGAGCAGGGACATATCCTCGTCGGATATTTTGAAGGAAAAAATCTTTTCAATCGGAGAATAAACGCAGTACCCGAGCGCCATCTTTGCTCCCTCGGTCAAAATACATATAATTCGGCTTTCGTGGGGATTTTCAATCTCCAGCCTTTCCTCTACGCTCTTTTCGTTGCAGGAGTAGCAGGTGAGCGAGCCGCCCATTATATCAAAGTAAAAGTTCCCCATCCTCTCGCCGCAAAGATGGCAGGACACTGCATCGGGCATAAAGCCTATTATCGACGAAGCACGTATTTCAAACGCCGCTTTTATCTTTTCAAGGGAATGCTTCCCCTCGGCAATGGCGTAAAGAGAATTAAGAGAAAGGCGCAGAAGATCGGTTTCCGCCTCGGCAACCGTGACGTCGCAAAGCACGTCCGCAATATAAGCCGAAAGCGCAAGTCCTTCAATCGTATTGCGGATGCCGAAGAAGCTCTCGATAAGCTCAGCCTCCTTTATCCAATAATGCTCGCCGCGACGGTAAAGGACAAAGGATGAGTAGCAGAATTGCATAGTGCTTGACATATATCTGCTTTTAAGGGAGCGAGCGCCCTTTGCCACTGCGTTAACAACACCCATTTCCGCGGTAAAAACGGTAATAAGCCTATCCGACTCGCGTATATCAACCGTGCGAATGACGAGGCCCTTTACTTCCGTGGTTATCATAAGTCGTCCTTATTGTATCCGAGATTTGTAATATTGAATTCGCTGTCACGCCAATTCTCCTTGACTCTGACGTACAGGTCGAGGAAAACGCGGGTGTCCAGCATTTTTTCTATATCCTCACGGGCATAAGTGCCTATTTTCTTTATAGTTGCGGCGTGCTTGCCGATAATTATGCCCTTATGCGATGCCTTTTCGCAATAAATTTCAGCTCTTATTGAAACTACGTCGCGCTTTTCAGTCCATTCCTCGATGGACACCGCAGTGCCGTGGGGGATCTCCTCGTCGAGAGTACGTAGTAGCTTTTCGCGGATAATTTCAGCCGCGATCTGTCGCTCGGGCTGGTCTGTGACGATGTCCTCGTCAAACATCCAATCTCCCTCGTAAAGAAAGCTGCGGCATTCGTCAACTACAACTTCAACTCCCTTACCGTTTTTCGCGCTGATGGGCACAACGGCGGAAAAATCAAACGCCGCGGCATATGCCGCGATGGTTTTTGCAACATTTGGAGCTTGTACCGTGTCGATTTTATTTATAACAAGTACCGCGGGAATATTATCAGATTTAAGTCTTGCAATAACCTTTGCCTCGATATCGCCGACAGCCTCCCTCGCCTCAACGACAAGGATAGCTCCGTCAACACCGCCAAGCGTGTCAGACGCGGTCTTAACCATAAAATCGCCGAGCTTGGTGCGTGGCTTATGGATTCCCGGGGTATCGAGGAAAACGAACTGCTCCTCACCGACGGTATGTATGCCCGTAATTCTGTTACGCGTGGTCTGGGGCTTTTTTGATACTATAGCTATTTTTTCTCCGAGAATGGAGTTAAGAAGCGTTGATTTGCCCACGTTAGGTCTACCGACTATTGCTATAAATCCTGTTTTTTTCATTCCTTTAGTCCTTTAAATTTCGATATTTTCTACAATTTCCCTTTGTCTTCTGCACTGTTCCTCGTCCTCCTCGGCACTGCGCTCGTGGTCATAGCCGAGCAGGTGAAGGGTGGAATGTACGGTTAAAAACGCGACCTCACGGAGAAATGAGTTGCCGATCTCCTTCGCCTGCTCACTTGCACGCTCCAGTGAAATTACGATATCGCCGAGCATTGCACCGCCTATGCATTCGGACATTTCAAAATTTCCGTCCTCATAAAGAGGAAAGGAGAGGACGTCGGTGGGGGCGTCCTTGCCGCGATATTCACGGTTAAGGGTGCGGATATACTCGTTATCGCAGAGTGTGACCGACACCTCGGCATCGTATACGAATCCCTCGTAATCAAGGGTTGCGAGTATGGCGCGGCGTATTACGGTTTTAAGGTAGTAGTCAGCCTCTTCAAACCGCTGACTTGCCGCAAATCTTATCATAAGCGATCTTTTATTCATTTTGCTTCATCCTCTTTTTTCCGCGCCTTGTAGTGATGACCTTTAGCAGCACTTTCGCGCTCGTATTTATCGTATGCGTTTATGATTTTGCGAACAAGGCTGTGGCGCACGACGTCACGCTCTGAAAATTCAAAAACTCCTATTCCCTCAATGCCCTTTAGTATCCCTCTTGCGATGGCAAGTCCGCTTTTTTTACCGAGCGGAAGGTCGGTCTGGGAAAGGTCACCCGTTACCACGGCCTTGGAATTGTAGCCAAGGCGGGTTAAAAACATTTTCATCTGCTCGGGGGTGGTATTCTGTGCCTCGTCGAGTATTATGAATGAATCGTCAAGTGTACGGCCGCGCATATATGCAAGGGGAGCAATCTCTATCGTTCCGCGCTCCATATGTCGCTGATAATTTTCCGGACCAAGCATTTCAAAAAGCGCATCGTAAAGCGGTCTTAAATAGGGATCGATCTTGCTTTGCAGATCGCCCGGCAAAAATCCGAGTCGTTCCCCCGCCTCAACAGCGGGGCGAGTGAGAATTATGCGAGATACGGTTTTATTACGCAACGCTTCGGTTGCCATAGCAACCGCAAGAAAGGTTTTGCCCGTGCCGGCAGGACCGAGTCCAAGCACCACGGTATTCTCCTTGATGGCTTTTACGTATTTTTTCTGCCCTACGGTTTTCGCTTTTATGGGCTTGCCGCGGTTGGTAATGCATATGACCTCACCGAAGCTCTCACCCGTTTTATCCAGATTATCGCGCACGAGTCCTATTACGTACTCCACGCTCGTTTCGCTTACGGTTTCACCCTCCCCCGTCATATGCTTCAGGTATTCAAGGGCGCGAGCCGCCATATCGGCATCAGCCTCATCTCCGTTTATAACGATGGCATCCCCGTCACCGCTCTCACGGTTTCTGTTGGAAATTCTGACGCCGAACGCCTCCTCGATCATTTTAACGTTAAGATCAAAAGCGCCGAATATTGCAGCGGTTGCCTCGTTAGATTTTGTCATAACTATTTTTTCTGCCATTATTTTACCTCAAAGGGTGCATCCCGACCTATTTGCTTTGTATATACCAGGTGGGTGTTCATTTTATATTCGTTGTTTTCAAATCCGCCGTCCGTGCGCAAACGCACGAGCGTTCCCTCACCGAGAGCCTCCTCCACAGCCCGAGCTGTCCTTGCTGCTGCCGCTTCAACCAACTCGTCCTTTGAAAGCTCGGTGACGGTAACTCGGTAAAGCTGCTTATACTTAACGCAGAGGGACACGGGAAGTGTCTTGCCCAAAATGGTGAGCGGCTTATTTTTCTCTATTATAACATATTCTTTACCAAAATTTCTATATGATTTGAAAATATTTACAGAAAAACCGAAAAAATTGAATCGAACGGACGAAATTTTCCTTTCCGCGTTTATCTTAAGCTCCTCATTTGCCGAAACGATGACGGAAATATCCTCGCTTACTCGTCCTATAACACTCCCCTCGGCATAGCAAAATCCACTGCCAAGCTCTGCGGGAAGTATCCCCGATATCAGCACCTGTCCCGCACGCACCACATCTCCCCGTTTTACCATAGCTACACCCGACCTGACGCTTATCTCTTCTATTACGGCATCGCACTCGGCGACTACGTTTGAATACCCCTGCTTTTGCTCGTCAGGTGGACTCGTGTTTTTATCCGCGACCTTTACGTATGCAACGGTGCCGCGGCGGTTTATGTTTATCCACGATACGTGCTCGGACAGGGATAAGAGTGTCACCTCGACCTTGGACAGATCTGTTTTAGACCACCTCGTACCAACGGAAAATCCGCACTCAGAAAGCTCCGCTACGATTTCTTCCTCCACATCCTCGCACCCCTCCACTCGCACGTCCCAAACAAGATCGCCGCTTAAAAGGAGCAGAGACGCGGTTATTATAAGTGCAAGGAAAATTCCGACACGTCCGCGCCACTCATACAAAAAGCCGCCAATTCCAAGCATTTTAGACTTCTTAAATTTGACACGGGTGCCCAGTAACTCCTCTATTTCACGCGATTTTCGCTCGCCGACAACGAAAGAATTATTTTTAAATCGCACGCTTACGCCTCGAGAAAGAAAAAGCCGTGCCGCGTATAAAACATCCTCCTCGTCAATCAGAAAACGGCGATATCCGCAAATGAACAAATCAGGACGTATCATAAAAATTCCACCCCCGAGATTTTCCCAAAAATCTCAACTATTCTATTTTCATAAACGGAAATTGAAAGGCCCACGCCCTTTATCAAAATTTTGCCCCCCTTAACAAGCAAAACTGCCCTTTCCGCACCGAAATCAACAATATTTTTCACCCCATACACCGACACGGACGCGCCACCGGGCAGGCTGTCTATTTCAATATGCGTACCAAGCCTTACGCACGGCTTTGATGCCGTTTTTATATCCTCCATCACCGCACCCCTCATATTTTTCTCTTTTTGCTACTATATTTTATGGTGTGGGGGGTGGTAAAATGACCGATAATATCAGCAATGCATCGAGAAGATTCAGTCCGGAAGAAATTAAACGGAGATTTTTGGCGGTAGTTCTAATTCCGACCGCGGTATTTATTTCCCTTTATTTTTCACCGGATATTGCAGAATACGCCAAAGTCGGACTCCGACTCTGCTATAAAGCGGTTATCGGCTCGGTTTTTCCCTTTATAGTTCTGACTGATATATTCGTTGCTTACGCGCATCCCGAAAGGATCACCATTTTACGGGTAATTTTCGAGAAGCTTTTCAAAATAAACGGCCGTGCGATCTCGGCAACCGTGCTTGGTATGCTATGCGGCTTTCCGATAGGAGTAAGAGTTGCACGCAGGCTATACGACGACGGTACGCTTTCACGCGATGAATGCGAGCGGCTTATTGGCTTTTCAAACAACACCGGCCCGGCATTTGCGATAAGTGCCGTTGGTGCATCTATACGCGGAAGTGTGCGCGACGGAATAATCATTTATTTATCAATGCTACTCGCCGCGGTTACCGTCGGGATCATATTCGGTATCGGCAAGCACCCGTCATACGCACCTATAAAAGAGCGCGACGCGGAATTTAATCTTACGGAATCAATAAAAAATGCAGGTACGTCCACCCTATCAATATGCTCCTGCGTGGTTTTCTTCTCGGTAATAGACGGTCTTGCGAAGCACTTTATTAAAAACGAGCTGATCTACCTATTCTTATCTCCGTTGCTTGAGGTTACGGGTGCTGAAGCGGCTATTGCTGCCATAGATATACGCTCCCCCGCTCTTTCGCTGGCGCTTGCCGCGTTTGCGCTGTCCTTCTCCGGTTTTTCGGTACATATGCAGGCGAAGGCTTTTCTTTCGGGAACCGACCTACGTATGAAGACTTATTATCTTGAAAAGCTCGCACAAGGATTGATCGCGGCGGCTATTTCCGTCACTTTTATAATAATATAGAAAGAAAAAACGCAGATGCCGTAAAATAGGCATCTGCGTTTTCAAATAAGCGACGTGGAATTTACTTAGGATTATGCTCTACCATAGGACCCTGTATACCGCCATCGCCAAGGCCGGGGAATATAGGCTCTCTGTCTTTTTCCTTGCAGGACGCTAAGAGGCAAAGCGATGCCGCGAGTGCAAGTGTGATAATAATTCTAACAAGTTTTTTCACGTTTTTTTACTTCCTTAAATTATTTTGAAAGTCTGGCCTCAAGAGCGGCAAGCTCCTCATAAAATTCAGCGGGAACTCTGTCGCCAACCTGAGCGTAAAATTCCTTGATTCCCTTGCAGTCCTCAAGCCAAAGCTCCTTATCGACAGAAAGAAGCTCCTCAACAGTTTCACGGGAGATATCAAGTCCCTCAACGTTGATGTCGTCGGGATTGGGTACGTATCCGATAGGAGTTTCAACCGCATCTACCTTTCCGTCGCAACGGTCGAGAATCCACATAAGAACACGCATATTGTCACCGAAGCCGGGCCAGATGAAGTGTCCCTCATCATCGGTTCTGAACCAGTTAACGTGGAAGATCTTGGGAGCGTTCTTAATTACCTTACCCATATTGAGCCAGTGTGCCCAATAGTCACCCATATCGTAACCAACGATGGGACGCATAGCCATAGGATCGCGACG
>JAGCJI010000057.1 GCA_017648085.1 Clostridia bacterium | reverse complement strand
GGTCTCTGCCTTTTCAGCCTTTTCGCGAGCCTCGGTCGCCTTTGTAAGAGCATCCTTCTGTGCCTGGGTTGCCGCGTCGCCTGCGTCATCAACCTTCTTCTTTGCGCTGTCCTCGGCTTCCTTTGCCTTGGTGACGTTTTCCTTCGCCTTTTCAAGCGCGGTCTCCGCCTCACCCATTTCCTTATAGAGAGTAGCAAGCTTGGTTATAACTACCTCAAGCGCATCGCCGTCTACCTTATACTTTTCAAGCATAGCAGTACGTTCAGCGATTTTGTCAGCATCCTCTTTTTCATCAAGGCCGGTGTATTCCTTGCCGAAAAGAACGCCGTAGAGAACCTCTGCGGTAACGTCCTTGCCAAGGATCACGTCAAAGAGATTCTTCGCGGAGAATTCCGAAACGCTCTGGAATCCAACGGGGAATACGTGATAGGTAAGATTAACGTTCTTAAGCTCGCGGGAAGTACCCGTGGTATCGGTAACCTTCTTGGAATCGGTGTAGGTTACGTCGTTGAAGCTTATGATCTCGTCGCCCTTGGATATCCAGTTGATAGTGATGTTGGAGTAGGTAACCTCAACACCGTTCTCGGTGAATACGGGCTTCTTGTCAATTTTAGTCGCAATGCTCTGTCCTGCAAGGAAGGATGCGAAATCCGCAACCTCCTCACCCTCCGCTGCGGGCTTGCCGATCACGATGGGCTGATTGGTGTATGTGGTGTTCTTCGGCGTGGTCTGTCCGTCGGGGGTGTAGCTGGTCGTATAGGTTACGTATGCAAGCTGACCCTCAAGTGCCTTACCCGAAACAACACTGGTATACGCCTTGTCGGTGAAGTCGAACGAGCCGATCGCAGCTGCGATAGCAGACTTTACCGCATCCTCGGAAATATCGCTTGCGCCAAGCTGTAAGCTTACAGCGGAGGACTGCTTCATCGAGGAAGCGAAAAGAATAGCGGTAACGGTTTCCTCGGAATCCTCGCTTACCTTAAAGTCGCCGGTAACGTAATAGCAGTAGTAAATAATATCGCGCGCACCGGGAGTGCCTGCGGTCTTCTTTTCATCATCCTTCGCCGCATTTGCGAACGCGGAATAGATGGTGTCCATAACCTTATTTTCGCGTGTTGCGGGATCGGTCGTGAAATCGCCGTCCTTAATTATGATGTTTTCAAGCTTTTTGAGCAGTGCCGCCTTATCCTCGTCGCTTAAAGTAGCATAGGAGGAAAGGTCGCTCTTTGCAAAGCTGTATCCGCAACTTACGAGAGCGATAAGGGACATCGCCAAAACAAGAATTAAGCTGATAATTCTCTTCTTCATTTTTTCTTTCCTTTATATCAATTTATTTTTTACGTTTTATGCTGTGATACCCAAAATCACAGTAAGCAAACACAATTATAGCACATACTTTCTGAAAATGCAAATACTTTTTTAATATATTTAATATTTTTTATCACATTCTCTATGAAACTATGTCCGAATCGTCATACGAGAGTCTTTCTGCGTTAAGAAGTCCAAGACAGCTGTTGATTATTTTCTTGAACGCAAAGGTGGAGATATAGAAATCCGAAATGCTTTCGGTCTTTGGATTTCCGTTTTCGTCAGCCTGGAATATCTTAACGACGACTCTTCTGTCGTCCGCCCTGTAAAACTCGTAAACGTAGCCGTATGCGCTGCTCGACAGCTCTATCGTCAGCCTGAAAAGCATCTTGTCGGGGGAGAGGGCTGCCGCCTTGTCCTCCTCTGGCATAAGGTCAACGTACTCTACGTAGAAGAGTATGAGGAACATAGACGTAAAATACTCTGTGCCGAGGGAGCTCGGTGCAAACTGCGTCTGATCCGCCTTGTCGGGATAATAGTAGTTGTAAAACTCCGTCAGGCTGATTCCGCTGTATCCCTCCTGCTTTATGAGGTCAACAAGCTTATTGCCCTTTGCCTTTTCGTCGTGAGTGACGAAAACCGAGAGAGTTTCACCGTCTTTATTGGTCAGATGTTCAACGTCAAAGTGATATTTACCCTCCAGGTCCTTCATATTAAATTCGATTTCAAGCGAATTCAGGTATTTAACGTCCATGAGTATCGGCTTGCGCTTCGCCCAGAAGGATTTGAAATCTTTATCAAGGAAATCAAAATCCTCTGCATCCACGGTCACAACGGTGTCGTAAAGATCGGATGCAACGTAGCGTTTATTTGTCACGGGGTCGGTGTCGCTTATATAAAGCGTAAAGGTAATGAGCGAAAGATACGTGACGTTGTCGAGCCTATCCGAGCTTGACTCCTCACCCGTTTCGGGATCGTACGGCACTATCGTACGGGGGAGCTTGAACTCTATAATGTTGGCGTAAAGTCCGCCGCGCTCCTTAAGGTAGCTCGGGAAACCGGGGATCGCATCTCCCTTTAAAACCGAAGGATCAAGTCCAACTGCAACCACCTTGTCACCGACAAGACCGCCGCCCGTACCGCTTGTCGTTTCGTTGGAAAGACCGCCGATAAAGCTTATGACCTCGTCGCAGTTGTTATTTTCAAGACCGTAAAGCCGACGCTCATCCTCAAGCAGATTTTCATATATCGATCCGCCGTAGTAGGGATCGCGATCGGTGCTGTTAAGGAATCTGAACGCCACGACAGGCTCTCTTGTAATAAACGAATCAACCGCAGATATAACATAGGTCGTCAAGGGAGAGAAAATTTCGTAATATACTGTCGCGTATGAATCGAAGGTAAGATTGAGATCTTTTGACACGCCCTTGCCGATAAGCGCGTTTTTGATAGCAAGATCAGTACCCTCCGTTACGGTGGAAAGGTCAAGAACGTAGGAATTGTCAACGGCAAACTCTTCACCGTCGATAATTACGGAGTAGCGATATGCGACTGTCGAATTTGCCGCAACCTTCTTCTGATTTTTTCCGTCCTTGTCAAGAATGGAAATTATCTCGGTAATAACGTATCCCGTCTTCTGTGCAGGAGCTGTGCTAGGGGTATAATCAACGGTAAAGCTTATGCCGCCGCCCGCAAGCGTTACTCCGACGGGTGCTGCGCGAAGCGCGTCGCGAGCCTCGGTGGGAATGTAGCTCGAGGTCAAGTCAAGCACAGCATGTGCTACGTGGGGCACTTCCACCTTACCGTCCACGGTATAGGTGTAGCTGACTCTTATGAGGTCGTGCCCGTTACCGGCTATCGCGCCGTATTCAACGATATCCTCGCCGTCGGTCAGTATAGACTCAACCGAGCTTATAGTGTAGACGTACTTTAAAGAGGTCGCGCCCTTTCCGAACAGGAAATAATTTTTGCCGCTCCTTGCGGTCACCGTGCGCTCACGCTGAAGCTCTCCGATCTTTAACGACCGAAGCACCTTGATAAGACTGGCGTAATCAGCCTCGCCGCTGTATTTTCCGAGGTCAAAGGAGTTGAATTTATAACCGGTTCTTTCGTATCCGTCACCGTTCTCTCCATCCTCAAGAGTTGAGAAGAATACGTCGGTGTATGTTATCACTATCGAACCGGGATCAACTGCCTCACCGTCGGTTTCGTGCAGCTTGTTTTTCCATTGATGGTATCCGGGGGTATATATGGGGGCTGTTCCGATATCCTCGGGCAAGCCCTCGGCAACGATCGACGCATTGATGAAGGTTGTAAACGCCGCCGTCGCGTAGTCGTAATAGGTGTTGGACGCCGCGTAAACGTACTGTCTGTCGTCCACCATAAAGTAATATCCGCTTTCGGAAACGTTTTTGCTTCCTATACGGACGGTCCTCTGCACCTCATTACCTTCCTCATTCACGTACTTGAATACGACGTTGCTTACCGACGCCTTGTCAAGTCCGTATTCCTTAAGCTGCGCCGCCTTCTCACCTTCATCCTCGGAGAGAGGAATTCTGTCTGAAAAATACGCAGTCTGCAGAGCAAGGCAAAGGTAGTCGAGCATAGTGTAATAGGAAAATCCGTCAGAGGTTTCTATCGCATAAAGCTCGGAGTAGTTGAACGCATCGTCCTCCTCGCAGATACCGGGATAATAAACGTGTGTTTCGCCCTTTTTGTCGATGTAGTACATCGTATACTGCTTCTCACCGGCAAGCTTTGCAAATCCGAAGTTGCCGAAATCGGGGTGCGCGTTGTTTACGGATATTGAAATTATCTGATCCTTTTTGTTGATCGCGGGGTACGCTAAGGTATATCCACCCTGGCGAGCCTCGCCCTCAAGTATTTCGGGCTGCTCGAAGATCTGCGTGCCAACCGTGTTGCGATTTATAAGATAATGCGCCACGGGTATGCAGATGGCAAGCAGCAGGGCAAAGGTTACTGCAAGAAGAACGGTTGCACGTTGCTTTGCCGTAAGCTTGTTTTTAGTTATATGCTTCATCGCGTCCTCCTTACAAATATCTTCGCTTTACGGAGACTACGATGCCGACAACGAGTGCCGCGATCGGAATAGCTGCCACAAAGATGGTGTATACGACCTTCTCCGCACCGGAGATACCGTGATTAAACTTGATAACGATAAAGTCCTTGGTTATATCGTTGTCACGGTGCTTGTTCGATTTAAGAATTACGTCCTCGGTGCTCATTGAGGTATTGAGCAGCTTCTTTCCGCCGGGGGAAAGGGAGTTGCCCGTAACACCGCCGAGGTTGGTGGAGGCATAGTCGTCAATTCTCGATATATCCTCAATAGCCGCCGAAAGAATATCGAAGTTGGCGTACGACGGCTCACCCACGAGCCCGTTAGACAGGAAGGATGCGCTGTTCACGCAGAAGAGATATGACTGCTTGGTTTCCTGGGTAAGAGTGTTGTAGTGTGTTCGTACCGAAACCGCAGCAAGATGATATGCATACTCGTCGCCGTCAAGAATCGAGGTAAGCTCACCCGTCACGGGATCGCGCATATATCTTTTCGCCGTCTTTGATGCGGTAAGATAGGGCGCGTATTTTCTCGCGACGTTGCTCGTGCCCGCTTCAGGCGCAGATGTTCCGTTAAGGAAGGAGCATTCCACCGAGCCCGTGTCGGAAAATACGGTTATCGCCGCGCTGTCAAGATCGGCGTATTCGCCGTAGAGCGCATAGCCGTAGCTTTCGGGGTTTTTATCGTACTGTGCAATTATATCAGTGGGGCGCTTTTCCTTATCCTCGCCAACGAGGCAGGAGGCGTCGTCGGTTACGACCGAGGTGCTGAATTTAAAGCCCCACTCGTGTAAGAAGGTTTCAAAAACGGGCAGAGTTTTGCGGTAATCCTTGGCCACCATTATTGCGCCCTGACGCTCGACGAGATAATTATCAAGCTTTTCGGTTTCCGAAACGTATGACAGGTCGTCAAGTCTGTCGGGATCATAAGTGAAGTCGAGAGTAGGATTGTTGATTATAAGAAGCACGCAATCCTCGGGAATTGCCGCCACGTCGGAAAGCTTGAGTGTTTTGATCTGCATTCCGCGCTCGCGGAGCAAATCGGCAAACGCACCCATCGATTTACTCATATCCGAGGTTGGCTCACTTGGATCGTAATAGGTTTCGCCGTGGTCGGTAACGAAGTAAGCGGAGGGCTGCTCAACCGCGGTAACCGAGCGGATAAGAGAAGCAACTCTGTATTCGCCGTCGTAATAAAAGTCGCCCGACGTGCCCTGCTTCCAAAAGCTGTTAAGATTTACTATACGGTATCTTTCACCGTAGGAAACGATAAGATCGTTCGCGGTTATCTCTGTGAGCGAGGTGGTCTTGTACTGTGCCACCGCGGTGGGATTCATAACCACGTTGACGGTTTCCACCTCTACCCGGTCGGAGTATCTTGCACGGAGGTCCATCGCCATAAAGTAGGTATAGCGCGCCGCGTAAGACTTTAAAATATAGTCGGGATCGGTGCAGAAGGTGAGCTTGATTTTTTCTCCGTTATCCGTTTCTTCTATTTTATCGACTATCCTGTCGCACTCGCGCTCCATCTCCGCACTCAAGGAGTAAAGCCCCTCCGGCGTCATATCGAGATAAAGCGGGCCGGAAATAGAAAAATAAGAAAGCAAGAAGTTGAGGGCTAGGAGGAGCGTTATGGAAACGACCGATATCAGCGTGAATATTTTGGTTCTTTTAGATGTGCCTTTTAAAAAGCCGACTTTCATATTTTCCTCCTTATCTGTTCTTTCTCTTGGTGATCACAGCCACGCCGACAAGAGTGATGGTGGCGGGGATCGCCATAATTATTGCTGTATAAATTTTTGCAGTACCCATTTTAAGATTCTCGAGGGTTTCTGCATCGTATACCGCTACGTTTGAGCCGTAGGGCATTCCTTTAGCTCCGTAAAGGTACTCAAAAATTGCGTACATAAAGTCGCGGTTCGAATATCCCGTGGTAACGATGGCGTCGGATACCGCAATATACGCGCTGGGAACTACAAAAATGTTGGTCTTGCCGTTTTCGGTATCGCGGCTGGCGTATGCAGCAGCACAGTAAGATCCGCCGCGCGCAACCGTCTTACCCCCCGCCTCAAGAACCGAGGAGGAGGAGCTTATAAGCAGCGGCTTTGCCCCGTCAGACAGCGAGAGCGCAGATACCTCGCGCACAAGCACGCTTCCGTCGGTATAAGTAGAAACCGCCTTTTCTATCGCCTTTGCCAGCGGGTCGGAGGAATACTCGGTCACGAGAGTGAAGCCGTCCGTCATAACCGCGCCGTTAGGGTCTTTTATCATATTTCTTATCTTTTTACCCTGCTTGTTTTCGGTGGTGGAAAAGGCAATGCCGTACTCCGCGAGAAACGCCTCCAGCGTCGCAAGAGTTTTTACGTACGGGTCAAGCATAACCATTATGTTTCCGCCTTCGTCCGCATAGGATTTCAGCCTGTCTATCTCGGCACGCAGACCGCTTCCGCTTTCAAAGTCGCTCGTAGGGTTTGAGATGATAACGAGGTCGGCATCCTTTGGCACCTCCTCCTTGCGAAGATCGATAAGGTCGACGTAATATCCCGCGTAGGAGAGCAGGTTTGAAAATGCGAGGTCCGCCGTTTCACCGTGGTGGCTGGTAAAATACGCGCGCTTATGCTCGCTCGAAAGCACCCAGCTTACCATTCCGGCAAAAACCTCTTCGCCGTTGTAGGCGTCCGCCTGCAGCTCGGAATCAAGCACGAAAAAGGGCGCAAAGCCGGCAGTCGTATAAGTGTCCGAAACCACACGGTAATTATCTTCATACTCAAAAATGACCGAGCTTGCATAGATCGGAGTTTTAGCACCGTACATATCGGTCTTGTATTTTGAAAGGCTTATAAGCTCCCCGTGCTCATTACGCTGCGTAATGATGTTGATGAAATCAAGCTCTATAAAGCCCTCGTATCTTTCCTCAAAATATTTCGCGGTCTTGTAGACGAAAGCACCCGTGTCGTGCGTTTTAATAACGTCCTCGGTCATACAGAAGGAAACCTTGACCTTCTTTCCCTCCGAGATCGCCTCGGCAAAAAGCGCGTCTGTCGCGCCCGAAAGGGAGAGATCGTCGTTTTCGATCTTGTAAAGATAAAGACCGAAGGCCTGGACCACGATATACAGGAAAATATTTACTACCATAACCACGGCGATAACCAGCGCGGTCATAGTGGTGGAGGAAAAGCCGTCGCTCTCCGCCATCTGTTTTATTTTATTCTTAATATCCTTCATAAAATCCATCCATATTCGTTTGTCGTGTCAGCACTCGCGTGCGACGGAGTGGCAGCAAAAGAGTTATCCGTAACGGCGTCTGTCGTAAATACGGACGGTAAGATAAAGGAATATTGCCGAAACGCTTAAGTAATAGAAGAGCGATGCGAAATCAAAGTATCCGTTCGTAAAGCCCTGGAATCTCGTAAGCACCGAGAAGAAGTCAAAGACGTAGCGCAGCCAATATGACGAGGGCAAGAGCGCAGAGATGAGACCGACGAGCAGAAACGCAACGATTATCGCCATCGTGCCAACCGCCGCAGCGAGCTGATTTTCGGTGAGAGAGGATACGAAAAGTCCGACCGATATAAACAGCATACCGACGAGCAGTATTGCAACGACGTTGCCAAGAAGAATCACGAACTTCAGGGCAGCGTAATAATTAAGTATCAAAAAGTAGAGCGAGTTTACTATAATACAGCCTGCAAACATAACGTACGCCGCAAGAAATTTGCCAAGCACCATAGACGTGAGAGATACGGGCGCGGTGAGCAGAAGCTGCTCGGTCTTTATCTTTCTTTCCTCGCTGAAGGACTTCATGGTGAGGAGCGGAAGTATGACCGCCGAAAACAGAATCATATAGGTGAAAAAGGGCGTTACATCCGCGCTCATTGAAAAGAGCGTGGTGTAGCAGAAGGTCGCGCCGCCGAGGGCGAGGTAGATCACGAGGAAAACGTATCCTATGGGGCTCGTAAAATACGAGCGCAATTCTTTCTTAAAAATAGCAAGCATTGTTCTTACCTCACTTAATGCGCGCGTCTGCGCTTAGTTTCGTTTTTGGTCGGCTCGCCGTTTGCACGGTCAACGAGCCTTATAAATATGCTCTCAAGGTCTGTGCCTACGGGCGTCATACCGATCATCGGCCAGCTCTTCTGCGCGCAGAGGGTGAATATAGCCTTTCTGGCATCGATTCCCCTTTCGCTCTCTACGAGGTAGGCGTAGGAGTCAGTATCCCTCTCGCCCGTAGCGGTTACGCTCTTAACGCCGCGTATTTTCTCAAGTGCAGAAAGAACCTCCTTCTGCGGACCGCACACCTTCACGCGATAGTGATATCCGTCCTCGATAGTCTTGGTAAGCTCGTCGGTGCGCTCGTTTGCAATTATTCTTCCCTTGTTGATAATTATCACGCGCTCGCACACGGCCTGCACCTCGGCAAGAATGTGAGTCGAGAGAATTACCGTATGCTTTTTCGCAAGTGTACGTATAAGGTTTCTCACCTCAAGTATCTGCTTGGGGTCAAGACCGACCGTGGGCTCGTCGAATATTATGACCTTCGGGTCGCCGACGAGTGCCTGCGCAATGCCTACACGCTGTCTGTATCCCTTGGAAAGATTCTTTATAAGGCGATTTTTCACGTCGAGAAGCTTGACGGAGGAAAGCACCTCGTTAATATGCTTGTCCCTCTCAAGCGCACAACCCTTAAGCTCGTAGACGAAATTAAGGTATTCGATTACCGTCATTTCGGGATATACGGGGGGCTGCTCGGGCAAAAATCCGATAAGCTTTTTTGCCTCCATGGGATTTTCAAGCATATTTACTCCGTTTATATAAGCCGCGCCGGAGGTGGTGGAAAGATATCCCGTGAGGATATTCATCGCCGTGCTTTTTCCTGCACCGTTAGGGCCGAGAAGTCCTACGACCTCGCCCTCCGCGATCTCAAAGCTGACGTCATTCAGCGCGTAATTTGAACCGTATCTTTTAACAAGATTTACTGCCTTTATCATTGCGATTTGTCGGTTGACCGACGTCCTTTCAAAAAATATCAAACAAAGTTACTGACTTCGTATTATAACATATATTTTTAAATAAATTATGAACAAAATAAAAGGATATATAATATATTTTAAAAAAACGCACAGTCAGGCGGTGAATAGACCTTGACAAAAGCCCTCACGCGTTGTATAATCTCGTTATAAGAACGTCTGCGGCGGATGCACGCGCCGCAATGAAACGGAGATATTATGAACGGAGATAAGAAAACGGTGTTTTCCGGCGTTCAGCCGTCGGGAAACCTTACTATCGGAAACTATCTTGGCGCGATAAAGAATTTCGCAAGATTTTCCGAGGAATATAAAACTTTTTACAGCGTGGTAGACCTGCACGCGATAACCGTGCGCCAAGTGCCCGCAGATCTGCGCCGCAGAACCTACGAAACGCTTGCGCTTTATATGGCGTGCGGCCTTGACGAAACGAAGAATACCCTTTTCGTGCAATCGCACGTGCCGGCTCACGCAGAGCTCGGATGGATACTTGACTGCTACACCATGTTCGGCGAGCTTTCGAGAATGACACAGTTCAAGGATAAGAGCGCGAAGAACGCTCAGAATATAAACGCAGGACTTTTCACCTATCCCGCGCTTATGGCAGCTGATATTCTGCTCTATCAGACCGACCTAGTTCCCGTCGGAGTTGACCAGAAGCAGCACCTTGAGCTTGCGCGCGACGTGGCAATGAGATTCAACCAGATCTACGGCGATACCTTCACCGTGCCCGAGGGATATATCTCTACCGATACGATGAAGATAATGTCGCTTGCCGAGCCCACGCAAAAGATGTCGAAATCAGATGCAAACCAGAACGCCGTCGTCTATATCCTTGACTCCAAGGACGAGGTAATGCGCAAGTTTAAAAAGGCGGTTACCGACTCCGACGCTTGCGTAAAATATAGCACAGACAAGCCGGGCGTGTCAAATCTTCTGACCATATACAAGGCGTTTACCGGCAAGAGCTTCGAGGAAATCGAGCGCGAGTTTGACGGCAGCGGCT
>JAGCJI010000056.1 GCA_017648085.1 Clostridia bacterium | reverse complement strand
GTAAAGTCGTACTTTACTGCGACTCGCTACACCAAAATCTACAAAAAAATTATTCGCCGTAAGGTGCGAAGCAGTTTTAAAAGAATAGATTTTTTCATAGACGAGCCAAAATTTTAGAGAAATATGCGGATATTTAAAAAATTTCGGTGATGTATATGGGGAAATCTATCTTTTAAAACCTTATGTGTTCGATTCTCTTACGGCTATGCAAGAGTTAATAATCCGAACTTGTTTTAGAGAGGCGATTTTTTTGCGTATTCGTGCCAAAAGGCACTTCCACACCGCAGAATCGCCGTATTTACGCCAAAAATTTCTTTGAGGGCAGATGGTCTGCTATACCGTATTCCACCGGTATAAGCCGCTCGCCGTCAAACTCGGCTACGGCATACGCCGCATTTGGTAAAACGCTGACAGCATCCAGCATATTCGGGCACGTAGCACCGCTGATATAGTACCAGAGCGCGCGAATTGCCGCCGAATGACTTACAAGGAGCACGGTTTTGCCGAGATTCGCCCTTGCTATCTCGGTAACGGCATCGTTCATTCGCACCATAGCCTCGCGTATCGACTCTCCGCCGGGATATCTGAAATCTACGTAGAAGCGTCTTACGCTGAACTCGTCGCCGTAGTCGCGGATAAGGTCGGGTATTTGTTTCTCTTCCCAGTCGCCTACGAACATCTCGCGAAGATCCGGCACACTTACAATTTCCATCCCGCGCAAAGATGCGTGCGGAAGCGCGGTTTGATAAGCTCTTTTTAGGTCGCTTGAATATATTGCATCTATTTTTTCATCCTTCAGATGTTCAGCCGTAATTTTCGCCTGTCGCTCTCCCTCCGCGGTTAATCCAAAGTCGGTATGACCGAGATAGATACGGTCTGCATTGCCTTCACTTTGTCCGTGTCTTTCAATAATAATTTTGGTTTTCATCTTTTTTTCTCTCATAAAGCCTGTATTTTGCCAACTTTTGTTTGCATTTTCACGTTTTTGTCGATATTTATGTGGTCATCGTGTGAAAATTCTACGGGTATAAATTTTTCACCGTCGTAGTCAACCGTAGTAAAGGAGGCGTTGGTCGGAAACGGAAATGCCTCCGCCATTTTCTCCGGTTCGATACCCGAAATTTTACAGTAAAAGGCGCGTATTATTGCCGCATGGCTGGCAACCAGCACTACCCCGCCGTCATTTTCGCGAGCAATCGCAACAAGTGCGTTATACATACGCTCCGCTCCGTCAAGAACGCTTTCGCCGCCGGGAAAGGTAAACGTACCGAATTCCCCAAGCCATTTAAGCACGAACTCGTCATACCGTTCCTTTACTAGCCAATCAACGTCTGCACCCTCCCATTCTCCTATATAGAATTCTCGCAGCTGTGAGGATGTCTTTACCTCAAGACCGCGCAGCTGTGCATGCGGAAGCGCGGTGGCGTACGCTCGCTCCAGATCGCTTGAATATATAGCATCAATATGCACGTCCTTTAAGCATTCCGCCGCAAGCACCGCCTGCTCACGTCCAAGCTCACTCAAGCCGAGGTTAGAGTGACCGAGATATTTGCGCATGGCGTTACCAACGCTCTGCCCGTGCCGTTCAAGAATTATACGCGTCATATTTTCCCTTTCTCAAAACAATCTATAAAATACGAACATATTATATCACAATCAACAGAAAAAAGCAACCTAAAGTCCCGATCATGACGAAAATAACGTAGGTAGGCAGAAAATAAGCAATCGTTATGAACGAAAAAGAGTAAATGATGAGCCATGTTAAAAAGAGAAAAAGATACAACTACAACGAAACGGGCAAATTTTACCGTTTTTGTGGGGATTTTATGCCTATTTTTTGCCGTTTTTTAGGATTTTGAGGCTTTTTTCCTTTGCTTTGCGCGACAATACAGTGTTTTGCCGCGTTTTTTCTTTGGTTTTCCGCATTTTTGCGCTTTTACCGCCTATCTTTTAATTTGCCAATAGCCCAATTTTATGCTGTTTTTCTCATTTCAACAGCTCGAATCCGCCAACTCACCTCCACGTTTGTGCCCACCAACCTTGTTTTCCCGTCAAATATTTCGATTTAAGTGAATTAAAGTTATAAACCGCATATTTTTCAAAATATATCGTTTATTTATTCGTATTTTTCTGCTCAAACGCAGTACGCGAGAATAAAATTCAAGGAGGTATGTTTTAAATCTTCCCCACCAAATGTAAGTTTTACTTCGCGTTTTGCACTTGCCGCCCCATTTTAAAGAGATTCAAAAGCTTATTTTACCAGTATTTAATAATTATTTTTTATATTTCCCCCACAAATCCAATTTTGCGTTCATCACACCGTCATTTGTTTGTTTATCCCCAAAATATGTATATTTATATCGTAATATTTACTATTTGTAGGGTGTTTTAAGGCGTTTTTTCAAGAGTTTTTTGCGCATTTTTTCAATCAATTCGTATATTTTACTCCGCGTTTTTTAAAATTTGCGAAAAATCAGCCCAAAATCACCCGAGTAAGCAAAAAATTGGTAATTTTTGGAATATTTTGCGCATTTTGTGCAAATTTCAGCGAATAAAACTTCGGTCAACAAAACACCCATCACGCAGATTTAAGTGCTTTTTACAGCATTTATATCTCCCTGCAACGCGAACGCCCCCCATCTCCACCGCGCTTTAACCACTATTCCATGTTTTTTGCGTCCTCCTATCTTGTTTTATGGCATTTTTTCCTGCTTTGCAAGGTTATAACAGCAAAAAACGCCGCGCTTTTATCCCATTTCCCCATGATTTTATGTTTTTTGTAGCTAATTTCAAGCTTCGGAGCGGATTGTTTCACGTGAAACACCCATTTTAATGTATTTAGCGTTAGTTTCAACTGAAAATCCCGAAGTTTTGCTCCGTTTCACTATCTCTGCTGTTTTAAACCAATGTTTCACGTGAAACACCGAATTTCTGCGTTTTTTCGCAGGCGGATATCTGTTTTTGTCATATGTTTCACGTGAAACGTAGTTTTTTCGCATTTTTGCCTATGTTTCACGTGAAACAATGTTTTTTTTGATTGTTTACACTTTATTTATTGATTTTTGCGCAAGCAAAGTGTATAATTCTATTGTTATTATAGCATTCGGAGGGAAAAATGGCTAAAATAGTATCCTTTTCTAACCAAAAGGGCGGAGTTGGAAAAACAACGTCCTGTGTAAATATCGGTGCGCAGATAGCAAATAAGGGCAAAAAAGTCCTTATAATAGATATGGACCCCCAAGGAAATGCCACCAGCGGACTTGGAATCGCCAAATCCAAGGTTAAAAAGACCATTTATGACGTTATTATAGGTCAAGCAACCATAAACGAAGCCATTATTAAGACAAAATTTAAGAATTTATCGGTTATTTCGTCAAATATCGATCTCGCCGGCGCAGAGCTAGAGCTTCACGAGCTTGAAGATGGCGTTGATTACGCAAAGGTTGCGCTCGAATCCATAAAAGCAGACTACGACTATATATTTATCGATTGTCCACCTTCGCTCGGTATGCTGACGGTAAAAGCTCTTTCCCTTTCAGACGGTATTGTTATCCCCATGCAATGCGAGTTTTTCTCTCTTGAGGGTATGTCGCAGCTATTAAATACTGTAAAAAGGATAAAGCAGCTCTATAACCCCGACCTACAGATAGTCGGAATACTGCTCACAATGTATAACGGCCGCCTGACCTTGACCGGACAGGTGGTTGCAGAGCTGAAAAAATACTATGCCGATAAGCTTTTCAAGGTGCCTATCTCAAGAACGGTAAGAATTTCCGAAGCGCCGGGCTACGGTGAGCCTATTTGCTACCACGATCCTTATGGAAAAGGAGCACTCGAATACGCCGCAGTAGCAAAAGAGCTTATGATGAGGATCTAACCCCGCATTTTTTGAATCGCGCAATTTGCTTTTTACACATTACCATTTTTTACCATTTTATAAAGGAGAATGTAGTATGCCTAAAAAGAAAAACAGCGGCCTTGGAAGAGGCCTTGACGCTATTTTCCTTGAAAACACTCTTGAAAAAACCGGAACAAACACCGAAAATCAAATCTCTTTATTGAGAATCTCAAGTATAGATCCAAAAAGCGATCAGCCGAGAAAAACCTTTGACAGAGCATCCCTCGAGGAGCTTGCAGATTCCATATCGCAAAACGGACTTTTGCAGCCTATTCTCGTAAGAGAATACGGGGAGGGAAGATATCAAATAATCGCAGGCGAGCGCCGCTTCCGAGCATCTAAAATCGCAGGACTCGCAGAAGTTCCCGCAATCGTTCTTGATAAGGACGACCGCAAGGTTGCCGAAATTTCTCTTATTGAAAACATACAGCGAGAGGACCTCAACCCCATTGAAGAAGCGATGGCCTACCGCGCGCTTGCCGACGAGTACGGTCTTACTCAAGAGGATCTTTCAATTAAGGTCGGAAAAAGCCGCAGCGCAATAGCCAACGCGACAAGGCTTCTCGATCTGCCCGAATCCGCTCTCGCAATGGTTGCGGCAGGGGAGATTTCCGCCGGACACGGAAGAACGTTGCTCGGCCTCAAAAACCGCTCCGATATTTACCCCCTCGCTAAAAGAGTAGTCCAAGAGGATCTCTCGGTGCGTCAGCTCGAGGACGAGGTAAAGCGCGCAAACAAGCCAAAACGCCCCGAAGCCGTAACAGAAGAGCCCCTCGTCGACTATTTCCGCGCACTTGAAGAGCGCGTGCAAACGAAGCTCGGCAGAAAGGTCAAAATAGAAGGGAAGGGAAGAAAAAAGACTCTTACCCTCTATTACGAAGATAACGAGGACCTTGACGAGATTCTGCTTTCGTTGTGCGGCAGCGATTTTATGGACGAAATTTAACATATCGGCAGCCCCGTGTCGCAATATACGCTCTTGTGGCACGGAGCGTCGACAACCCAAGCATTTTTTTCAAAAGGAGTACATTTATGAATTCAATAAAGGACTTTTTCTTTTTGAATTTGAATCAATACGAGAATTTCGGATTAAGCTTTCCGATAGGCATATTTCTTATTTTTATGACTGTGGTGCTGTGCGCCTCGGCGTTTCTCATCAATTACCAAAAACGCTACACGCTTGCCGTATTAAAGCAGCTTGCTCGTCACAAGGCGACGGACGAAAAGAGTGCCAAAACGCTTGGCGAGCTGCACCTCGAGCGTTCGCTCGGATTAAAATACGCCCTTGCCAAAAGCAGCGCCCTAAAGTCTATGGTTAAAATGGTGGGCGAAAAAACTCCGACCTACGAGGAATTTATCGAAAACTCGAAAAACAAGGACTACAAGGAAGAGAAAATAGATTTTGAGTCCGCGCGCTTTTATATTGACACGGGTGCGCAGGCAAAGGTCCAAAGGATAATGCAAGAGCCCGAGCCCGCGTGGTGGCGTCCGATACTCATGTCGCTATTCTTCATTGCCATCGCGGTTATTGTCGGAGTCTTTCTGCCGCAGCTGCTTTATTGGGTTAATAACTACGTCGCCGATAAATAAATATGGCTTTCAAAACGCACCCGTTCATTCCCGTGCGCCTAGCCGTAAGAGAATCGAACTCACAAGCCTTGCGTCGATAAATTTTGGCATCTTTCGTCGCATCGAGCCTTGTAAAGTCCGCACTTGGCTGTGAGAACCAAGCACCACCCGATATAAAAAGCACCCCACCGAGCGAATTACGCTACACGGTGGGGTGCTTTTTATGTTTTCAATTATTCCGCTGTCTTGCGAGCATCAAGATCGGCGTTCATTTTTTCAAGAGTCTTCTTATCAAGGTTGTAGACGAATGCGAGCGCAACGAACTGCAAAATTGCGCTGAACATATAAAGTCCCGCTACAAGCCAACACATATTGTAAGCGGTATCAGGGCTCTGTCCGTCAGTGCCGAGCTTTGAAACATAGCCAAGAGCACCCATCAGAAGAAGAACGATGGAGGGGCCTACGCCCTGCGCGAGCTTACGGAAGAAGGAGTGAAGGGAGTAAACCGTGCCTTCCTCTCTCTTGCCGGTCTTCCACTCGTTGTAGTCGATAGCGTCTGCCATAAGAGCCCAGGAAACACAGGTGTAAACACCCATTCCAATGCCGAATATAGAGAGTGCAACGATGTAAAGAGCAAGCGACGCAGTCTCATTAGGTATCAAGGGGAACACGAACATAAGCGCGCCACCGAAAAGAGATACAAGCGAGCCTACTACGGATGCTTCCTTCTTGCCCCACTTATCAACTATTTTCTTGATAAAGGGAATGAAGAGCATCATGGGAACGAAACCGACAGCCGCCGCTATTCCCGACCATCTTGCCTTACCGAAATAGGTTGCAAACATTATCGTAGTTGCGGTGGAAGCGGAGTTCATTCCGAGGAACATAGCCATTGCCGCAACCGTCGCGCCAACGGCAGGACGGTTTTTCATAAAGTTAATGAACGCCTTGAATACGTTGAACTTTTCACCCTCGTTTACCTTGATTGAGTTTTCGTCAGTGCGAAGAGTGATAGACTTTATCATAAACATAAACGCAGCGAAGCCGATAACGCCCATTATAATAGCTACCCAGAACACGCGACCGCCAAGTAGCGTTTCTACCTGTTTGCCGGTTTCCTCGTTGATTACGGGATTGCCGTTTGCATCGACCTCTTTTCTCCATATCAGCATAGGAAGAAGCACCATAGGCAGTATATTTCCTATCATAGAGCCGACAGAACGCCAGGTGGAGAGCTGCGCACGCTCGCCGCCATCCTCGGTAACGAGAGAAAGCATAGAGCCGTACGGAACGTTTGCGATAGTGTAGCACGCATCCCAGATAATGTAACCGACTACGAAAAGCAGTGCCTTTACCCACATGTCAGCACCCTTCGCGGGAATGAATACCAACGCGCCTGCTACGAGCAGACCTACCGCGCCAATAAATATGTAAGTTTTAAATTTGCCCATTCTGTACTTTCTGCGGTCTGCATCAATAAGCGATCCGATAAGCGGGTCGTTGATAGCATCCCAGATCTGTACGACAAGCAGAAGAGCGGAGAGCAAGCCGGTTTCCATCATCATGTAAACGAGCCAGAAGGTCTGAACAGTGCCCTTGAGTGAGAAGCTCATGTTACAGCCAAAATCTCCGGCAGCATACGCAAGCTTATCCATCATGCCAAACTTACGCTTGCCGCTTGCATCAAGCTTTGTTTCTTTTGCCATTTTTAACCTCTTTCAATTATTTTTTTGCATTCGACGGCAGCCCCGTGCAACAAAAAAGCCCGATATGAGGGATATAAGCACGGTTGTTGCCAACACCGGTATTCTCTGCCGTCGGGTTCTAGCAGAATTATTATACCTTTTATTTGTAAATATGTCAATATATTAAAATGACATTTTTGTTAAATTTATCCTTTTTTAAAGGGCGCGGATTTTATTCCGCGCCCTTTTCTCTAAAGAAGCTCCTCGTCATATACCGCTCTCACTCCGCCGATAAATTTCGGTCGCGTGCGCGCCGCCACCACAAGTGCCTCTCCTATTCTGTTATTTTCAAGCCTGACGGGCACGGCAACTTGCTTTAAATGCATGCCTATCAGCGTCAGTCCGATGTCGATTCCCGCATCTGCCCGTATCTGCTCAACCACCACGGGATTTTTAAATACCCCATAAGCGTGCGTCGCCATTGAGCCGCCGGCCTTTGGTTGCGGTATTACGTTTACGGCGTCAAGCCCCGCCGCCGCCTCGCGCTCAACTACTATCGCGCGGTTGAGATGCTCGCAGCATTGCACGGCAAGATATATGCCATTTTCCGTCGCGCAGTCGTAAAGCCCGCGAAACACC
>JAGCJI010000055.1 GCA_017648085.1 Clostridia bacterium | reverse complement strand
ACGGCGATGTGCCGCGGTGAGATAGACGGATTTAAGAAAACCGGAAGATACCCCGACGCGGGAGAATTTAAGGAATAAAAAAAGAACGGATTTAGCGTTGTGCATTAAGGCACCTCACTGAATCCGTTCTTTTTTATATTGTAATTTTTGATTTTGGGGCAACGGTCATCCTTTCACCGCGAACCTTAAGATATATTTCCTTATCGCTGTTATTGATAATTTCGGTATCGGTTACGGCAAGAGCCTTCACGGCGTCCTCGTATTCAAAGATGTCTGATACCGATGCGTAATAGAATTCCTCGGGACGGTTGCCGTATTTTGCGGCAAATTCACGAAGCTCGGGCCACGCATCTGCTCTTTCGTAATCTATCGAATGTATGCCAAAGGCAAAGAATTTCAGTTTTCCATCGTCCGAGAGGCTTTCATATTCTTCCATTTTTGAAAGCAGTCTTCCCTCTCTTGCATTGTAGCTCCATGCGCTTCTGTCGCTTGGCAGGTCGAAATGCTCGACAAGACCGGTCTTTCTTACGCTGTTATATCCTCTTTCCATAAGAGCCGCTTGAATTTCCGGATTTTTTTGGTCACCAAAGGGCCAAACGTAGCTCTTTATACTTCCCTTTCCGAAAACCTCCTCAAGGTCATCATGGCTTTCGCCGACAAGACGCATATACGTCTGCTCGGTAGCAAGTTTTATCCAACCGTCAGGTCTTGAATCAACCTTGCGCGCGTGGATAAGATATAATCCGTCCTCACCGTCAAATTTATAAACGTAGGGGGTTTCATCGGTATATCGGCTTGAGGTAAGCGGATCGAATTTTTCGTCCGATATGATGTATACCTTATCCTTACGGAAAAGCTCGGGGTGAAACTTACAATGGTTTGCTATCTCGTATCCCTGATACATCTCACGGTATTTTTCGGGAGTGAGCTTCGTCGGCATACAAAGGTTAAACGTACCCTTGATGCCCGCAGGTCTTACGATAGAAAGAAATTTTTCGTCATACTTTATATTTCCGTCGTCGATAGTGAAGGTTACCGATTTTTTCGTAAAACCCGGAAAAAAGATTTCTACATTATTATTTTGCATTATAATACACCACCTCTCCAGGGTCAACAGAGCGAGTTATCCATACGTTACCGCCGATAACTGCGCCGTCACCGATTTTAGTTTTGCCGCCGAGTATCGTCGCGTTAGCATAAATTACGCAGTTATTACCGATGTCAGGGTGACGCTTCGTGCCCTTGATAGGATTTCCCTGCTCGTCAAGCTCAAAGCTCTTTGCACCGAGAGTAACGCCTTGATATATTTTAACGTGGTCACCTATCGTGGTGGTTTCGCCTATTACTATACCCGTGCCGTGGTCGATAAAGAAATACTCGCCTATCGTTGCACCGGCGTGTATATCTATACCCGTTTTTTCGTGCGCATATTCTGTCATAAGACGGGCGATATACGGGATTTTCCTAACGTAGAACTCGTGCGCGATACGGTATATGGAAATAGCATAAAAGCCGGGATACGAGAGGATTACCTCCTCCGCCGCGCGAGCCGCAGGGTCACCCTCGTAAATTGCCTGGACATCCTTAATAAGAGCCGCTTTTATTTTAGGGATCTCAAGAATTATTTGTTCCGCGAGCCCGTCGGCAATATCCGACGTTTGATCACAGCTTGAACAAAAGGAGTATGCAGCCCCAATCTCGCTACAAAGGCGAGAGAACAGATTTTCTATAATCAGCCCGTCAGAATATCCGCTCACACCGTCAAAATGAAAATAAGCGGGAAACATAAGGTGCTGAATTGTTTTTATTATCGCAATAGCCTCCTTGCGCGAGGGGATGCGCTCCTGGCTCTCGTGAAAATAGTTATAGCGTGCCGCATCGATATCGGCAAGCTCATCAATTATTCGTTTGATTTTTTCGCTTTGCATAAAACGTACCCAGTTAAATATAAGGACCTGCCGCAAGACAGGCCCT
Organism: Clostridia bacterium; assembly: GCA_017648085.1. Lineage (GTDB taxonomy): Bacteria > Bacillota > Clostridia > Oscillospirales > CAG-272 > UBA1740. Next base: position 26,623 of record JAGCJI010000055.1, on the reverse strand, counting down.
TGTTGTTTTATTTTAATCAGTTAACGAAGTCCTTTACAATGTCAGCACTACGGTAAGTAGACGCGCCGGGGGCGGTTGCCGCCGCAACGTCAGCTGCACCCGAGATAGCCTGCGCGAATGCCGCGTTAATAGCTGCAACATCGCTGTTAAGCTTGGATATTTCGGTTTCAAGCTGTGCTTTAGCCGCGCTGACACCGCTGATAGTGTCCTCTGCACCGTCTTTAGCGTTGTTAGCTATTGCGATAAGCTCACGGCGTTCCGCAAAAGATGTTGCCTCCTTAAGGGCGTTTACCGCCTCGATAAGAGTGGAGCTGTTGCCCTCAAGCGAGGTCACCTTCGCCTCTGCACGTGCAAACACCTCGTTTGCCTCCTGCACACCTTCAATGCCCACTACGTTACCCGCAGCCTTAAGCTCGCGTGCCGCGCTAACAGCCGCCTTAAGTGCGGAATATGAAGCATCGATATCAATTGCCGCTACCGCATTCTTGTATGATGTTGCCGCTGCAAGATCCGCGGAAAGTCGGCTCTGTATAGCAGTGTAAGCAGCCTTCGCTTCAGCAACGCCGGCATAATCGTCCAGCACCGTGGAAACGTAAGCGGCAGCCGCCTCAACAGCCTCAAGTCTGTACTTGTATGAGGATGCGTTTTCCGCCTGAATTACAAGAGTAATAAAGGTTTCGCAAATATTCTTGGTTTCGTTTATGGGAGTAGCGATGGTATCGTACTTTTCCATCAATGCGAGCAGGGTTACGGATTCGGGGTGAGTCAATACGTTAAGGCTCTCGTGAATCTTTCCGTTCTTATAGACAGTTGCCGCAGTAAGGAAGTTTTCATACGTATTGGCGAAATTAACGGTTACGTCAAAGTCGGGTGCTGTGGGATCGGGCATTGCGCTGATCGCATTGGTGAATATATTAACGTTTGCATCTATTTCGGCTACGAGCACCGAAAGTCCTGCGCACTTTTCGATCGCGACGGATGCGGTAACGTACTCACCGCCGGGAGCATCCGGCAATATTCCGTTCTCCTCTGCATATTTGTAGGTAGGATCAACGTTCGTACAGTCTGCAAGCGCCGCTATGAGTCTGCTCATTTCAAGATAATTATCCGTAGCGAAATTAAAGCCTGCAACGAGTTCTACGTATCTGTTGGATTCCTGCTTGATTCTTTCGTTAAGCTCATTTGCCTGAGCAATCTTTGCCTTGCTTGAAATAATTGCGTCTGCCATCTCGTCGGTAATACCGGGAAGAAGGAGGAGAGAATCCTTATCAGCGGGATAATAGTTGCTGACGTCTGCTATGTACTCGCACGCAGCCACTCTTTCGTGATATCCGCCGACACTACCGCTTTCAAGTGCCGTAGCATATGCGTTAAGCACGCCCGTATACGCCTCGTTGAAGAATGCGTCGCGAACATCGTATATCGCTTTTACCTTATCATAATTTGCAGTTCCCTCAACCGGCGCGTAGCCGAGCTCGTTAAAGAGATGGTTGTAGAAGTCTGCTACCTCGGCTCTATCCTCAACGGTTGCGCCTGCCGCGTTTGCGATAGCATCTGCCTGCATAACGTAAGCATTTATTTTCGCATCTTGGTCGTATACGTCACGAACGAACGTACCCTCGTAGAAGCATACGTCGTCAAACCACGTAGTAGCCTTCGCAACCTTATCGGAGAGAACTATTCTGGCATCCGTAACGTCGTCAAATCCGCCAAGAGAATCGGAGATAATAAACGAAGCGGCATTATCAGCCTCATTTACAACGTTCACGGAGTAAGCACCGGTTTCGTAATTAAAGATACCCTCGATGGTGTACCAAGTATTGAACGCGGGTGCTTTATCAGCCACCTCAGCGGTGGAATAGGTTGAGTTATCGTAATGGCTATAAGTATATTTCGTGCTTGCTGGATCTGAAAAATCCATTGCAAACATTGAAATGCTGTTACACATAATTTCTACTTTAGAGCCGCCGATGGGATTTCCGTCAGCGTCAGTCTGACTCTCCACCATAACTCTGTAGGTAACCACGAGCTCTGTGGGAGTTCCGAAGCCGGCAGCCTTGGTATAGAATTTACAGGTTTCCTGTCCGGTACCGGTATAGTACACCTTTACCGCAGCGTTACTGCCCGTGCCGTCATCAATTACTTCGGTAAGACCATTGTTTCCGGCAGCACTGGTTCCAAGCTCCAGCGAATTGTTTCTAATAGTACCTCTCTTAATGGTAAACGAGCTTTGACCGGCAGGAATAAGCCCCTCGAAATCATTCGCAAAGTGGACGGGAAGCACGTACTCGTATGCCTCCGCAAGCTGTGCCGTACTTCCGAGCGATTCACCGCCCGCCGAGGTAGAGAGCGCGAAGCAGCAGGTGAGAAGTGAAGCCACCACTATGCCTACCAGAATTTTTTTAACAAGTTTCATAACAATTCTCCTTAAGCGTATGACTTGATAACATATATTTTTTAATTATTATATCATATAGTTAAGGGCGAAATCAACTAGCAATATACCAAATTTTGAAGTCAAAAATTGTGTTAATTGTACAATATACCGCAAAGCTACCAAGACTTGCGACCGAACACGTATTTCGCCGACGGAGAGCAAAATAGGCGTTAAACGTAACACGGGTATAGCCGAATATTTTAAAAAAGTGGATTTTTTTCTGTTTTTATGTTGATTTTTCCACCCGGCTGTGATATACTTGTTTGTAACGGTATTTACACTATTATTTTGAAAGGAGAAATGACGTGGGAAAAGGTATTTACACCTACTACAAAGAACGCCTTATTGAAATCGGCGGCAATAATAAGTGCCTTTACCTGAAGAACATCGTGCGGAAAAATTCCTACGATCTCGGTAGGATATTTGAAGGCCGCGACGGTAAGGTCGCAGAATTCGTCGAGTTTCTCCATTCCTCCGGCAAATTTCCGCTAACCGTTATAGGAAATGACGAGAAAAAGGAAATACTGCAAAATCTTGATGTAAGCGTGCAGCATAAGATAAACACAGATGCAAGCGGTGAGGATGCCGAAAAGCTTAAAAAGAGAGCCGCTCGCGACACCCGTCTTGCTGAAGGACGCGCCATCGAGGGAGAGATCTCGAGGCTGAAGGACCTTAAGCGCGAAACGGAGGAAATTGAGCGGGAGACCGGAAAATACGAGCTTTACGTAGGCTATCCCTTCGTTTTCGGATCTATAACGCAAGGCTTTAACAAAACTTTGATAAAAGCGCCCCTTATGCTCTTCCCCGTCAAGATAGATATTCCCGACGACAATACGGTGGAGATCTCACTTAACACAAAGGAAAAAATAAGGATCAACCCCGCTCTCGTCTTTGCATACGCGCAGGCGAAGCGTATAAACGTAGACTCACTTGACCTTGAATTTGACAGCATTCCGCAATTCAAGGGAATAGGCGACGTTATAAAGTATCTTGCAGAGGCGCACGTAAAGATTGATTGGAATCACTCGAAGAACGTTTACGCCTATTCGAAATTCAAAGAACCGACCGAAAGGGATCTGTCGGTAAGATACGCGGCGGTGCTTGGCCGCTTCCCTATTTCCAACGCGATCTACAACGACTACACCCTGCTTGAAAAGAAAAAGCTTACCAACGACGCCATATCGGAGCTGCTCCGAACGGGTCGCGTAAAGCAAAAAAAGGCGCGCCGCAATAAAAAGGGTGCGGATAAAAGCAGCTACGTTGTGAAAATGCTTGACTACGCGCAATCAAAGGTGGTCAAGAAGGTTGACGAGCAGGGCAACATGGTTATTTACGGCCCGCCCGGCACGGGTAAATCGCAGACGATAGTAAACGTTATTTCCGACGCGATGTGTAAAAACAAGCGCGTTTTGGTGGTTTCACAGAAAAAAGCGGCACTTGACGTCGTTTACAACAGACTCGGCGCACTTAACGCCAAGGCTATGTATATGACCGATGAGGGCAAGGAGAAGCGAGCTTTCTACGAAAAATGCCTCTCCGCACATCAGGCAACGCTTGAGGATACAACCGCAAATCTTCCGAAAATGGAAGAAGAATACAGATTCCTTGAGGAAAAAATCAAGGAAGAAAAGCGAAACCTTGATACGATATATCACGTTCTGAACGACAAACGCCCCTTTGGCCTTTCCCTCTCCGAGATGTATTCGTCCTCCTATATGATCTCAAAGAATTCCGCGGAGTACGTCACGTACACGAGAATGATCGAAAACCCGGAGATCATGGCACTTAATTACGAGGAGCTCAACGAGGCTCTGTTCGTTATCAAGGCAAACAATCTCGAAAAGCTTTATTACAGCTTTGTTCAGGATAAGGAAAAGAATCCCCTTATCGACCATATGCAGCCCGAGCTTGATATTCACACCTTAAGTGAGGTCAAGGGACAGCTCGATGAGATCCAAAAATCGAGAAAGGGTTATTTTAACACCGCAAAATACCCATATTACCGTCAGATTATGGCGTATTACAGAGAGCTCGACATAGAGGAAAATCTGGATGCCATAGTCAAGCAGGAGTGCAGATTCCGTCATCCCGAAAAGATATTTACAAGGAAGCTGGAGCGTGAAATCAAGGAGCGGTTTACCGAAACCATGATAGCAATCGACTCCTTCGTTAAGGAATACGAATGCCTGCGCAGAGTTCTTACTGACGACGGCTATATTGCCGTTATCGACAACGTTTTAAGAGGTAATACCTCTTACATAAAGCTTCTGCACGAGGCACTGGACAATTACATCGCACAGCGCGACGTTACGAAGGTCATTGAGGGATTGGATACGAGCAAGACCGCGATATTGAATTTTGCCTATTCCTTCAGCAAGAGCTATTCAAATTACACCGACATAATCAATCAGATAATGACGCTCCGCATATACCACGAGGTGATTCATTACGAAGACGTATGCAAGAACGAGCTGGCTATGACGGTGGATTTTGCCAACATCACCTCAAGAATATCCAAGCTCAAGGAGCAACAGCCGGAGGTAGCACAGAGAATTGCCGCAGGCAGAAATACCCGCGACTATCAGGAGCTTTTCAAAAATGCGAAAAACGGAACAGACTACTTCTATCAGATTTCAAAAAAGCAGAAGTTCTGGCCGATAAGAAAGACCATGGAGATTTACGGCGATTTTATTCTTTCGCTGTTCCCCTGCTGGCTTCTTTCTCCCGAAAACGTTTCTACCCTTCTGCCGCTTAACAAAAACATGTTCGACGTGGTTATATTCGACGAAGCGTCGCAGGTGTTTATTGAAAGCACCGTGCCTACGATATACCGCGGAAAGAATATAGTTGTTGCGGGTGACGCAAAGCAGCTCCGCCCATCCACCACATTTATGAAGAGATACCTTGGCGGAGACCCGGAGGAGCAGGACGACTATTCCGTTCAGGCAGCGCTTGAGGTTGACAGCCTGCTCGACCTTGCGGTTTCAAGGTATGAAAGTGCAAATCTTACCTACCATTACAGAAGCCGTCACAGAGAGCTTATAGACTTTTCCAACAACGCGTTTTACGCTTCAAATCTGCAGATTGCCCCCAATATTTCAAAGAACGTCAAGGAAAGGCCCATTGAGCGATATAAGGTTGAGGGTAAATGGATAGACCGCAAAAACACAGTTGAGGCAGAAAAGGTAGTAGAGATACTCAAGGATATTTTCGCAAAGCGAAAGAATAACGAGAGCATCGGTATTATCACATTTAACGCCGATCAGCAATCCTGCATTGCCGACTGCATAGACAAGGAATGCGCAAAAGATGCAAAATTCCGCTCGGATATGGTAAAGGAAACTCACCGCTTTGATTCGGGCGAGGATACCGGTATATTTATCAAGAACCTCGAAAACGTTCAGGGTGACGAGCGCGACATAATAATCTTCTCTATCGGATATGCAGAGAACGCCGATGGCAGAGTTTATACCAACTTCGGCTCGCTATCCGCAGACGGCGGCGAAAACCGTCTTAACGTTGCGATAACGAGAGCTAAATCGAAGATAATCGTAGTCACGAGTATCGAGCCCGAGGCACTTAAGGTTGAATCGGCAAAGCATCTCGGTCCGAAGCTGCTAAAGAAATATCTTATGTATGTAAGAGCGGTAAGCCGCGGCGACGAGGAAGAGGTGCGCGCGATCCTCTCGGAGCTTGACCCCGTTGAGATCAAGTGCGAGCGAGATATAGTTCCCGGTCTTGCCTCTGTTGAAGAAAGAATTCAAGAACGACTCGTAAAGCTCGGATATAAGGTCGATATAGCCCTCGGTAACAGCAACAGCAAAATCTCCCTGGCTATATACGACGACAAGACCGACAAATACCTTGTCGGCGTTGAGCTTGACAAGGACGCGTTTGCAGCCTCCGACTCCTGTATGGAGAGGGACGTTTACAAGCCGAAATTCCTTGAGGCGCGCGGATGGAGTCTTATGCGCGTATGGTGCCGCGATTGGTGGCTATATCCAAATAAGGTTATAAAGGCCATTGCCGCAGCAGCAGAAAAAAACAAGTAATACGCGCAAAATACGTGTCAAAAAAACAAAGAGAGAACAAATCGGATTATATCGATCCGAAGAGTTCTCTCTTTTTACTTAAAGCATATATTGTTTGCCGAAGCAAGAATACCTTTAAAGATCAGTCTTCCTTGGCGTTTTTAACGAGAAGGTTGACGAGTATGCCTAGGATAAGCGCGGTTGCAACGGCAGTTACGGTAACCTTGCCGAAGTTGATGGCAAGCCCGCCTATGCCGCTGACAAGTATGGTAGATACGACAAAGAGATTTTTATTCTGACCGAGATCGACCTTCTGTATCATCTTGAGTCCGGAAACGGCGATAAAGCCGTAAAGAGCAATGCACACGCCGCCCATTACGCAGGCCGGGATACTGTCAACGAATGCTACGAAGGGAGAAAGGAAGGAGATCAAAATTGCTCCGACTGCCGCAAAAACAATCGTCATTACGGATGCGTTGCCCGTGATCGCAACGCAGGCAACCGACTCACCGTAGGTGGTATTGGGACATCCGCCAAACATAGCACCCGCCATAGAGCCGACTCCGTCACCGAGAAGGGTGCGGTCAAGACCGGGATCTTCAAGAAGATCTTCTTCGATAATAGAGGAGATGTTTTTATGGTCTGCTATATGCTCTGCAAATACGACGAATGCCACGGGCGCATAGGCAACCGCGATAGTGCCGATATAAGAGGGGGAGAGCTCACCGAATGCATCGAACGCGGTAAGGAAGGTGAAGTCCGGTACTGCGAGGAAGGTAGAAAGGCTTACGCCACCCTCTACGAGAGAGGTAAAGTAGGAAAAATCAATAAGCATAAGCGACTCCACGCTTGCCACCTTTCCGATTACGGAGAAGATCAGTGCTACCGCATAGCCTGCCATAATACCTATAATAAAGGGGATAAGCTTAACCATCTTTTTGCCGTAGGTGGAGCAAGCGATGACGGTAAAGAGAGTCACAAGACCGCAAAGAATTGCGATAAGGGGATGTGCAACCGATACCGAAACGGGATCTACGTGCTCGCAAGCAGCCTCGAGCTCCTTCATAACGTCACCCTTCTGCAAGTCGCCGATAGCGTTGGCAGCAAGCGAAAGACCGATAATTGCAACGGTAGGACCGATGACCTGTGCGGGCATAAGCTTATTGAGCCAGCCTACGCCGACATATTTAACGATTACTGCGATAATTACGTACACGAATCCTGCAAATACCGCGCCAATAATAAGACCGAGGTATCCGAGTGCAGTCGTCGCCGCGCCGGCAAACGCCGCAGACATTGAACTGATAAATGCAAAGGACGAGCCGAGGAATACGGGGCTCTTGAATTTAGTAAAGAGAAGATAGACGAGTGTACCGATTCCCGCACCGAAAAGTGCCGCTACGGGTGACATTCCCTTGCCGATAATTACGGGGACGACCAAAGTAGCCGCCATAATGGCAAGCAGCTGCTGAATGGCAAAGACTATCGCTTCGCCAACGCGAGGCTTGTCCTGGGGTTTATAAACAAGTTTCATAATCTTTCCTTTCTTATTTTCAAAAACTGACATTATTTTAGCATAAGACGGCAAAATTGTAAACAAGTTTTTAACGGATTTTTGAAATATTCTTAAAAATATCAGAAAAACGGGCAAATAAGTAAAAATATCGTAAACCGACTTGAAAAATTACGGAGCTTGGTGTATAATATATAAGAATTAATTTTGAAAGGCTGTTTCAGATGTTTAATTTTGGATTTTTGCTTGACGGTGCTGCCCAGGATCCCGCACCGCAGAGTTCTGCTACTCTTTGGATCTATCTTGCTATTTTTGCAGGCTTCGGTCTTGTTTTCTTCTTCAGCTACAGATCTAGAAAAAAGCAGGAAAAGGCAGACGCAGATATGCGCGACGATTTGCAGGTTGGAGATGAGGTTACCACTATCGGCGGTATCATCGGTAAGGTAGTTTCCATAAAGGAAGAAACCTTTGTTCTTGAAACCACTAAAGAAAGAACCAAGATCCGTTTCCTTAAGGGTGCGATAAGAAGCGTTGACGTCAAGGCATCCGCTGTTGCACAGAGCATTATCAAGAAGAAGGCGGAAAAGGAAGAGTCAAGCGACGCATCCTCAAGCAACGCCGCAAACTGAGTCATAAAAGCTACGACTGACGAATAAAATTAACCGTGAGAGGTATTTTCACCCCTTGCGGTTATTTTTTTGGAGGCTTTTATGAGAAGGGTTAAGGGTGCAAATATTTTAAGGAGCAAAACGGCATCGGTCGCGCTCGGCGTAGCCATTTCGCTCCTGTCGCTGATTTTATGCGGCGCGGTATGCGCGCTGGTGCTGACCTTTATGGATATACCTATAAAGCACGTAAGTCTTACGGCAATGATAGCACTGATATTAAGCGGTGCTCTTTCCGCTCCGATCATCCTTCATACTGCGAAGGAGGGTGGCAGGGTGCGCGTCTTAATTTGCGCTACAATTACCTCACTTATAATTATTGCATCGTCGCTGATTGCTTCGGGCGGCAAGGTTAGCGGTCGGATCTTTATGAATATCGCCTGCTATATTATGATATCCGTGTTCTTCGCTTTTATAAAATTAAATGGTGCAAGACGTAAAAGAAGGCGTTAAAGGAGCTTTCACATTTAGGCAGAACCGAATAAAAAGAGAGGCATTGCGCAAAAACACAGTGCCTCTCTATTACAAAAAGTTTTTTCGAGGAAATCCGAGGTTGAAAACCTATGGTTTTCCTCCTTTTTCATTGTTTTTATTCTATTGCCGTTTCCTTCCTATATACACCTTTGGGTCGGAAACGACAATTTCTGCTCTAAATCCGTTCGCCCCAAGGTTCAGTATCATTAAGAATTCGCGAAATATATTTCTCACCGCATTTTTTCTGTTTTTGCTTTGATTTTATTGAATTCCTAATTAGACAGCCACATTTCGTTAGGTTGAGCCTGAATGGCACTGTCACTTTTAATTTGTTCGGTAATTATTTTTTGCCGGTTGAGCCGAATCCGCCCTCGCCTCGCACGGTGTCGGAAAGCTCCTCCGCCTCGAAAAATTCCGCCTTAAGAAAGGGGACGATAGCCAGCTGCGCTATTCTCTCCCCACCCTCCACCGTGACGGGTGCGTCGGTATGATTATGGAGCGCGACCATGCATTCGCCGCGATAGTCGGAATCAATTACTCCGACCTTGTTAGCGGGAGCAAGTCCGCGCTTTGAGGCAAGACCGCTACGGGCAAATATAAGTCCCATATACCCTTCAGGAATTTCTACGGCAAAGCCGAGAGGAATAAGAACGGTCCTATGTGCCTCGACGGTAACGTCAGGACCGACCATACTGTAAAGATCCGCACCTGCGGAAAAATCCGTAGCATAGGTGGGGATTTTTGCGTTTTCGTTGAGTCTTTTGATCTTTACCTGCATTTTATGCCTCCGTATTTTCAGAATCGGATTTTAAGCCGAGTTTACCGCGTAAGAAGATACCCGTGTAAGATTTTTCGCATCTTGCGACCTCTTCGGGAGTGCCGGTGGCAACCACTGTGCCGCCACCGTCGCCGCCCTCCGGACCGAGATCAATTATATGGTCCGCCGTTTTTATAAGGTCGAGGTTATGCTCAATTACAACCACGGTATTGCCACCGTCGGCAAGGCGCTGAAGTATTCCTATAAGCTTTGCGACGTCCTCGGAGTGAAGTCCCGTGGTAGGCTCGTCAAGTATATAAATTGTTTTTCCGCTCGAACGCTTGGAAAGCTCTGTTGCAAGCTTAACACGCTGTGCCTCGCCGCCCGAAAGTGTGGTGGATGACTGTCCGATTTTGACATAGCCGAGTCCAACGTCGAAAAGAGTCTGAAGCTTTCTTTGGATCTGCGGCAGTCCGTCGAAGAAGGTTATTCCCTCTTCTACGCTCATTTCGAGGACGTCGTAGATATTCTTACTCTTATATTTGACGTCAAGAGTATCTCGGTTATATCTTTTTCCCTTACATACGTCACACTTAACGTAGACGTCGGGCAAAAAGTTCATTTCAATACACTTTACGCCGTCACCCTCGCACGCCTCGCATCTTCCGCCCCTGACGTTGAAAGAAAATCTGCCCGCGTCATAGCCGCGCGCCTTGGCATCCTTGGTTTTGGCAAAAAGATTTCTTATATCTGTGAAAAGACCGGTATAGGTTGCCGGGTTAGAGCGCGGTGTTCTGCCTATCGGGCTCTGATCTATCGCGATGACCTTATCAAGATGCTCAAGTCCCGTGATCCTATCGACCTTACCGGGATAGGTGATCGCTCGGTTAAGATCCCTGGCAAGCGTATTATAAAGCACCGAATTGATAAGCGAGGATTTTCCGCTGCCCGAAACACCGGTTACGGCTACGAGCTTACCGAGCGGAATATCGACGTTGATGCCTTTAAGGTTGTTCTCACGCGCGCCTATTATAGAAAGCACCTCGCCGTTTCCCTCTCTTCTTGTTTTGGGAACGGCAATTTTTCTTCTGCCCGAAAGGTATGCGCCTGTTATTGAGTCCTCTGCTTTGGCAACCTCCTCGGGCGTGCCCGTTGCAACGACCTCACCGCCGTGGATACCTGCGCCGGGGCCTATATCGACTATAAAATCCGCCTCGCGCATCGTATCCTCATCGTGCTCAACAACGATGACGCTGTTACCGAGGTCACGCAGATTTTTAAGAGTGCCTATGAGCTTCCAGTTATCACGCTGATGAAGTCCTATGCTGGGCTCGTCGAGTATATAAAGCACTCCTGTTAACGCAGAGCCTATCTGCGTTGCAAGGCGTATGCGCTGTGCCTCTCCGCCCGAAAGAGTACCTGCGGTACGGGCGAGATTGAGATAATCAAGTCCCACACTTATGAGGAAGCGCAGCCTTGCCTTGATCTCCTTAAGCACCTCTTTGGCTATTTTAGCCTCGCTCTCACCAAAGGTGAGAGATTCAACGAATTCAAGCATTTTTTCAACCGAAAGTCTGCATATTTCGTCGATATTAAGTCCACCGACGGTAACGCCGAGAACCATATCCGAAAGACGCCTGCCGCGACAGCGCGGACAGTCAACCTGCTCCACGAATTCCTGATAATAGTCGCCGCCCTGCATCCTCATTCGCTTTTCAATTATACGGACCACACCGTCGTAGGTGGTGACTTGACTTCTGCCCTCACCGCCGAAATATCGCACGACGTTATAGGACTTATCTCCCGTGCCGTACATAAGTGCGTTGAACGCCTCCTCCGAAAACTCGGATATCGGGGTATCAAGTGTAACGCCGTAATCCTTAAGAGCCGCGGCGATAAGGGGTCCCGTCCAGGAGTCCTCGGTCATAGTTTTAAAGCCGTTTGCCGCTATGCCGCCCTCGCGCAAAGATAATTCGGGACGTGGGACGAGCTTTTTAACGGATATTACCTGACTGTTTCCGATACCTGCACACACCGGGCAAGCTCCTATCGGATTGTTGAAGGAAAACATTCGCGGCTCAAGCTCGGGGAAGCTGATCCCGTGCTCCTCGTAAGCGTATTTCTGTGAAAATTCAAGCTCCTCGCCCTCACCCTCGCGCGGTACGGTAAGTATAGTTACCCTGCCGTCAGCTGCTTTAAGCGCGCTGTCCACCGAGTCGGAAAGGCGCGAGCGTATATCCTCCCGTATCACGAGTCGGTCAACGACTATATCTATATCGTGCTTGACGTTTTTATCAAGCTTTATCTCTTCCGTAAGGTCATACATATTTCCGTCAACGCGCACTCGGGCAAAGCCGCTTTTGGTTGCGTCGGAAAATACCTTTTCGTGCATACCCTTCTGCGCTCTGACCACGGGCGCAAGCACCATAAATCTCGTGCCCTCGCCAAGAGAGAGAATGCGGTCCACTATCTGATCCTGCGTCTGCTGACGGATCTCCTTATTGCAGACGGGACAATGCGGCACACCGACTCTGGCGTAGAGAAGCCTCAAATAATCGTATATTTCAGTTACCGTGCCCACGGTAGAGCGAGGGTTTTTAGAGGTGGTCTTCTGATCTATGGATATTGCCGGCGAAAGCCCCTCTATGAGATCGACCTCCGGCTTGTCCATCTGTCCGAGGAACATACGGGCGTACGAAGAAAGGCTCTCCACGAAGCGTCTGTGTCCCTCCGCGTAGAGAGTATCAAATGCGAGCGAGGATTTGCCGCTGCCCGAAAGTCCCGTAAGCACAACGAGTTTATCACGCGGAATGGTAAGGTCTATATTCTTTAGATTATTTACTTTCGCACCCTTAATGATTATGCTTTTAGCCATTTTGTCCTTTTAGCTCCTTAATTCTGTCGCGCAGATACGCCGCCTTTTCAAATTCAAGCGTCCTAGCCGCCTCTCGCATCTCTGCAGTAAGCTGTTCAATTCTGCGCTCACGCTCAAGACGTGTAAGCTTTTTATCCTTTTCAGGCTTAACCTTCTTGCCGATCTCAATAACGTCGGCAACCTTTTTCTTTACCGATTCGGGAGTTATACCGTGTTCGTCGTTATACTGCATCTGTATCGCACGGCGACGGTTGGTTTCATCAATCGCGGCGCGCATAGACGCGGTGACGGTATCGGCGTACATTATGACGTGGCCCGAAACGTTACGCGCCGCACGGCCGATAGTCTGAATAAGTGAGGTTTCGCTGCGTAGGAAGCCCTCTTTATCCGCATCAAGAATCGCGACGAGGGATACCTCGGGTATATCAAGTCCCTCGCGAAGAAGGTTTATTCCGACCAGCACATCAAATTCTCCAAGTCGCAAATCACGGATAATCTGCATTCGCTCTATCGTTTCGACCTGGTGGTGAATGTATTTTACCTTTACGCTGTGGGTGGAAAGATAGTCGGTCAGGTCCTCTGCCATCTTTTTGGTCATAGTGGTGACAAGCACCTTCTCACCCTTGGCGGTGGTTGAGCGTATTTCACCGAGAAGGTCGTCAATCTGCCCCTCGATAGGACGGACTGTTACCTCGGGGTCGATAAGTCCCGTAGGACGTATTAGTTGCTCGACAATACTTGAGGACTCCTGTTTTTCGTAATCGGCGGGGGTTGCGCTGACGAAAACAACCTGCCTTATTTTCTCGTCGAACTCGTCAAAAAACAGAGGTCTGTTGTCGAATGCGGAGGGTAAGCGGAAGCCGAACTCAACGAGATTTTTCTTTCTGGCAAAATCTCCTCCGCTCATTCCCTTGACCTGCGGCAAAGTCACGTGCGACTCATCAACGAACATTATAAAATCGTCGGGAAAATAGTCAAGAAGCGTGAAGGGGGTGGAGCCTGCAGGTCTGCCTGCAAGCACGCGCGAGTAGTTTTCGACACCCGAGCAGAATCCGACCTCGCGAAGCATTTCAAGATCGTATTTAGTTCTTTCCTCTATTCTTTGCGCTTCTATAAGTTTATTTTGTGAGCGGAAAAACTCGACACGCTCCCGCATTTCCTCTTCTATTTCAAGAAGTGCCGCTTCCCTGCGCTCATCTGACACGGCATAGTGCGTTGCAGGGAAAATTGCGGCGTAGGAGAGGGTTTGAAGTGCCTTATCCGTGAGGGTATTTATTTCGGTCACTCTATCTATTTCATCCCCGAAAAACTCCACGCGTATTGCCTTTTCGGTGCTGGAGGAAGGGAATATTTCAACCACGTCACCCTTGACGCGGAATTTATTTCTTACAAAATTGACGTCGTTTCGCTCGTAGCTTATCGACACGAGTCTGCGGATAAGCTCGTCGCGTGACATAGACATTCCGGGACGTACTGCCACGAGCAGACTTTGATATTCAAGGGGGTCACCGAGTGAATATATACAGGATACGGACGCCACGATTATAACGTCACGGCGCTCAAAAAGCGAAGAGGTGGCACTGTGTCGGAGCATATCGATTTCCTCGTTTATAAGGGCGTCCTTTTCGATATACATATCCTTGCCGGGTATATACGCCTCCGGCTGATAGTAGTCGTAGTAGGATACGAAATACTCCACCGCGTTGTCGGGAAAAAAGGAGCGGAACTCGGTGCAAAGCTGGGCGGCAAGCGTTTTGTTGTGCGCAAGCACGAGTGTCGGGCGGTTGAGCTCGGCTATAACATTTGCCATAGTGAAGGTTTTACCCGAGCCGGTAACGCCGAGAAGCGTTTGCGCCCTCTCGCCTGCTCTGATTCCGTCGACGAGCGCGCGGATTGCGGCAGGCTGGTCGCCCGTTGGCTTATAGCTTGATTTTAAAACGAACTTGTCCATCCGACTCACCTCACCTTCAAAAAATCATTTTTATATCAATCTGAAAACCTGATACGCGGCAGCTGCCAGGTTTTTGTATGCATTGTCCTCGTCTAATGCTTCTTTGAGCGTTGTAACACCGCGTAAAATAGGGAAATAAGCGTCGATGCCGTGCTCGTTACAAATCTCTGCATCCGGCGTTGCAGAGCCACAAAAAGCTATTACTCGCTTGCCATGCTTTTTCGCGAGCTTGGCAACACCAATGGGAGCTTTCCCCATAACCGTTTGAGAATCAAGACGCCCTTCTCCTGTTACGACAATATCGGCGTCTATTATATCATTTTCCATATCCGTTTCTTCAAGTACGATATCAACACCCGACTGCAACACGGAATTTGTGTATGTAAGGAATGCAAATCCCAAGCCGCCTGCCGCACCTGCTCCTTCAAAGTCCTTATCCGCTTCGGGAAATAGGGCGGCTGAAAGCTCGGCATAATTTGAAAGCCAGGCGTCCATTTCGCAAATCATATCGGGCGTTGCTCCCTTTTGCGGTCCGAACACTGCACTGCAGCCGCTTTCTCCACACAAGGAATTTTTTACGTCGCAGGCAACTTTAAAGCTGCAATTTTTAAGCTCGCAAGCAATATTCTCGGTGTTGATTTTAACCAAATCCCGAAGTCCCTTTGCCCCGAGAGAAATGGGCTTGTTGTCCTTATCCAAAAACTCCACTCCCAAAGCGGTCAGCATTCCGACGCCGCCGTCGTTAGTGGCACTTCCGCCAAGACCGATAATAAAGCGACGGCAGCCGCGACTGATCGCATCCAAAATCAACTCACCGACACCGTATGTCGTTGTATTAATCGGATTTCGCTCATCGAGTGGAACAAGAGTTATTCCCGCTGCGGAAGCCACCTCAATAACAGCAGTATCGCTGCTTTTAAGAATACAGTACTCTGCCCTAACCTTTTTTGCGAGTGGGCCACAGACTGTTTTTTCAACGCGCTGTGCATCTGTGCTGTATAAAAACGCACTGACTGTTCCCTCACCGCCATCAGCCATAGGCTTTACCAAAACCTCGGCATTTTTGTTTACACGGCAGATTGCTTCCTTTACGGCGTTACCAGCCTGCAAGGATGAGAGACTTCCCTTGAACGAATCTATGGCAACAACAATTTTCATTTTATCTCCCGGAGCTTGACGTTCTCAAAATTCAATTTTTGATAGCTTTTGTGTTTGAAAAACGGAATAGAGGGCTCTATTCCGTTTTTTCTTTGTTATTTTTAGAATTTGCGATGTCTTTTTGGCACGTGATATATTTTGACTTTAGTTTTTCGTAAAATTCGGGCTTCAGACCGACGTATTCTGTCGCCGCAGAGTCGGAAAGTCCCATCTCGCCTGTGGCAAGCTCTATTTTAGCCGCAAAAGTCAAATTGCGCCATACTATAAAATAAAACGGGCAGCCGTAGGCGGCGTGAGCGGTTAGGGCTACGGATATTCCGAGAGGAACGTATAGAAGCTTTGCCGCAAATATGAATATTCCTACAAGGGAAACGGCTCCTATGGCAAGCGAAGCCGTGAATACGGATAGCCAAATAATCTTTAGCTTGCTTATCTTTTCCATAATCCCATCAGTTATCCCAGTTGGTGAATACTGCGGTTACGTCATCGTCCTCGTTGAATTTATCAAGCATTTTTTCCATATTCTCAACATCCTCGTCACTCGTAAGCTCGACGTAGGTGGAAGGTACTTTCGCAAGATCGGCGGTGTCAATTTTATAGCCAAGTCCGATTATAGCGTCGCGTACGGAATCAAGGTCAGCGGGTGCGGAGTATATGGTAAACTCACCCTCCTCGCACTTAATGTCCTCTGCTCCGCACTCAAGTGCGTCCTCCATAATCTTGTCTTCCTCTATCTCGCCGTCCTCGTCGATAATGGTAATAACACCCTTCTCCTCAAAGAGATAGCCGACGCATCCGTTCTGTCCCATATTTCCGCCGTACTTGTTGAACCAGGCACGCACGTTTCCTGCGGTACGGTTACGGTTATCGGTAGAGGTTTCAACTATGATTGCAACGCCCGAAGGACCGTAGCCCTCGTAGGTAATCTCCTCGTAGTTGATGTCGCTGTTATCGGTAAACTTTTTGATAGTACGCTGAATGTTTTCGTTAGGCACGTTGTTCGCCTTCGCCTTGGATATAAGGTCGCGAAGCTTGGAGTTGACGTTGGGATCGGGACCGCCCGCCTTGATTGCAACTGCCATTTCCTTGCCTATTTTAGTGAATATTTTCGCCTTTGCGGCATCGGATTTTTCCTTCTTATGCTTTATGTTGTTCCATTTAGAATGTCCTGACATTTTATATACCTATCCTTTATATTTTTTCGGGGCTTTGCATGCAAATAAGGTGAAGTGCCGTGCCAAGAACCCGCTTGGTAGCGGCGGTAAGAGCTATGCGGCTGTTGCGAGTATCCGCATCCTCACAGTTTGCTATTTTACACTCGTGGTAGAAGCGGTTGAAGGCTGCCGCCAGGTCGAGGATAAATCTGGTTATTACGCTGGGCTCATAATCGGCGAGTGCGCTCTCTACGCGCTCGGGGAAAAGAGCAAGAGTTTTTGCAAGAGTTATTTCGGGCTCGGTGAGAGGTGCGTTCGTCATTTTGCCCTCCCCCTCCGCCTTCTCAAGCACGGAGCATGCGCGCGCGTACGTGTACTGAACGTACGGACCGGTATTGCCCTCAAATGCGAGTGCCTCCTCCATTACGAAGTTGATATCACGCATTCTGTTGTTTGAGAGGTAGTAGAAGATAACCGCGCCGATGCCGACCTTTTCGGCAATCTCACGGCATTTCGCCTCATCGGGATTCTTTTCCTTGGCGATATCGTAAACACGGCTCATTGCCTCGGCAAACAGATCCTTTAAAAGAATGACATTACCGGTACGGGTAGCAAGCTTTGCACCGTTGATGCTGACCGTTCCGTAAGGAACGTGAACGAGCTCGTTATGCCAATCGTATCCCATAAGCTCGACCACCTTGAACCACTGTGCAAAGTGGAGGGACTGTGCCGCACTGGTGACGTAGATAGCCTTATCAAAGTTATATTCGCCCTTGCGGTAAACTGCCGCCGCGATGTCACGGGTAGGATAGAGAGTTGAGCCGTCACGCTTCAGGATAAGGCAAACGGGCATATTCCATTTATCGAGGTTAACGATAGAAGCTCCGTCGTCAATTTCAAGAAGGCCCATATTGCGAAGGCGTTCTACCTGCGCAGGCATTTTATCGGTATAGAAGGACTCGCCCTTATAGCTGTCAAACTCTATGCCTAGAAGCGCATAGGTCTTCTGATATTCCTCGAGGCTGACGTCGACAAACCAACGCCAGAGCGCAAGATTTTCCTCCTCGCCCTGCTCAAGCTTCAAAAACTCTGCGCGAGATTCATCGGCGAGAGGTGAATGCTTATTCTCACCGCTTGCATCCTCCTCGTCCTTGATGGCGTTATTGATCTTGACGTAAAGCTTTACAAGCTCGTCGACTCCGCCCTTTTCAACAAGCTCCTTATTACCCCACTTTTTGTAAGCGACGATGAGCTTACCGAACTGCGTGCCCCAGTCACCGAGATAGTTGATGCCTATGCACTTATAGCCCGCAAACTCGTGAATCAGCTTCAGAGAGTGGCCGATAACGGTAGTGCCGAGATGTCCGATATGGAAGGGCTTTGCAACGTTGGGGGAAGAATAGTCAAGGACAACGGTTTTACCGACACCCGACAAGGGAGAGCCGTATTTTTCACCTTGGGAAAAAACGTCGGACACGACGCGCTTTGCAAAGGCTGTGGGCTCAATTTTGAAATTAAGATATCCGCCGACCGAGGATATTTCGCAAAATTCCGCGTCACTCACACTCTCTTTGAGAGTGTCGGCAATCTGCACGGGGGAGCGGCGAAGTGTGCGGGAAAGACGGAAGCAGGGCAACGCGATGTCACCCATGCTTTTATCGGGGGGATATTCAAGCATAGTATAGATTTCTTCGGCGGTGAGAAGTCCCTCACCAAACTTTTCGGATACCGCACTTGCTAAAATCGCGGCGGTTTTTTTCTTTAATACGAGCATTTTTTACCTCATCAGAGTGAATTTTTCATTTGTACGTAGTTTTCCGTTTGAATGTCGGAGCGGACGAGCCGCGCGGGGATAAAGGTATGCATATTCAGGCCGTAGGCGAGTGCCGACTCATAGCCGGAAACAAGATAAAATTCCCCATCCCTTTCGGTTACCGTAACCTCGGGTATCCGCTCACCGGAGTCAAGTGCTGCGGCAAGGACGGACGCCGATTCCATATCCGCCGCATCGTCGGGGTAGTAGATGCGCTCGGGAGAAAGGTAGGCGATTTTCACATCCTTGTTTTCCTGCCACTCATAGAAGCTTTTTATGAGGCGGTCGGCAACCTCGTCAGGTGTGGCGTTTGACGTATCGATGATCAGGGAATAATTCATAAGATCCTTGATATCAACACCGTATTGAGTCATATATCTTTTCCGCTCGCTGTCCCGTCTTCTCCGCGTTTCCTTTACGGTTTCCTCAAGTGTTGACGCGTGCTCCCCCACCCTGTTAGCTCCCATTATACGAAGAGCGGTGGTTTCGGGATCGGCGGAAAGGTACACCTTGAAAGTGCCGCTTGTAAAGTGCCAAGCCATACGCGAATCAATTATAAGAAGCTTGTCCACGTCGGAAAGTGCTTTGAGACCGTCGTCGATCTCGTGATCAATTTCGGGATGCGTTTCCATGTAAACGTTGAGCTCAACTACGCTCATTCCGTGCTTTTCGGCAATAGATCGGACTATAGCACCGGTAGAATAGTATTCTGCGCCTATTCGCTTAACCAAGATGGAGGAAACGGTGCTTTTTCCGCTGCCGAGGTCGCCTGCGAGTGAAATTTTGTCCTGCATATAAGACTTTTCCCCTAAAATATTTTTTAACTGTAATATTATAAACTATTTTAGGTGCTTTGTCAAGGCAAATTTCACCTTTCTAAAGCATTTTTGCCGTAAAGTGAATAAATCCCACGCATTTTGAGAAAATAGCATTAGTAAACCAAAGGAAAGGACACGAAAAAGTGGAAAAGAAATTTAAATTCAGCGACAACCCAACCGTTGCCAAGGCGATCTACGGCGCAGTTATCGCGCTTTTGTGCGTAACAGCGATTGTGATTGGAATAGTTGCGGCAAACACAGGCGGCACAGCGGTTGACACTCCCCCCGTTATTAACAACAATCCGGGCGAAGAGCCCCCGGAAGATAAGCCCAATGAGGATGAGGGTAAGCCCACCGTCTATATTGCACCCGTAAGCGGCACGGTAAGGACCTCACACAGCTCGTCCGTACCCGTATTTTCACCTACTCTTGAGGAGTGGAGAATTCACACGGGTATAGACATCGACACCGAAGAGGGGGCTGACGTATTTGCGGCGGCGGACGGCGAGGTCAGCGCAGTTTATTCCGATGCACTACTCGGAAAAACGGTAGAAATCACCCACGCGGACGGCGTAGTTACACGCTACTCTAACCTCGCATCAGAGAACTTGCCCAAGGTTGGAAAAACCGTTAAGTGCGGCGAAAAGATAGCAAAGGTCGGCGACAGCGCGATAAGCGAGATAGCGGAGGACGTGCATCTGCATTTCGAGGTTCTCTTAAACGGCACGTCGGTAAATCCCCTTGACTATCTGTCGGAGGAGTCAAAAAAGACTTCTCTGGGTATTTCGGACGACGGTCAGGCTTAAAAATCGAAAGCAGACGGATATTTGCAACGTGCTTTAGTGGCACTTACAGGTCCGCCTGCTTTTCTTTTATTTTACTACTTGCATTTTTGATTTTGTTATGGTATAATGACCTATATGTTATTTCACGGAGTTAAAAAAATGACCAACATAGCAATACTCGGCTTTGGAGTAGTCGGCAGCGGTGTTGCCGACCTTATAGTAAAAAACAATGAGGAAGTCGTAAATTTCGGCGGTGACGAAATAAACATAAAGTATATACTTGATTTAAGGGACTTCCCCGACTCGCCGTTTGCGGACAGGATCGTACACGATTTCAACGTAATACTTAACGACCCCACCGTTTCTACGGTCATTGAGGTTATGGGCGGCTCGCATCCCGCTTACGAATTCACGGTTGCGGCACTCAACGCGAAAAAAAGCGTAATCACCTCAAACAAGGAGGTAGTCGCAAATTTCGCGGATGAATTTTTACGCCTTGCCGTTAAGAATTCCGTTTGCTACAGATTTGAGGCTGCGGTCGGAGGCGGTATTCCGGTTATTTCACCTATTATCGAGTGCATAAGACAAAATAAGATACGCGAGGTTCGCGGTATACTTAACGGAACGACGAATTATATTCTCACAAAGATGTTCTCCTTTGGAGAAAGCTTTAAAGCAGCTCTTTCCGACGCACAGGCAAAAGGATACGCAGAGCGAAATCCCGACGCAGACATCCTCGGAATCGATGCCGCAAGAAAGATCACGATACTGTCAGCGCTTGTAACCGAAAAGTTGCTCTCCCCCGACGATATACACACCGAGGGTATCACCGAAATCAGACTTGCCGACGTAACCGCCGCTGAAAAGATCGGCTGCAAGATCAAGCTGCTCGGCAGATGCATAAATGACGGCGACGCCCCCTACGTTATGGTTGCCCCTTTCATGCTTTCGGGCGATTCCGCGCTGGCTGACGTTTCGGGTGTTTACAACGCTGTCGAGGTGGTAGCAGAGCCCCTTGGAAACGTTATGTTTTACGGCAGAGGCGCGGGTGCAGGTCCTACCGCATCGGCGGTCGTTGGCGACCTTATGCAGATCATGCGCCACGGCGAAACCAGAGGACCTGAGGTTGAAAGAAGCAGTGCGATAGCCCCCTTTGACAGCTTTAGCTGCCGCCGCTATTTTGCCTTTGAAAGATCCGCTGCCGAGACGGTCAAGGCGACCTTTGGCGACGTTGATTTCATAGACAGCGACGAGTGCGCGTTCATAACGCCCGTGATGAGTGAGAGCGAGGCAAGAGAAAAGAAAAAGTCAGCTACGGCATCCGGATTTGCCCCCCTTTCCCACATCAGAGTTCTTTAATCGCCTTTTTGAATTTAATAATCCGTATTGCTCCGAGAGGTCGCGAATCCTCTCGGAGCTTTTTATCAGCGTAAATAGCGTTATTGCGCTCATAAAGAAGAGAATATAGTCACTTACGGTAATAAGAAGCCACTCGGGCAAAAGAAATCCGCCGAAGGTAGATCCGATAAAAAGTGCGATATATAACGCGTTCCTCCCTCGCCCACCAAAGATAAAGCTTAAGGACTCGCAGCCGTAAAAATACCAGCACACGACGGTAGAATAGGCGAACGACATTATCAAGGCAGAAACCAAGGGTGCGGCAAGGGAGGAAAGGAGCGGAGTAAAGGCTTCAATAACTATTTCTATGCCGTCCCCGGAAATCTCCCCCGGAATACCGACCAGGACGGCAAGAGCCGTCAGAGTGCAAAGCAAGATTGTGTCAAAAAGCACCTCGCACATACCGAGCAGTCCCACCGCGGCAGGATGCGGCGAACGCGAGCGCGATTCTGCCATAGCCGACGTTCCCGCACCGGCTTCGTTAGACAAAAGTCCCCTGGCATATCCCTCTTTTACGGTTTTTGAGAGCAGAAAAACTGACACGCCCCCCACCGCGCTTTTAAAATCAAAGGCTTCGCGCATAACCGCCGCAAGCACCGACGGCACTCTGTCAACATTCGTAATTATAACCCCGAGACAGATTGCCGCGTATATAGCGGTCGCCACGGGAATCAGAGCTGCCGTTACTCCCTCAATTTTCCGATATCCACCGAACACCGTTATAACGACCAGAAATGAAAAGAAGACAGATATGACGGCCGGCGGAATTTTGATGAAAGAGGATGTTGCCGAGAGCGCACTTTTTGACTGAAGCGCCGTTCCCATAGTCAAGGAAAGTGCAACACATAAAAGTGCGTATATTATTCCTATGCCCTTCCCTATTTTGCCACGCTCACCTATCACGCGTGCCATTCCGCCGCCACCGTCGGAGCGCTTGTCGGCTGAAAGGGTGGACTCGGCAAATTTTATCACGGCGGAAAAGACCGCGGAGATCAGCATCCAGAAAAGACACCCTGCCCCGCCAACCGATATTCCGTATGCCACACCTACTATATTTCCGACACCGAGCGTGCCTGCAAGCGCGAGAGAAAGAGCGCGGCGAGAGGAGCTGTCCCGCATAAGTACAAGCGTTTTTTTAGCTGTACGGCAAGGATGTAAAATAAAAAAGCCGCCAAGCTTTATGAGAAAATATATTCCGCATCCCGTTATCAAAACGGGCAAAAAATTGAGCAAAGACATAAAAAATTCCCCCACACAAAAATTATGTGGGGGGCTTTTGTTTTATTCTAAAAAATAGCCTTGATCAACGCATAAACAAAGAATCCAAGTGCGCCGATCACCGCACCGATGCATACGTAATTCATAAATACGTCAATCTTTTTTGCCTTTTCGGCATCGCGGCGGTCAAGCTCTCGGTCCTCCTCGCTCTCGAGCAGTTCCTCCGGGATCTTCTCCTCCTCGGGAGTGTCAAGCGAGAAGTCGTAGGTGCCGTTTTGAATCTTCTCCGCGCGCTCCTTGGCGTTTTTGATTATATCGGCGACAGCGGCAAGGGTGACCTTGTCATCAACATCCACCAAAGGAAGCTTCTTCCCTATTCTGTCAAGCGCCGCGCTGACCGCGTCTACGTCCGTGCTGCCCGTTGCCGCATCAAAATCGGCAGCACACTCCTCGCACGTATAGCGCGGTACACCGAAGCCACTCATTGTGAGCATAGGCGCAAGCTCGGGATCGACCTCACGCTTACATATAGCACATCTGTCCATATTATACCTCCGTTATCTACCGAGAGAGGCACGGACCTCTTTTAAATATTCCTCGCGCAATGCTTTCTGCTCTCTGCGCTCATCTTCGGTAAGCTCCCTTGTCTTTGAGAGCCTGCCGAGCTCGTTAATTCTGTCAATTTTAGCCTTTTCCAAGGTAATTCTCCTTATTTACGGTAAAGCTTTGCAAGTCCGCCCTCCGACGTTTCTCTGTAGAGATGGGAGAGGTCCTTGCCGGTTTCATACATGGTTTTTATGACTAGGTCGAGGGAAATTTTTCGTGAGCCGGAGAGAAAATTTGCAAGGCTCATAGCGTCGATTGCACGCATTGCGGCAACGGCGTTTCTCTCAATACAGGGAATCTGGACTAGCCCGCATATGGGATCGCAGGTAAGCCCAAGAT
Organism: Clostridia bacterium; assembly: GCA_017648085.1. GTDB lineage: Bacteria > Bacillota > Clostridia > Oscillospirales > CAG-272 > UBA1740. Next base: position 2,631 of record JAGCJI010000055.1, on the reverse strand, counting down.
GATGCTCAAATGCGATTTCGGCCGCGTATTCAAGCTTATCTATTCCCATATCGAACAGCTCGCAAAGTGCCGCAGACGCCATTGAGCACGCCGTACCTACCTCTGCCTGACAGCCGCACTCCGCGCCGCTTATTGAGGCGTTGGTTTTAACGAGATTTCCGATTATGTCCGCAACCGCGAGGGCATCGTAAATTTTCCTGTCCGAAAATCCGTGCTTGTCCTGCATATATTTAAGAACCGAGGGAAGCACCGCACACGCGCCGCAGGTTGGAGCGGTGACGATAGTGCCGTTATCGGCATTCTGCTCGCTGACGGCGTAGGCATAAGCGCACACCAGCACCTTTTCGCGAGTTACGGGGCTGTCCTCCTGCTCGTATCGCTCGTAAAGCTGCTTTGCCTTTTTCTCAACCTCAAGACCGCCGGGAAGAATACCCGATGCCAAAAGTCCGTCGTGTATAGCACTACTCATAACCTGCCATACGTCTGCAAGAAATTCGTATATTTCATTACCCTCGCGAGAGATAACGTACTCGGACAGCGTAATATTTTCTTTTTTACATACTGCAGCGATTTCAGCAAAGGTGGATTCGGAATACACGTCACCCGCCCCACCGTCGGTGCGACCGAGAATTTTAATATCTCCGCCACCCACGCTCATAACGCGCATGCTTTCACTCCAAACACCGCCCTCAAGAGCACGGATATCCATCGTATTTTCGTGGGGAAGGTCGCGGTCAATAGAATTGAATATTATTTCAACCGGCGTTTTTCCACACATACTCTTTATCGCGACGTCGGTTCCGTGTCCGCGGCCGGTATCGGAAAGAGAGCCGAAAAGGGTTACCTCGTATGCTTCGGCATTCGGATGCTCTGAAACGAATATTCCCATTGCCTTTGCCGGTCCCATTGTATGAGAGCTTGATGGTCCTTTACCGATTTTATATATATCCTTAATGGATTTCATAATTCGCCTCCAAAGGTGTTATCATAAGTATTTTAACATACCGCGCCACAATATTCAAGTGATTCTATAAAAAAATAAAAAACGGTCGCGCATCTGCGCGACCGTGAAAGATCATCTCAAGACCTCAACGTATTGCAGTCCGTAGTGGGAAAAAAGTGATGCCGCCTGCCCGTCTATTTCCTCACCGCTGATCACGATGGGCACGGCAGGGGGGCAGGCAACGGTAGGTGCGGCGCATATTCTGCCGACCGCATCAGCGACCGCAACGCGCTCGCTTTCCGAAAATACGGCTTCACGAATGGAAACTCGCCTTTTAGGACGAATTACACCGACAGGCGTGTCGCGTTTTTCCCCATTGTTTAAGGGAATCGATAAGATAGACGAGGATAGTCTGTCAAGCTCGCGGGCGGTATTTTCGGGACTAACCATAAATACGGCGTATTCCGAGTCTATCATCTCCGGCTCTATATTGCATTTCGACAGGTGATCGTAAAAGTCAGATAACGTTAAGTTGAACTGCGAGAGCGGAAGAACGAGCTTAAGGGGCTCTGTATCAAGAAAGGATATACCCGCATCGCCGAGCGCACGCTTCACCCGAAAAAGCTCCGACACTGTTTTTTTAAGTCTGTCGGAATACGAGTCCTCGATATAAGCGTTACACAAATCAAGCGATGCCATAGTAAGATAGGAGGGACTCGTCGAGGCGAAGAGCGACATAGCACCCCGTGCGGCGTAAACAAGATCTTTTGGTGCCATTTTCGATATATGAAGATACGCCGCGCCCGTAAGGGCGGGGAGTGTTTTATGCGCCGAGTCACAGCACATATCCGCGCCGAGGGCTATCGGGTGGCGGGATGGATTCAAAAAGTTGAGATACGCGCCGTGCGCGTTATCAACGAGCAAGAGAGTACCGAATTGATGGCAAAGCTCCGCTATCTTTTCCACGTCCGAGATATTTCCGAGATAATCGGGCGAAGTGATATATACTGCAGCAGGCGTATGCTCGCGGAGCGCCGCAAATACGGCGTCGGGACTTATACGGGAGTCGGCGTAATGACAGGTGTCATTGCCGTATATAAACTCAACGTCAAGGTCGAGAAGTGCGGCGGCGTAAACGAAGGATTTATGCACAGCACGCGCGGCAAGTATCCTCTTATTCTTCCCCGTGGCAAGCTTAAGCATTGCTTTAATTGCAAGAGTTGAGCCCTCGGTAGAATAGAACGTATGGGCAGTACCAAAGAGGCGTGTCGCGTTATTCTCGCTTTCCTCTATTATTCCGTCGGCAAGATAAAGGTTGTCAGCTCCCGTAATTTCGGTTATATCATACCGCTCCGCTCCGAGTCTGCCGCGCCCCTTATGCCCGGGCATATGAAAGCGCGCTACGCCGGAGGCGGCATACTTTTCAAGGAAGTCGTATATCGGCGTCCTCATTCGGAAAGTGCCTCGTCGACCTTTATCATTACGGCACATTCAATTCTCTTTTTGAAAAGCTCGCAGCCGTAGCGGTAAATGCCGTTTACATTTCCGGTAGCGTGGTAGGCGTTTGCCGCACAGCCGCCCGAGCAATACATTTTTGCCCAGCAATCACGGCACTCCTCACGCGCGTAGGCGTTGCAGGAGCGGAACTCGTCCTGCACGGCGGTATTGGTTATACCGTCCCAGATATT
>JAGCJI010000054.1 GCA_017648085.1 Clostridia bacterium | reverse complement strand
GGAGTCATACGGCGTTTTGCGCAACGATACGCCCGGATTTCAAAATGCGCGGCTGACGCAGGTAGCGCCCGTGCTGGGTGTGCGCGAGAGCAGACACATTGAGGGCAAATATAAAATTACAGTTTCGGATATTTCCGAGGGAATAAAGTTTGCTGACCGCATTGCGGCGTATGCCTTCGGTATGGACGTACATCCCAGGACTGCCGATATGAGCGGCAATTTCAAGGTCAAGAGTGCAAACGTTTACTATATTCCGTACAGAAGCATGCTGCCGCAGGGGTGTGAAAATCTGCTGGTTGCGGGCAAGACGATTTCTTGCGAGTCGCAAGCGGCGGGAGGAATGCGTGTAATGCCTTGCGCTATGGCGATAGGTCAGGCGGCAGGTGCAGCGATAAGTGTGGCACGCTGTAATGGCACCGCACTTGACAGTATATCCATAAATGAACTTCAGGCACTGTTGCTGAAGCACGGTGCTATACTTGATTAAAATGATGTATAAAAACGAACTTTACAAGCTGCTCGCCCTTGAATACAACTGTGCGCCCTCGGCGTTTGATTCGGACGAGAGTATTATAACCCTTCCCGAAATACACGAGGGAAGACGGGTGTACAGTCCCGAAAAATATTTTTTTCATATGGTGACCACGGGGCGCGGGGCGGTCATAACCGCCGACGAGTGCCTGCATTCTTTTTTGCGCGAATTTATAAAGGACAGAGCGGGGCACTGGCTGTTTGAACAGGATAATCTGATGGGACTTGAACGCGAGCTGAATAAGTTTAACTATACGCTGACGGCGTCTCATCATATGTTTTTACCCGCGACAGACGCGACACCTCGATGTGATGCTCCGGTACGTTGGTTTTACGGCGAACAAATACATCAGTTTTACGGCGATAAGCGTTTTCCGAATGCGCTGTGTCCCGAATTTCAGCCGCAAAGACCCGATAGAATACTTGTTGCCGCGTATGAAGGCAACAAAATCATAGGTATGGCAGGTTGCTCCGAGGATGCGCCGCATTGGATGCAGATCGGCATTGACGTTATGCCCGAATATCGTTCGCGCGGAGTGGGAACATATCTTGTTACCTTGATAAAAAATAAAATTCTTGAAAACGGTGATATTCCGTTTTACGGAACAAGTCTTTCAAACTATCATTCGTGGAATATTGCGCTGAATTGCGGCTTCCGCCCTGCGTGGGTAGAGATAGGCGCGCGCAAAATACGCAAAGATTGACTTGACGATAGGAGGTCTTGGAAAATGAAAATAGCTGTTATCGGCTACAGCGGAAGCGGAAAGTCCACGCTGTCGCGTAAGCTTGCGCAAAAATACGGTGTCCCGGTGCTGCATCTTGACCGTGTCCATTGGCTGCCCGGATGGCAGATGCGCACAAGAGAAGAAAAGACGGCTATCGTGGGCGAGTTTCTCGAGGCTCACGATGCAGACGGCTGGGTTATTGACGGAAATTATTCAAAACAGCATTTTGATCGCCGTATGAGTGAGGCGGACAGAATAATTTTTATGAATTTTAATCGCTTTACCTGTTTACATCGGATTATCAAGCGCTATAAAACATATAAAGGTCAGTCGCGCCCCGATATGGGCGAGGGCTGTGAGGAAAAAGTGGATGCGGAGTTCGTCAAATGGGTGCTTTGGAAGGGAAGAACAAAAAATACCAAGCAAAAATTTAAAGACGTAATGAACAAATATCCCCAAAAGGTGACGGTTATAAAAAATCAGCGCAGACTTGATGCGTTCGAGCAACGCGAAGGTTTATAAAGGAGAATTAATATGGAAAAGCTCATAACCTACGAAACTTTGAGAAGATTTGCATATTCAAACGATAAGCTGATAAAAGATAAAATACGCGGCATTGTTGTCGAATTCCGCGGTCTTAACAATACAACCATTAACGACAAGGATCCCGGCGATGCACTTGAATACGCGGAGCAGGGTATTATACACGTAATTCCTTATAATAATCCTTGGTGCTGGATGAACGCTCGCGCTGTCCGTTACACGGATGAGATAATCGAGGTGCTGTGCGATCATTATGATTTGGGCGCGGACGTAAAAATAGTTTCCACGGGAAACAGTATGGGCGGTCTTTGCTGCCTGACCTATTGCGCTTACGCGCGAATAACTCCGGTTGCGTGTGTTGCAAACTGCCCCGTTTGCGACTTGCCGTATCACTACACCGAGCGCGAGGACCTGCCGCGCACACTGTATAGCGCGTTTGCAGATTACGAGGGTAGTCTTGACTCCGCTCTGCGTTCGGCGTCCCCACTGCATCTGGCAGAGCAGGGAATCATGCCCGATATTCCGTATTTCATCTTTCACTGCGAGGGCGATAAGTCGGTAAATATCGATATGCACTCGGTGAAATTTGTTGAATCTATGAAAAATACCCGTAATATAGAGCTCCACCGCGTGCCGCTTCGCGGTCACTGCGATCTGTCGGCCGAGGCAAAAGTGGCGTTTCGTCGCGAAATTGTCAATTTCATTGGTTGAAATGTCACATTTTGACAATGGTTTATCGTCTAATTTGTATAAAAATATTGGACTCGACTAAAAATTACTCGACAAAATATTAGAATTGATGTATCATTAGTTTAATCCAAAAAATATTACGGAGGCATATTATGAAAAAACTTTTAGCTATTCTCATGGTTACAACACTTATTGTCAGCATGATGACATTTACTTCGTCTGCTGCTGATCGCCCTGTTGATATCACCGCTGATGTCAAGTGTATTACTGCATATGATATGTATGCTCAGAAGCTGCCTATCGTAAGAGCTGATGCAGTATTTATTCCTGCCCCCGAATACGACCAGACCAAGGTCGCAAAAGCTCCCGGTGCAGATATGCGTACCATCACTTTTACAGACTGGGAAACTGCCGGTATGGAATTCTACTTTGATGACTATTTCAACCTCGGCGACGGTTATTTCATGTACGATGCAGTTTGGGCTAACTCAAACGAGACCGAATACGACCACGGTCTGCTTCAGT
>JAGCJI010000053.1 GCA_017648085.1 Clostridia bacterium | reverse complement strand
CGTCCTCATCAAGCGCGGTAAAAAGAGCTTTAATAAGTTTGTTCTTGCGTAAATAGAAACAAAAAAGAGCCGAATCGACCGATTCGGCTCTTTTATTGATTAAAGCTTGCCACTTAGGTAGGCTCGCCCTTTGGGAGAGCTGGCGCAAAGCGACTGAGAGGGCGCCTTCCTCCGAGAGGAAGGTGGCACGCGCAACGTGACGGAAGGAGTGTGCGCGAGTAGGGTACGGAAGATAAGTTATCTTGACGCACAGTGCTGCTGCGGAGAATTAGCGGCAGGGAACTGTAAGCGACTTGGGTTGGAAGATGTTTCGCTTGGCGAAACCGTGCCGCTATGTTGCGAACTCCGGCGCCCTTGGCGCACGAAGTTCTCACAGCCGCAGAGAGCAAAAAAAGAGAAGCACCACAAGGGTGCTCCTCTTTTTTTGGTGCTCCTGCGGAGAATCGAACTCCGGACACCTTGATTAAAAGTCAAGTGCTCTACCAGCTGAGCTACAGGGGCGTACGATCGCTACACTTTCGTACCGTAATATAATACCACAGCTGAAGAGATTTGTCAATACTTTTTTTCAAAAAAACGAGTCGTTTGATAAGATATTATTATTATTTGTTAAATAAGATTGGCGCTCCTGAGGTGTCCTTTTCATTGTCGGACGCGCAGTCACCCTTATCAGCCTTAAGCATCTTTTCGGCATCAAGGACAGCCTTCGTTACCGCTTCCACGCAAAGCTCAATTCCCTCCTCGGAGAGATGGATAAGGTCATCGCTCACGTAGCGCGGTATATCCTGTGCGACAAGCGAAAAGAGATCGTTTATAATTATTCCTTTCTCCTTTAACAGAGGAACGAGAGCATCGTTATAGCGCTTGATCTCATCGGTGCTATTGTGCGGATTTTCCTTTCTTACGGGGGTGGTAGTTGCAAAAATTATGATCTCATGACGGGAGAGCAGAATATCCGCGATACGCAGCATAGTGCTTACGTATTCCTCAACCGAGGTGAACATTCCGTCGTCGAAAAGGTCGCACATATCCCAAAGTCCGTTGTTCCAGTGCACGATACGGCTACCGCTCATATCAGCTTTCCAGTCCCACATACCGCGCAGAGAATACTTTGCAAAACGGCAGTTTTCTTCCGGCTGGTATACCTCATAACCTTCTCCGAGTCGATCTATTACGCGCGGAGCGTACTGCATTCTTATAGAGTCTCCTATAAAGCTAACCTTTGTCATAAAAATTCTTTCCTCCATCTTCGGACGTCGAATGCCATTTTTGTTAACTACATTGTATACTCGATGCCACAAAATGTCAAGCATTTTTAATAAATACTGAGATTGAATACACTCACTTTAGCGGTCTTTCGGCTAAATAAAAATCCATTCTTTGCAAGCCGTCCGGAGAGCATAAAAAAAGCCGAAACCCGATCTTTCCTTTTTTGAGAAGCTCGGGTTTCACGCACTCAACGAATCCATTATATCACATATTTACCGTTTTGTAAACCCCTTTGTGTGCAAAATATCCAAAATCTCTGTTTTGTACAAAAAATATTTGTGAACTTTTGCTACTTTGCCAATTGTAAATTGCAAAAATCTATGCTATACTTAAGACACAAAGAGGAGGTACAGTCCAATGGCAAAGTAAAACGGACTTCTTAATAACGACTAAAACGCATAGACAAAGCGAGTTAAAAACCGAAGCCAAAACAAAAAGCGAACGCGGTGAAAGTGCCGCTTAAAATAAACGTTGATTTGTAGGCTAGCAACAAATTCACGAGTGAAACTCATTCTCCTTCAAAGTGGTTTTTAAGATATAAATTCTTCGGTATGATCGCTAGTGTTTGAAATCGTAGTTAAGAGGTCAGGCAGATTCACCTTTTAAAATAGCACTGAAATAATAAAGCCAAAGAGCTAATCGAGTAAGTAGTAGGGAAGAAGTTGTAGTAGTTGTTGCTGTTTAAAGGGTAGACAATAGAAAGTGAGGATTAAGAAAGATGTTAGATACCAAGAGTGAACAGAGATGACCCTTGATCGTGTGAGTGAAGATACGGTCAAGGGTCATTTCTATTTTATTTACATTTTTGGAAGGCAACGCGTTCGTCACCGGTTGCAATGTGGATAATTCCGCATCTCTCAAATCCTGCTCGCAAGAGTGCGCGCTGCATCGGAACGTTGTCCTCGTGGGTATCGATTTTAAGGTTAGGAAACCTTTTAAAGCATTCCGAAAAGCAAAATCCCGCAACACCGCGGCCATGGGCATTCTCCGCCACTGCAATGCGGTGTATCACCGAATACGGCTCATCGTTAAGCCACGCACCGTCATAAATAACGTCATACGTTTCGTCAGGACCCGGTCCGAACATAAACACCGCAAGTATCTCGCCCTCATCCTCGCATACGTAGCCAACACCGTCCTCAATGTCCTTGGTTACAGTGTCGCGGTTGGGGTAGGTGTCCCACCACTGTGTCGGGTTTCCGTTCTCACGCATAAATCTGCGCGCATCCTGATATATTTTTTCAGCCGCCAAAACGTCATTGGCGGTCGTTTTTCTTATAATCATACAAGAATTTCTCCTGACTTCTCCATGGATTTCTCAATGAAATCATTATAGCACGCACCTGATAAAAAATCAACCGTTTAATATGTTAATAGTTTGATTTTTTGAGTTGACTTTTTGCGGTCGATGTGATACCATAAAGCTACAAAATACAGCACTTAAAAAGGAGTATGCGAATGAAGAGATATTTAGCCCTTCTCTTAATTCTTCTTATATCGCTCTCGCTTGTGGTTTCATGTGCGGGATTCGATGAATTTGACCCGTCGCCCGACGGTAATCAGTCGGAGTCGCAAGATCCCACACCCGATCCCACACCCGATCCCACACCCG
>JAGCJI010000052.1 GCA_017648085.1 Clostridia bacterium | reverse complement strand
TTCACACCCCCGCGCATATTATGGGCATTAAAGGCTGCCTTTCGGTAATGCCTAACACACCTCAGGTCCTTGTATTCGATACCGCATTCCATCAGACTATGTCAAAGGAAGTATATATGTACGGTGTTTCCTACGATATGTACGAGGATTACGGCATCCGCAGATACGGCGCACACGGCACGTCCCACAGATACGTAAGCGGTGAAATGATAAAGATAATGGGCGGCGAGGCCAAGGGCAAGAAGATTGTTACCTGTCATATCGGAAACGGCTCGTCTATCACGGCAGTTAAGGACGGAAAGTGCTTCGACACTTCAATGGGCTTCACCCCTCTTGACGGTATTATGATGGGCACAAGATGCGGTGCGATTGACCCCGCAATCGTTCCTTTTATAATGGATAAGAAGGGAATGGATGCCAAAGAGGTTGAGGCTTATATGAATAAGAAGTGCGGCTTTATCGGTATAAGCGGCATCAGCTCCGACTCTCGCGACGTTGAAAAGGCGATGCTTGAGGGCAATGAGCGCGCAAAGCTTACCTACGATATGCTCTGCTATCAGATAAAGAAGTTTATCGGTGCATATTCCGCGGCAATGGGCGGCGTAGACGCGATAGTCTTCACGGCGGGTATCGGTGAGCATGCACCTTACATCCGCGAGCATGCGCTCGAGGGGCTTGAATATCTCGGAGTTAAGATCGACCGTGAGCGTAATACCTTCGGTCATTCGGGCACTCCGGTAAAGCTTTCAAGCGATGACTCCCGCGTTCTCGTCTATATGATTCCTACCAATGAGGAGCTTGTAATTGCTGCCGATACCGAACAAATCGTTAAAGCCATGAAATAATTTTTAAATAAAGGGTGTTGCTCGGCAACACCCTTTATTATTGCCTTCTTACATTTTATCACAAAATATATGTGATGTCAAGGAAGGCAGGATACATATTAAATTTTCTTTATAATTTCAATTGCCTTTTTGGTAAGAACGTCTCCCGCATCGGGAGCAAAGCAGCTTGCAGGGGCAAGCGACGTTTCGTAAAAATAGCAATTTGGAACGAAAGCTTCCTTTACGGGTATGTATCCGCAGCCGTAATTCGACTGCTCCACGAGAATCACCTTATCGTAGGGCGAAGCCTCCTTGATGCGTTTTCCGAACGCGCTGTAAATTTCGCCCGGCAGACAAACGATGAGGACGTCGCCGATCTTTATGCACTGAACGGGAAGGGGGGTGGATGCGGGAGGATTTGAATTGACGTAGGTCATCATTCTCTTAATGCGGTTTACGTTACCGAGATTTGGGTCGGTGGCAATTCTTGTAACCTCTGCAAGAAGCGACTGATCGTCAAAATATCTGCGGTTTACGTCGACGTATTCCTTAACGGATTTTACGCCGCCTTCGGTCACGGGTTTAAGATCAGCCACGGAATTTTCAAAATATTCGGACAGCTTACGGGCGATTTCGGGTGCGTGCTGAATCGGATGCTCGGGATTGGGATCAACGTGTCCTACGTCGCCGCACGGACCGAGAAGGAAGAAGGAAACGAAATTGTGACCGTATTTTTCTTTAAGTATATCTGAAAGCACGGATGAGTAGTCACCGCTATATCCAACCTTGGAAGCGGTGTCCTGATGGCATGCAAAGTTTATAATAGCACCGATGGACTCCCCGTTGCGCTCGAACATAACGATTGGCAGACTCTCATCGGGGTCGCTGATCGGGCGCTCTATAAGATCGTACTTCCTTCTGCCATGGGTGAACATTCTGCCGTCTTTAAGCAGGAAATCTCTGCAAAAAGCAATTCCGGGGGCATAACTCGTGCCGTATTTGATCTCAACATCGTCAAGTCGCTTATAGGCAAGAATTACCGCGTCAGCACAGCGACGGTAGAAAACGTCCTCATAAGCAGGGTCTACGTGACCGCCGCCGACGGGATCGTTGCCCGCGGGCGCACCCTCGTGAGTGTGGTTTGAGGTAATGCAAACCTTTTCTGCAGGTCTACCGGTGTATTCATAGATTCTTTTAGTAACGATATCGTGCATATCGGTAGGTATCTGACATATGTCAACTACCATAATAGCCGCAGCCTCACCGGCATCTTCTACGACGAGTGCCTTTGCATAGAGGGGGGCTACGACGTCCGTCGCATACGTCGGCTTCGCGTTGCCGAACATTATATCGCCAAGCGGCGGTGTAACGTCACATTCATAGAAAGCTGCTTTCATAAAAAACTCCCAGTCTAATGATATTAGCGTAATACATTATACCACGCGCGCGCGAGTTAGTCAATAGAGTTAGTGAAATAATTTCCCTTCAAGCTCACGGCATATATTTTGGGTAAGGGTAGAGATCGCGTCAAAATTCATATGCCTCTTGTAGATCTCCTCAAGTCTGAAATGCACATCTGATGCCCGTTGAAATTCACGTACGGAGTTCTCCATAAGCTTTTCAATAATGTCAGTATAAAGCTCCGGGCGTTCGCTGTATCTTGCAAGCCTTTCTTTGTCAAGAAACAGTGAGGTATCGATCAGCTCCGAACCCGACTTCGTATCGAAAAGAATTTCTTCTTCAGGGAAAAATATCCCCTCGATAATTCTTTCGGAAAGCGGCGAGATGAGCGCGCAATAGCTGATTCCGGCAGCTCTCGCTTTCTCTAAAATCTCGGTGAGAAATAACGATTCGCTACCGTATATCCCCCCGATCAAAAAGCTGCGCTTCGGTTTAAGATTAGGAACGGAGAGCCTCTGATATCCGTCTTTTCCAAAGCAGGACAACGTCTTGTATTCTCTAATTCTGCCTTTGTTTTTTATCCCGTATTTTGAAAAAACATCTTCACCGATACTACAACTGTTATATACTCTATGCAGTATGTCAGCACGCTTAAAATAAAAACTTCCCGCAAGAGCTAAAAGCTCGTAAGCCGCTTCGTAATGTGCAGCTTTTTCCCGGTTCAAAGTAAGGATTTCATCTCGGCTGAAAGCAAGCTCATCCTCACGCCAAAAATCTCCGAGATTGATAATTTTATCTATTGCACCCGGAATTCTTGCATCGGTTTCGTGCGGCGCGGTGCCGTCGATTATCGCGGCTCTTTTTTCTCCGCCGATTATTATAATTCCGTCAAGGGAAGCTCTGTCGGAGGAGCAATGCACACTCTCAACTCTAAAACCAAGCTCTTTAAAGTGCGCCCTTACGTTTTTCATTAGCGTGCTTTTGCCGGTTCCGGGGCCGCCCTTTAAAACGCAAATCCGCTCATATTCCTTTGGGTTAAATACCGTGCGGAAATTGCTCCTGAAGCCCTCAAAGCCGTTAGCCGATGCAAAGTAAGCGTTAAATAAATTTTCCATATTCAATTTACCTCTCTTATACCGAATCTCTATTCAATATTATTCACCAAAACTAAAAAATGACAATTTAACTTGACATTTTCGCACGTGGTAGTGTATAATAAATATATTAAATACTTTGCGCGAGGTTTTTATGAAGGTAATAGGCCTTTGCGGCGGCAGCGGTAGCGGTAAGGGGACCGTAGCACGTCTTTTAATGAAATACGGCATTTTCACCGTAGATACCGATGCTGTTTATCATAATATAACGTCACACAAGTCTGAATGCCTTGATGCACTCGTAGCGGCGTTTGGTGAGCAGATACTTTCCAAATCTGGCGGACTTGACAGAAAGCGGCTGTCGGAAATCGTTTTTTCCGGGGATAACGCGGCTATGCGGCGTGCGGAGCTTAATAAAATCGCCCATAAATACGTCCTAAAGGCTACCCGTGAAAAAATCGCAGCTTTTGAGGCATCGGGTGCTGCTGCGGTAACCGTTGATGCTCCGTTGCTTTTTGAATCGGGCTTTGATTCGGAGTGCGACGCGGTGCTTGCCGTCTTGGCGGACGAGAATTCGCGTATTGCCAGAATTATGCGGCGCGACGGTGTCACGGAAAGGGATGCTGTTCTGCGAATCAGAAGTCAGCTACCCGATGAGTATTTAAGGGAAAAAGCGGATTACGTAATTGAAAACAACGGCACTCCCTGCGACCTGCTTTCCGGAGTAGAGGAAGTCGCCGCGAAAATTTTAAACGATTAAGGAGTATTGATATGTCAGAGCAATCAATCGGAAAAAACATTCAGGAAAAGCTTTCCTACAAGAAAAAGAACGTTTACGAGGAAGCTACACCTGCGCGTATCGCGGAGATCTATGAGTATGCAAAGGGGTATATGAATTACCTCGATAATTCAAAAACCGAGCGTGAGGCTACCGAGGCTTCGATCGCCATGCTTTGCGAGGCGGGATTTTCAGAATATAGATTCGGTGACAAAATATCCGTCGGTGATAAAAAATATCTCAATCAGCACGGTAAAAGCCTTATCGCCTTCAAGGTTGGCGCAAAAGATATTGAGAAGGAGGGCCTCCGACTTATCGCCGCCCATATTGATTCGCCCAGAATTGATTTGAAGCAAGTGCCGCTTTATGAGGATTCCGGAATGGGATTTTTTAAGACACACTATTACGGCGGCGTTAAAAAGTATCAGTGGACAGCAATTCCTCTCGCTCTTCACGGCGTTATGGTAAAGGCAGACGGCGAGGTCGTTAAGGTTAATATCGGTGAGTCCGAAAGCGACCCCGTATTTTATATCAACGATCTTCTTCCTCACCTCGCACAGCGTCAGTCGCAAGAGCCGCTTGGATCGGCGATTTCGGGAGAAACCCTTAATATTCTTATCGGCGGACTTCCTTATGCTGACGACGACGTTTCGGATAAAATCAAGCTCACGGCACTTTCTATGCTTAACGAGAAGTACGGAGTAACCGAGGAGGACTTCCTCAGCGCCGAGCTTTCTCTCGTGCCGGCGTTCAAGGCCCGCGATATAGGCTTTGACAGGGCGTTTATCGGCTCATACGGTCATGATGACAGAGTGTGCGCATATCCTGCGCTTACCGCTCTTTTAAACAACGCCGATACCGAAAATACAGTTATGGTAATACTTGCAGATAAGGAGGAGACCGGCTCTGACGGCCTTACGGGCATGCAATCGGATTTCCTCGTTGACGTTATAGATGAAATCGCCAAGAATCTCTGCAAAAGCAGCGCGGTTGTAAGAAGCAGATCCAAATGCCTTTCCGCTGACGTTACAGCGGCTTATGACCCTAATTTTGCAGAGGTATACGAAAAGCGCAACAGCGCAATTATTTCTTGCGGTACTGCAATGTGTAAGTTTACCGGCTCGAGAGGAAAGAGCAGCACTAGCGACGCCTCCGCGGAGTTTGTTGGATTTGTAAGACGCCTTTTCAACGAAAACGGCATCATCTGGCAGACCTGCGAGCTTGGTAAGGTAGATGCGGGCGGCGGCGGAACAGTTGCAAAATATATTGCAAAGCTTAATATCGAAACCGTGGACATCGGTGTTCCTGTGATCTCTATGCACGCCCCCTATGAGGTGGTTTCGAAGGCTGACGTTTATTCCACGCACGAGGCGTTTTCCGCATTTGTAAAATAGATTTCCTTCTCAAACGGGAAAATTTGAGAAAGGATATGCCATAGCGGCAAAAACGGAGTAAAAATGTTTCAAAAGCTTTCACGTGCGGAGGACAGATATAAGGAAATAGAGCAGCTTATGACTCTTCCGGATATCATCTCCGACAACAAGGAATATTCGCGGCTTATCAAGGAGTATAAGGCCCTTGAGCCGATAATTGAAAAATATAGAGAATATAAGGCGAGAGAAAAGGAAATGCGCGAGTCCGACGAAATGATGCGCGATTCCACGCTTGACGCCGACCTTCGCGCTCTTGCAGAGGAGGAATTCAAACTTCACCGCGTGACGTGTGAGGCTCTTACCGAGGAGCTTCGTATGCTCCTCGTGCCCCGCGATCCCAACGACTCACGAAACGTTATTATCGAAATAAGACAGGGCGCAGGCGGTGAGGAGGCGGCGCTGTTTGCGGCTGACCTTTACCGTATGTATTCTATGTACGCCGCTTCAAAGGGATTTAAGATCGAGGTCGTTACCCTCAATGAAACCGAGCTTGGCGGCATAAAGGAAATAAACTTTATGGTAATGGGCGACGGAGCGTATTCCCGCTTCAAGTTTGAAAGCGGCGTGCACAGAGTGCAGAGAATTCCCGTAACCGAGTCAAACGGCAGAATACAGACATCGACCGTTACGGTTGCCGTATTGCCTGAGGCGGAGGAGGTAGAGGTTGAGGTAAACCCCGCAGATATCAAGATAGAATCCTGCAAATCAAGCGGTGCGGGCGGTCAGCACATCAACAAAACCGAATCTGCAGTAAGACTTACGCACAAGCCTACGGGCATAGTTATCGAATGTGACCAGGAGCGCAGTCAGCTTCAAAACAAGGAAAAGGCAATGAAAATTCTTTATACCAAGCTCTACGATATGAAGGAGAGGGAACAGAATGAGAAAATTGCCTCTACTAGAAAAAGTCAGGT
>JAGCJI010000051.1 GCA_017648085.1 Clostridia bacterium | reverse complement strand
CCAAAGGTGCTCTGTTTTTTTGTTCTTGTGAGGAATTCAATCACGTTTGTTCACAGAACAAAGGGATTCGTACTTTGCGCCCCGGTCTTGCCGTGCAAGACAACTCACTTTACCCTGCCGCTTTTTGCTATCGGGCGCAATATTCCCGCAGGAGCACCAAAAAACATGAGTACCGTTTTCTTTGGTGTCCTTAACGGAGAAATTGCAAGCACAAAAAGTCGGCAGAGAACTTGTTTTCTCTGCCGATTTGTGATATAATGGAACTAACGAGAAGCCTATCCCTTTGGGAGAGGTGGCGGCGAAGCCGACGGAGAGGGCAAACAACTTCAATGATTAACCCTCTCACCCGCTACCGCTGGAGCTCTCCCAAAGGGAGAGCCTTAGGATTCGCTCAACTTTAGGGGTATGGGCTTTGCCCGATGCCGGCGCCTTTTGCAACGCCGTAATACAAAGGCGAAACTGGCGATAAACAAGCAATAAACAAGAATTTTTTGAACAGTTAAAAACTTGAATCTATTGAGAGGAGAAGAAAATGAAAAAAGTAGCTATTCTTTTGATATGTGTGCTTTATTTGCTAACATTGTCTAGTTGTGGACTTGTTTATATGGATGATTCAAAAGAAAAAACTGCATACAACGATGCTATAACCGCATTGTTTGATGCTTTAGATGAAAGAGATAATGAGGCAATTTACAATTTATTCTCCCCTTATGTCAGGGAACAAGATGAAGATTTGGAAATCCAAATTGAAAAATTGTTATCAATATATGCAGGCCCAACCGATGAAATAGGTTGGGATGGAATTTTAGGCGGTGAACAATCTTACGATGATGGCGATCATAGCAAAAATGCCTTCACCAGTTTTCCAATTCGTTCTGGTAATACATATTACTGGTGCTATTTGGATTTGATGTATGAAAACACGTATAATGATAAACAAATCGGCATCGTCCAGATGGATTTCTATACGGCAGATGAGTATTGTATTTTGGAGTACGATGATAGTAAAAAAATAGTTGATTCCGTCGGGCTTACTGTTCATGCTGATTCCACAATAGACAACGAAATAAGATGTATTAAAGGACACCCTTATATATATTCTACGTCGGCAAAAACGTTGAATGTTGATGATGTTAGAAATTTTTTCAAAACATCTAACAATTATTCTGAATTTACAAATCAGTTTGGACACCCAAATGCAGAAAATATATATTGCTATTACGAATTACCTATCGAAAATGGAGAATCCAGATATCTTCAAATCGGAACGCACAACGATTCAATTTATGGCGCTGCCATTGTAAATGAGTTTGAATATATAGAAACCATCTACGATAGAAACGACTGATTTTAACATCCCAATTTTACGAATGAAGCAAACATAGCCCCGACAGACTTGAAAATCTGCCGGGGTTAATTATTTGTTTACTGCAGAGCAAATAAGGTAAGATATTTTATAAATTCTCCGATAAGAACATCACGCTTTCCGGTGCTCGTGTTTTTTTATTTTACTGTCTTTTCATTTGGCGGAGGAACAGCAGTATCGCGGCGGCGATTATTACGGTGGCGTATCCGAGAACCCACCAAAGGTGAGGAAAGACGCCCGCTAGGTTGCCGCTGATAGCGGCGCGCTGCAGCTCTACTGCGTGGACAAACGGCAGGGCATTTGCCACCTTTTTAAATCCGCCGCCGACAAGCTCGAGGTCGAACCACGCGCCCGAAAGCCAGGCAGAAAGATTTGTTAATGCTGCGCCGCAAATTCCGCCAACCTGCTTATCGTTTAATATACTGCCGAAGAGCAAGCCGAGTCCGATATACAAAAGTGCGTTTGGAATCACAGAAAGTATCGCGTAAAGTATGTTGATGCTTATAGGTAGCTTAAAAATCAGCGAAAAGGCGTAGCAAACTATACTTTGTGCAATCGCTATAGGAACGATAGGAAGCGTATATGCAAGTATGAAATCGAGCGGAGTAAGTGGCGTTGTATAGAGCCGCTGAAGAAGCGATGTGCTTCTGTCCTTCGCGAGAAGCGATGCCGAAAACAGCGTCATAAAGGAAAGACCAAATACAGCAATGCCCGGCGTGAGTGATTCAATTTCAAAGAGTGGGACGGGTATTTTTGATTGGATCGCGCTGAGCAAAAGAATCAATATCACGGGAAATCCAATACCGAAGGACAAATTAAGCGGATCGCGCAGGATCTCCTTGGTGTTTCTGTTTGCAAGAGATAGCATTCTCATTTCACTTCCCCCTTTACAAAGCGGATGAACGCATCGGCGAGTCTGTCACAGCCGGATATCTCCTTTATTTTTTCAGGGGTGTCGCAGATGAGGAGTCTACCGTTGCGCATAATAGCAATGCGGTCAGAGAGTTCCTCTGCCTCCTCCATATAGTGCGTAGTCAAAATTACCGTTACCTTCCCCTTTAGCGAGCGGATTATATCCCATAGCTCACCTCGCGCGATGACGTCAAGCCCAAGGGTTGGCTCGTCAAGAAAAAGAATTTTAGGCTCGCTGATAAGAGCCATTGCTATGCTTAACCGGCGTTGCCAGCCGCCCGAAAGCTTACCTGCGCGTCTGTTTATGACCTCGGAGAGCCCGAGAAGCTCGGAAAGCTCAGCGATTTTTGCCTCACGCTTTGCCTTGTTAAAGCCGTGTACACCTGCCATAAGCTCAAGATTTTCAAGCACTGTGATTGCAGGTGCTATTGCGGTTTCCTGCGGTGATACGGATATAAAGCTCTTGACATCAGAAATGTCAGTCAGTATGCTTTTACCAAGCAGAGTGGCATCGCCCGAGGTGGGTGCTGTAAGGCAGGAAAGCATTTTGACGGTGGTGGTTTTACCCGCGCCGTTTATGCCTAAAAGCGAGCAAAGCTCACCCTTCTCTACCGTAAGCGAAAGGTTATCTACCGCGAGGACGTCCTTATATTGCTTGGTGAGCTTTTCAATTACTATTCCGCTCATTACCTCTCACCTCCAAGGTGCCGTTCGCGTATTCCCTGATATATATCGGTCAGCATATCGCTTATAAGATTCCACTCAAGAGAAAGGAATGAGGTAGAAAGCATCGTACCGATACCGTGGACCGCCGCCCACATCTCAAGGTGCATTAGTTCCGCCTTCTCTCTCGCAATTCCGTTCGCCTGCATAATCATTTCAACCGAAGTACTAAAATCAGACGTCGGCACAAGCTCCCTTCCCCCTCGGTCGCACATAAAGAGAAGTTTGAAAAGCTCACGCTCCTCTTTTGCAAAGCGAATGTACGCCATACCGAAGGACTTGTACTTCGGATAATTTCTGCTTTCTGCCTCGCGGTTAAGGAATTCGAGGTATACGTTATACGCGGCGGCGACGGTTTCCGCTTCAAGCTCCTCCATCGACGTGAAGTTTGAAAATATCGGTTGTGTCGAACAATTCAGGGCGGCGGCTATTGCACGCGCATTGATCCCACTAACACCGTTTTCCCTCACGAGCGTGAGGGCGGTTTTTATTATATCGTCTTTAGTTACCTTAATTTTAGGTGGCATATTTTATCCTTTATATATCAGTTGTTATATATCAGTTGTTATTTTATCATTAGTATTATAGATTGTCAATACTTTTTTCAAAAAACGTGCAATTTATTGCTTTGATATTGACTTCGCAGAGTTTTATGATAAAATGTATGTATATTGTTTTATATGCATTTGGAGCGAGGAGAATAAGATGAAGCTTACGTTTGAGAAAATAAAAGAATGCACGCTGGGCGCGGCAAGAGTAGAAAAAAGCGACACGGGGGTATCCTTCTTCCGCTTTACAAAAAAAGAAGAGAAATTTTACTACATCACCTCTCCGACAAATTTTTATCTCAAAACCTTTTCAAATGCGGGTGTGCGTATTTCGTTTAAAACGGATAGCAAAAATATGCTCTTAAAAATATCCGCCCGTTCTGCCAGCAGCCGCACGTATTTCGGCGTTGACGTTGCCGTTGACGGAAAGCTGATTGGCGGAATATACAATTACGAGGAGCTTGACCTTAGCGGCAACTACACGACGATCGATTGCCCTCTTGGTGAGTTTTCAAAAGAGCTTGCGCTTGGCGACGGAATCAAAGAGGTCACGTTATTTATGCCCTGGTCGGTGGCACTGACCTTATGCGAGCTTTCGCTGGACGATGGCGCATTATGCGAGCCCAAAAGGCCCGATAAGCTTATGATTGCATACGGCGACTCCATCACCCACGGCTACGATGCGCTCTGCCCCTCGAACAGATACGCAGCAAAGCTAGCAGACGCCCTCGGCGCAGAGGAGATCAACAAGGCGATAGGCGGCGACATATTCGAGCCGACGCTTGCCGAAATTGCTGACGATTTAAAGCCTGATTACATCACTGTTGCATACGGCACCAACGACTGGGCAAAGTGTAATCCGACTATCTATTTTGATAACTGCCGTGATTTCTACTCTACCCTTTCAAAGAAGTATCCGAGTGCAAAAATTTTCGCTATAACACCTATATGGCGAGCCGACTGCCAAGAACAAAAGCGCGGCGGAAGCTTTTTTGAGCTTGAAGCAAGAATCGCAAAGGCGACAGCCGACCTGCAAAACGTTATCCTTATCCCCGGCATCGATTTCGTGCCGAAGGACGAGCTTATGTACGCCGACCTTCGCCTGCACCCACACGACGAGGGATTTGATCATTACTTCAAAAACCTTTTCGCGAAGATCAAAAGATTTT
>JAGCJI010000050.1 GCA_017648085.1 Clostridia bacterium | reverse complement strand
TCCCCGTTATTTTGAGGAGGGCGTCTTAAATTATGCTCTTTCGAGATATTCACCGGTTCGGGTATCAACTCTGAGAACGTCGCCCTCGTTAATAAAGATCGGAACCTTGATAACTGCGCCTGTTTCAAGAGTTGCAGGCTTAGTAACGTTAGTAGCTGTATCGCCGCGAACACCGGGTTCGGTTTCGGTAACGGCAAGCTCTACGAACGTAGGAGGCTCAACCGAGAACACCTTGCCCTTGTAAGAGACGATCTTACACATCATTTCCTCTTTTACAAAGCGGAAGTTATCACCAACGGTATCGTGAGATATCAAGGTCTCCTCCCAAGTTTCGGTATCCATAAAGTGATAAAGGTCACCGTCATCGTAGGAGTACTGAAGCTCTCTTCTTTCAATTACCGCATTCTCAAACTTTGCAGTGGGGTTAAAGGACTGCTCACGGATAGTACCGGTCATTACGTCCTTGTACTTTGTTCTTACGAAAGCCGCGCCCTTACCGGGTTTTACATGCTGGAATTCGATTACCTGATACACCTTACCTTCCATCTCGAAGGTAACGCCATTTTTAAAATCACCTGCTGTTAACATTGTTTTCTTCCTTTTCTTGACGATTGTTGAATTGTTGATGCAAGCCGTCAAAGTTGCACCGCTCAAAAGTATTCTAATCTATTGTACTATAAAACAAAATATTTTTCAATAGGTTATAGCAATATTTTTCGCGTTTTTTTAAAATAATTACAATATTTCTATAAGCTCCTTGGGAGAATGAGTGAAATTATACACTCCGTCGGGCTCTATTGCAACCATATCCTCTATTCTGCATCCGTATTTGCCGAAAAGATATATGCCCGGCTCGACCGTGTAAATCTCTCCGACGCGCATCTTGTGCCCTGCTCCCACACGCGAAAGTCTTGGGGATTCGTGAATGAAAAGACCGACGGAATGACCGAGAGAATGACCGAACGCACCCTTATATTCGGGAGTTGAGTCGATGATATCGCGAGCAACCTTATCCGCCGCACCGCAATCCGCGCCTTCGCGCAAATAATCTATCGCCGCCTGCTGTGCGCGGAGGACCGTGTCGTAAAGCTTTTTAATATCCGCGTCGGCTTTGCCGATAACGACGGTTCTGGTCATATCGGAGCAATAACCGTTATATTTTGCACCGTAATCCATTGTTAAAAATCCGGGCTTCAGCTTGCAGTTGCGAGGTGTTCCGTGCGGAAGTGCGGATGCGTCGCCTGATACGGCGATGGTGTCAAATGCAACCGATTCCGCTCCTGCCTTACGCATTACGTATTCAAGCTCTGCGGCAACCTCGATTTCGGTCATATTTGGAGTTAAAACCTTCAAAATATGCGCAAACGCGGCATCGGTTATATCCTGTGCCTTTTGCATAGTCGCGATTTCCTCGGAAGTTTTTATCTCTCTTATATCCTCAATCATAGTGCCGATATCTACGAACTCAACCGATGGATATTTTTTGCAATAGGAATTATAGGTATCGTAAGGAACGAATCTGCCCTCAAAGCCAACGGTGCGACATCCGCACTCGGCAAGGATGACCCCGATATACTCGCCTCTGTTTTCCGGGGTAACGACGTTAAAAGCGGGGTTGGCATTCTTTACAGCCATCTCGTAGTATCTGAAATCGGTTATCAATTCAGCACGGGTTGCACTTATCAGAAGAAGTCCGTCGGTAAAAGCGAAGTCCGAAAGATATCTCTGGTTAAGCTCATCAAGGACTATAAGCGCATCTATGCCCTTATCTGCAAGAGCGGCTCTTAATTTTTCAAGCTTATTCATTTTCTTAACTCCTCATAGTATTTTTTCATAGTCAAAGCATCATCGGACTGCGTGCCGGCAGACTCGCTGATGATAGTTGGGGTGAGTGAATTTTTCACTATTGCCTCAATAAGCGGCTCGTGATCGGGACCGTATACGGTATCGGCAAAGGTAAGGTGCTTTTTCTCACCGGCTGCCGTCCACTCGATTCTCGAAAAATGGCAATGCAGATTGGATGCAACCTCCGCACCGAGTTCTTTATCGATCGCGTCGAAAACGCGCATATAATCGTCGGCATTTTTGAAAACGCCGCCGCACTCACGGGCGTTCATATGGCCAAAATCCACTACCGGAACGAAGGCGGAATCAATTTTACAAAGCTCAAGCACCTCCTCGAGAGTTCCGAGCTGATTCTGCTTTCCCATAGTTTCAAGTCCGATTTTGATACCGTAAGTATCAACAGACTCAAGAGTTTTAATAAGCGTATCTGCGGCGAGTGCCATCGCCTCACGCCTTGTGATCTTGGACGCTGAGCCCGTATGCACAACGATTGTTTTTGCACCGAGAAGTCGCGCCGCCTCCAAGCTGTCGGAAATGTACTTAATGCTTTTAAGGCGTTTTTCGGGATCAACGCCCGAAAGGGATATGAAGTAGGGGGTGTGGAAGGACATTTTAATACTGTTAAGCTCCGCTTCCCTACCTATTGCCGCGAGCATCGCGGGCGAGGAGGCGATTCCGTTGCCTGCCTCGTATTCATAAGCGTCAAGTCCTATTTTTGAAAGCCAGGCGGGTGCATCAAGCGTTGATTTTCCGCCGGCGAGCTTAAAAGCTTCGCTATTACCGCCCGGGCCAAAATATGCTTTCATTTATTTTTCCTCTTTTCGTATTTTTTCAAAACGGGCTTTTCAAGCAAACGTTTAAATCGGGTAAGCACGTCCCTTTTATCGTTTATCGGGGGGACGAGAATCGCCCTTATCCGAGCATTATGCGCAGCCCAGACATCCGTAAAGACCTGGTCTCCCATAAGAACCGTATCGTCGGGGGACGTACCCATATCTGACATGGCGCGCAAGAGATTCTTTTTGAAGGGCTTTTTCGCCTTATAATATGCTGGCAAGCCAAGCTCACCGTTGAAAAGCTCCACTCTTTCCCTGCCGTTATTGGAAACTATTGCCGCTTTTATGCCGCGATCGCGCAAAGAATTAAGCCATCTTATTACGTGCTCTCCCGGTAGGGGATGCTCGTAGGGCTCAAGAGTATTATCTATATCAAGAATTATTCCCTTAACGCCGATGTCCGTAAGAAAATCCGCATCAGCCATATCAAATGTATTGAATCTGTATTCGGGAACGAAAGTGAATTTCATAGCATTATCCTCCGATATAAATATTTTAACAAAAAACGCGCGCGTTGTCAATAGAATAAAAAAATACCGATGCGATTGCATCGGTATTTTCGTGGCGCGCCCAGGAGGATTCGAACCTTCGACCTACCGGTTCGTAGCCGGGCACTCTATCCACTGAGCTATGGGCGCAATTTGGAGCGAGTGATGGGAATCGAACCCACGCGACCAGCTTGGAAGGCTGGAATTCTACCATTGAACTACACTCGCACGCTTCTTAACAGCCCTTATATATTACCACAAAGAATTCGATTTGTCAATACCTTTTTTGAAGTTTTTTGAGTTTTTTAAAAAGAATGGGCACGACTGACGCCGTGCCCGTGTTTATCCGTTACTTTACAACGATATTGATTATTTTGCCGGGAACTACGATTTCCTTTACAACGCTTTTTCCCGCAATTGCCAAAGCCACCTTTTCGTCGGCACGTGCAGCCGCAAGAACGGCGTCCTTTGACGCGTCCTTCGCTACAGTAACGGTAGACTTGACCTTTCCGTTAACCTGCACGGGAAGTTCTACGGTATCGTCAACCGTTTTAGCCTCATCATATTCGGGCCACTTAGCAAGGGAAACGAGCGAGGTGTTTCCGAGTGCCGCGTAAACCTCCTCGGCAAGATGGGGAGCGAAGGGAGAAAGAAGTGTTGCAAGAGTTGCAAGCTCGTCCTTCGTTATCCTTCCTACCTCATAAACAGTATTAACGGCTGCCATCATAGCGGCAATAGCCGTGTTAAATTTCATAGCGTCAATATCCGCACTTACCTTTTTAATAAGCTTGTGGAAGTGCTTTTCAAGCTCGGGAGTTATGCCCTCGCCTGCCGCCATATCAAGAAGATTGTAGAAGCGTTCAAGGAATCGCTTACAGCCCTTTATGGACTGTGTATTCCAGGGAGCAGACTGCTCGAAGTCGCCGATGAACATCTCGTAAAGGCGCATAGTATCCGCACCGTAATCGCGGATGATGTCGTCGGGGTTTACGACGCTGCCGCGCGATTTAGACATCTTCTCGCCGTTTTCGCCGAGAATCATACCGTGGCTGGTTCTCTTAAGATAAGGCTCTTTATAAGGAAGAGTGTCTATATCATAGAGGAACTTGGACCAGAAGCGAGAATAAAGAAGGTGGAGTGTGGTATGCTCCATACCGCCGTTGTACCAGTCGACAGGCATCCAATACTCAAGTGCCTCACGCGAAGCGAGAGCATCTGCGTTGTCGGGATCGCAATAGCGAAGGAAGTACCAGGATGAGCCTGCCCATTGGGGCATGGTATCGGTTTCTCTTTTTGCAGGTCCGCCGCACTCGGGGCAGGTGCAATTCACCCAATCTGTCATAAGGGAAAGGGGAGATTCGCCGTTTGCGGTAGGCTCATAGGAATCAACCTCGGGAAGCTCGACGGGAAGCTCGGATTCGGGAACGGCTACCCAGCCGCACTTTTCACAGTTTACAAGGGGAATGGGCTCGCCCCAATATCTCTGGCGGGAGAATACCCAGTCGCGAAGCTTGAAGTTTGTCTTTTCCTCACCGATTCCCTGCTCCTCAAGGAATTTAACCATTGCGGCCTTTGCATCAGCGACCTCAAGACCGTTGAGGAATCCGGAATTAACAAGAGTTCCGGTAGCAACGTCAACAAACGCCGCCTCCTCTACGTTTCCGCCTGCAACGACCTCTATAATAGGAAGGTTAAATTTCTTTGCGAAATCCCAGTCACGCTCATCGTGTGCGGGAACTGCCATAATAGCACCTGTACCGTAGCCTGCGAGAACGTAGTCCGAAATAAAGATAGGAATTTCCTTACCGGTAGCGGGATTGATCGCGCGAACGCCCTTAAGCTCTACTCCGGTCTTATCCTTAACGAGCTCGGTGCGCTCGAAATCCGATTTTTTCGCGGCTTCTCTCTTATAAGCCTCAATCTCGTCGTAATTCTCAAGACTTTCCTTCCACTTTTCAACGTATTCGTGCTCGGGCGCGATTACCATATAGGTTGCGCCGAAGAGAGTATCGCATCTTGTGGTATAAACGCGAAGCTTATCACCTGCGGTGGTATTGAAGTCTATTTCTGCACCCTTGGATTTACCGATCCAATTTATCTGCTGTGTCTTGACTCTTTCTATGTAGTCAAGTCCGTCAAGGTCGGAGATGAG
>JAGCJI010000049.1 GCA_017648085.1 Clostridia bacterium | reverse complement strand
GCGCGGGGGTGTGAAGCGGTGCGTAAGAAACGCACTTCTCAAGAGTCTTCATAACATCCTCTGTTGCAAGCATGGACTGCGAGAAGTACGGTCCGCCGTGGACGACTCTGTGACCGATCGCTTCTATTTCGGAGGGGGAGTTGATGCATCCCACCTCACCATCAAGCAGCGTTTCAACAACGAGCTTAATAGCGGCTGAATGGTCGGCAAGCTCGGTTTCCTTAACGTATTCCGACTTTCCTTGTGTTTTGTGCATGATTCTTGAGCCGGCAATTCCGATTCTCTCACAGTTACCCTTTGCCATAACGGTACCGTTTTCGGTATCGAAGAGCTGGTATTTAAGAGAACTAGAGCCGGCGTTGACTACTAAAACCTTCATAGATTTTCTCCTTTGTTGTAATTACCACTCCATTATACAACAAAGTAAAGAAATTATCAACACCTAAATTTGTTTTTTTCTTAAAAGGAGGCCGGGATGAAAACCGTTGCGATAATTTCCGAATACAACCCCTTTCATACGGGCCACCAATATCAAATACAAAAAATACGCGAAAGCTTCGGCGAGGATACGCGCATCATCGCAATTATGAGCGGAAACTACACTCAACGCGGTGACGTTGCAATCGCTGACAAAAGCACGAGGGCGAGATGCGCGGTTGACGGCGGCGTTAATCTCGTGCTGGAACTCCCCTTTCCCTACTCTATTTCAAGCGCTGAATTTTTCGCGCGAAGCGGCGTTCATATCGCAAACTCACTGGGCGTTGTTGATTATCTATCTTTCGGAAGTGAGTGCGGCAATATCGACGAGCTTGTTACGGTTGCCGAAAATATGCTTACCGACAGATTTCGCGCGGCACTCCTTGACGTAACCACAAATCAAGCTAACAGGGGGCTCGGCTATCCTAAAGCATGCGAGATAGCATACAGCATGGCTTTTTCCGTGAACGCAGTACCGGATCTTTCTGCACCCAACAACATTCTTGCTCTTGAATACATCAAGGCTCTCAAAAGCTCCGACTCAACAATTTTGCCGCATACGGTAGAACGGCTCGGAGCAGGATTTTCAGAGAAAAATATCTTGTCTTTTAAGCATCAAAGTGCCACGGCAATACGCGAGCTAATGAAACATGACCTTATTTCTGCCTTGCAATATTTGCCGGAGTCGACAAAAAACACAATTTTAAGTGCGTATAATTCGGGCGAGCTTCCGTGTGATGCGGAAAAACTGTCCGGCGCGATAATCTCGTTTCTACGACTAAATCTTCCATCCGCGATTTCCGATATTCACGACGCGGGCGGAGGTTTATATAATCGCTTACATAGCGCAAGCTTTGAGGCGAACGGTATTTCAAATTTAATAGAGCTTGCCGACACAAAAAAATATACCACGGCAAGAATCAGACGTGCAATTTGGTACTCATTCCTCGGCGTTACCTCCTCCGAGATTCACACCTTACCGCTTTACACGCAGGCTCTTGCTATGGACTCTGTTGGCAAATCCATCCTGAAAGACGTAAAGAAAATGTCAAGCTTCCCTGTCATAACGAAGCCGGCGGCTTACGAATTTCTTTCTGATGAAGCAAAACTTCAGAAGGAAAGATGCGAGCGCGCTGATTCAGTCTTCCAGCTCACGAAGCCGACGCACGTATCAGGAAGTATTTCGCTTAAATCCACCCCATATATCAAAAATTAACGCGATATCTTTACAATGTCGTGTTTTGTCAAAGCTATTTACAGTCACCCGACTCTTTGATATGATATATACGAAAGTGGACAAGCGAACCGTCATTTTCAAATAAAGCGAAAGGAGAATTTTATATGTTAAACGCAAAAGGCGTTAACGAGGGAGAGTTTCTTGAATACAAGGGTCGCCCTTTGGTTCGTAAGGACAACGATATTTACTACGGTGATCTTGCCGACAAATATCACGTTTTCATCATGATCATGGCTGAAAAGCCCTCTTCAAAGGGAACTGACGTTCCTGCAACCGTAATGGTTCAGCTTATGGCCAAGGATTCACCCAGACCGGAAAAGCAAACCATCTCGCGCAGTCTTGCGGACGCACTTGAAACTGCTGCCGCCTGGCTTGAGCGTTACAATAAGTAAGACAACAGATTGTCAACGTGCACACCCGAGTGGAGGTGTGCAAGGAGGTAAAAAATGAAATCGTTTAAATTAAACGGCCTGAAAAGGCCGATTTCTTTCGCTTTGATTGCGATTTTACTGCTTTCCACCGTAGCATTTGCGGCAAGCGGAGCGCAATCCGGGCAAACTGATAAGCCGGATAGCGGTAAAGTCGATCTTAGCACCGACAACACCGATGAAAATAAAGACGGAAACAAGCCTAACACCGATAACTCACAAAATAATACACCGCCGGTCGAAGACAACACCGATATTCCCAACACAAACGAGCCTACCTACATAAATCCAATTACAGGACTTGAGGTTTCGCGGGAACAGTCGGAGAGAACTCCGATCGGCTTTGTTTTTAATCCCGAGATGCCGTTGTACGGCGTTTCAAACTCCGATCTTACAATAGAATTTCCAATTGAGGACGGCTCCTCGCGTATATTATCCTACACGACAAATACCGGTATGCTATGGAAGGTGGGTGCGCTAGCACCGACACGGGACTACATATCCTCAATATCAAACTTTTTTGGTGGAATTATCGTTGCTAACGGTAACGATGATTCGATAAAATACAGCGCGTGGGACGGAACACCGGTTGATCTTGATATTTCAAAATTTGACGATAGCTTTTACGTTGAAAACTCTACCTACGTTTATACGGGAAAGGATATGCTAAACGCAGCGATCAGCAAGAGTCCCGCTCTGATTCAATCGTCATACAAATCGGCACCGTACGCCTTCGCTAATGGAGAAACTGTGCTCGGCGCAACGAAGGCAGAAAGCGTGATAATTCCATTTTCCGAAAGAAATCAAACCGAATTTTATTATTCGGAGCAGACGGGTCAGTATCTGTATTTTAAATCAGGCTCGCGCAAGATAGATATGCTTAACGGAAAGAACCTTGCATTTACGAACGTTTTCGTGTTATTTGCAGATGCAACCACGTACGAAAAGGCGGAGGGTTGTGAGCTCGTTATTGACACCACCGGCGGCGGCACGGGCTACTATTTCTCTATGGGACGTATGTGCGAGCTTCGCTGGAGTATCGGCGACGACGGCTAGCTCAAATTCTACGCGCTTGACGGCTCTCTCTTGACTGTAAACCCCGGCAATGCTTATATTACCTATTACAAGGCTTCCGGCGTTACTAATATTAAAATAGGTTAAACGGCAATTTTCATCAAATACCGTTAAGCGTAGTCTTATCTATAAAAGCAAAGGGCTGTCGCATTTAGGGATAACCGAATAAAAAATGAGTGGAGACATTGTAAAAGGTGCCTCCACTTTTGATTTGCGCTTATTTGATTGATTTTAAGTTTGAAAGCCTAGGGCTTTCTCCATTTTTATCTGATTTTTTATTCTATCACCGTTTCCTCGCACGCTGCATTTTTATACAGCTATCGCTCCTCAGCCGACGATTTTTCCTCTAAATCCATTCGCCCCACGGTTCTGTTCTCATTAAGAATTTGCCTAATTTATATTTCTCAATCAATTTTCCAAGATTTTGCCTTGATTTTATTTCTTAATGAGACAGTCCCTTTATAATTATGTAAATTTTAAAACAGGTATACTTTTACTCCGTTTTGCCTCGGCCATATTTTTTCTTTAACGCTTTGTGAGATTTGATAAAGTAAATAATGCCAATAACGCAAACGGCACATGAAATATAAATTATCCAACTAATTCCAAACAGCGACCATAAAAAGTTCAAGAGCGTTACAATAAAAATACAGAAGCAAACGATCGCGGCTTGAATTCGAAACGGCTTTTTTTCCATACTCTCGCGCTCCTCGGGCGTAGCCTTCAAGAAAACATCGTCAATTATAAAATCCTTCCCCAAGAGAGCGAGAATTGCATAAATCAACGAAGTCGCTGATACAAATATTAAAAGCAGTTGTGAAAAGTCAAACATAATCATACCTCGCAGTTATTTTTAAATACTAAACTTTGACGTTATATCCACCCATTCGTCAAAATCAACTTCAATTTGTTCAATGTTATCAAATATCGGAGATTCAATGCCCACAATCAAAAAGACTGGCAACTCATTGGTTGCATTGGGGTCAACTATATTAAAAAATATACAGTCCAATGAAACACAAGCCGCAAATGGATAATAGAAAAAGAGTAACATCAAATTTCTTGCGAAAAAACTTTCCTTCCATGAAACCACCGCCTTCGCTATATTATATCACATTTTATTTTGAAAGTAAATCCACGCAGTATAAATCTCCAAGGTTTACAAATACTAACATCGCACCAAATAATAAAGGAGATTTATATAAATATATATGAAAGCCACAGGAATAGTCCGTAGGATTGACGACCTCGGACGAGTTGTTATACCGAAAGAAATAAGAAGAACAATGCGTATCCGCGAAGGCGACCCGCTTGAAATATACACCGATCGCGACGGCGAGGTAATATTTAAGAAATACTCTCCCATAGGCGAGCTTCACGCCTTTGCCACCGAATACGCGGAAACCCTGCAAAAGACGGCGGGCATGCCAATTTTTATATGTGACAGAGATGCAATAATAACCGTATCGGGCGCATCAAAGCGCGAGTATGTGGATAGAAAAATTTCGCGCGCACTTGAAGAAATTATAGAGTCAAGAACGCTTTATATTCGCGGTAACGGCCGCGAAACGATTTCCATTACCGACGATGCCTCACATTACGTCAGCTGTGCAATGCCTATAATTGCCGAGGGTGATATAATCGGATGCATAGTATCGGGATGGCAATACGATACGCCTACCGCAGATAAGATTGCCGAGGGAGTTGAATCAAAATTAATTCAAACGGCAGGAATTTTCCTTGGCAAACAGATGGAGGGATAAAAAATAACGCACGGATAAAAGCTCCGTGCGTTATTTTTTTATTTAAAAACATATTCTCTGCTGCTGTTCCAGAGCTCATCGGAGCGCTCGCACAAGTATGCAAGCTTTGGACCAATCTTCTTCTGTGCCTTAAAAAAGTTTTTGTAAAACGCGCGCTTCGAACCGTGAATATCGCTACCGATTCCAATAACGAAGTTCTTTTCTATCCAATCAAAAAGATGATCTTGTCTTTTAAAAGCGCACAACGGATACGCATTTAACTGAAGCGTAGCGCCTATTTTAACAAACTCAT
>JAGCJI010000048.1 GCA_017648085.1 Clostridia bacterium | reverse complement strand
TCGCACCAAAGGCAGAAGCCTGCGCCCTTGACTCTCGCATTCGGAGCCGCGATGCGGTTTCCCTCCTTGAATGGGGGAAAGATGTATGTGTTGCCGTCCGTGTCACATTCTGAGCCGTCAGCCGCGAAAAGATAGGGATCCCACTCTTTTATTATTGCCTCGGGCGTAACGTAGGAGGGCTTTCTGCCGCTTGGGTAAAGCGTGTAATAAGTGTAGGGGCGTGCGAAGTTATATAGGTTATGACCGCGGTCAAGATAGAATTGCGCAGTGTTTTCGCCACCGCTTGTATGAGGCGACCAAAACTGTATGTCTATCCTTTTGTCCAGCTCAACTGCCTCGCGCCAGCACGTGTCAGAACGGCGGTAGACGTCGTCGTTCCACATACGCAACGACTCATATCCGAGGGAGTAGAGCAGGGTGGCGATGTCGTTCATATAGATGAGGAATGCATCGTATGCCACCGCATCGGGGTTTCCGGTGAGCCTTTGCGCGTATTCCTGCCAATGGTCGAGATTGCACCATTTGGGCACACTCTTGTCAATGCTTCCATCATCTCCCCAGCCGAGCAGCTCGTCACCTCCTATGTCAAAGGCCGTGCATCCAAGCTCGCGGAAGAACTCGCCATACTCGCAGTAGAGTGCCTTTGCAAATTCGACCGCCGTGGGGTTTGAAATGTCAATACCGCGTGAGTATTTTTTAGCCACGCCGTCGGTGTTTTCGCCACCGGAACAGATGAGGGCAACCTTGCCGTGCTTGTGGAAGTAGTTGCCGATGTCAACGCCATACTCCTCCATATATCTCTTTACGGCGTAGGTCATATGACCGGGGGAGTCCAAGGAGGGGATGACTTGCATACCGCGCGCCCTTGCGTGAAGCACGATATCGCGCATCTCGTCCTGGGTTATGATCTTTTTGTCATTCTGTGCTTCGCCGTATTCGTTGCCGAATACGCACAGAGTGTGGTCACCTCCTGCAAGCCAGGGGAATTTCTTTGACTCAAGTCTGTGTGCGATGTCCTCGGAAAAATGCAGATTGAGCACGTTGTATCCGACCTCACTTATATCGTCAATGAGTCTTTTTATCCATTTAGGGGTGAAGTATTTTCTCGCGCAGTCGAGCATAAAGATTCGCTCGCCTACGAGGAACTTTTTGTTTTCCATACTATATCCTCATCATAAGCCTTAAGTAGTGCGGAGCATTCCGCCCCACCAAATCAAGTATACAACTTTATTTAAATATAGTCAATAGAAGCAGCCGTGTATTTTACGGTAGATATAATTAAAACTTGATTATAGTGTTAGCTATCTATGCGATAATCTATAATGAGAGGGAGAACTGCCGTATATTTTTGTAAAGGATCGATAAAAGTCCGAGGTGGTATGAAATCCTATCCTACTTGAGATTTCGGAAACAGGCAGATCTGTTCTCGTTAGTAGCTCGGCGGCGATCCGACATCGCAAAAGGTTTCGGTAGGCGATAGGTGGCATTCCGTATGCTGAAACAAAACGTCTGCGAAGCTGACTTTCGCTCAAATGACACTTTTGCGCCAAAAATTTTGAAGTATCCGAATCGGAGTAGTGAAGGTAAAGGTATTCCGAGATTTGCGAAATTGCATCGTTGGTGTTACCCGTTATATGAGATGCGGAAAAGGATTTATATACCTCGCAGGACTCGATAATAAACGCAGATATAAGAAGTGCCGCAACCATATTACCTTCATTCGTTTTCTTGGCGCATGCTTCAATAATGCGCATAAGCAACTCTGCTGACTTGGGATTTTCTGCAGGATGAATAACGGGCGGAATGCTTTGTGCAGAAGAGGTGATGAACTCCTTTTTGCTTTCCAATGCGGACGAAGAAATCAGCTGTTCCACGGTTGGTGTATGTAAATAGGCAAAACGGCAAATACATGGGTTCTCAGGGCTTAACGACCGTGAGTAGTGACGCCGTGACGGGGGGATAAAGATCAGATCCCCTTTGGATACCGATGCAAAAACGCCCTCGGACAAAAAGAGTCCCTCTCCGCTTTCGCATATACCTATTTCATAGCGGTCGTGATAGTGAAGAAAGGGAAAATCATCTGCGTACGGTAGATTTACGTGAATGCCGCTAAAATATACGGGATTGCTTTGTTCGGTTGGGAGCGGTGAAAAGTATGTATCATAGTGCGAAAGTGGTCGGTGTGCTCGTTTTTGCATTATATTCGCGTGCCTTTCTCGTAGTATATGTGAAAAAAGTGTGGTATAATTATAACACACGCATTTAAATAATGCAATAAGTTTTTTTGACGTGCGAATCAAAATATCATAATAATTTGGAGAGAAAACGATGCAAAAATATGATGTCGCGGCATATGTATGGCCGTCTTATACAGGCGACGAGAAGAGAGCCCGAATGTTTTGGGGTGAGGGCTACGGAGAGTGGCAAACGGTTAACAACGTAAAAATGAACAGCATGGGCAAGACGAAAGATTACGTTTGGGACAGACGTCCCCTTTGGGGTTACGT
>JAGCJI010000047.1 GCA_017648085.1 Clostridia bacterium | reverse complement strand
TTTTTTGGAGCGGATTACGGGGCTCGAACCCGCCACCTCCACCTTGGCAAGGTGGCGCTCTACCAAATGAGCTAAATCCGCGAGTATTAAGTTAGCAAAAATGGCGACTCGGATGGGGCTCGAACCCACGACCTCTAGCGTGACAGGCTAGCGCTCTAACCAACTGAGCTACCAAGCCAAATTTGCTTGAAAGATTAAAATCGCTTTGCGGAGCGAACCGCAAAGCGAACTTGGTGGAAAGTATAGGGCTCGAACCTATGACCCTCTGCTTGTAAGGCAGATGCTCTCCCAACTGAGCTAACCTTCCGTCGTTTGCCATATCATTATATCAAAAGAAAATTCATTTGTCAATAGTTTTTTGAATTTCGTTGACAAATAATTTTAAAAGGTTTATAATGTATGTAAATCATATGTGAGGTGAGCAATATGAACTTTAAAACTCCGGCGGAATGCGGAATATCCTCCGCTAATATTGAAAAATTTATAAGAGATCTTGAGGATAAGCATCTCTTTACACATAACGTCCTTCTCGCGAAGGGTGACGACGTCTTTTTTGAAAAGTATTGGGCACCCTTTGACGAAAAATTTATTCACCGTCAGTATTCGGTTACAAAGAGTATAACCGCGCTTGCGGTTGGCTTTGCCGTGCAGGACGGACTCGTTGACCTTGACGCGCCTATCAGCCGTTATTTTCCCGAGGAAGCGGCAGCCGCAAAATGTGAGCTTCTCAAAAAGCAAACCGTCAGAGAAATGCTTTCGATGCGTACCTCTCTCGTTCCCGAGAAATGGCTCTTTCATTGGAAGAGCGGCAAGCATACCGACAGAGTACAGTTCTACTTTGAAAATAGTACGGTAGACAATAAGCGTAATTCGGGTACTATATATAATTACGACAGCTCCGGCTCATTCGTTCTCTGCGCAATGGTGGAGAAGGTTACGGGAATGAGCCTCATCGAGTATATGCGTAAAAAGTGCTTTGACAAAATCGGTGTCAGTCCCGAGGCGGATTGCCTTATTTGTCCCGGTGGCTATTCCTGGGCGGATTCCGGACTCCTTTGTACTGCGCGTGACCTATATCTTATGGCGCGCTTCACCATGAATATGGGTAAATGGAACGGAGAGCAGCTCTTAAATGAGGATTTCGTCAGAGCCGCCACCTCAAAGCTTACTGACAATAACCCCAACCTTATATACGAGTTTAATACCTTCGGCTACGGATACCTTATCTGGCGCACCTACGATAATTCCTTCTTCTTTAACGGAATGGGCGGTCAGCTTGCGGTCTGCGTTCCCGATAAGGATATTATACTTATTTATAACGCGGATAACCAGAACAATAACCTCGTTTCAAAGAAAAACGTCATCGACAGCTTCTTCAAGCACATTATAAGGGCGGAGCAGAATACCGAAAACGAGGCGCAGGACGCGGCAAGCCTTCTTGAATATACCCGCGACCTTAAGCTTGGCACGGTGGTAGGCGCGAAAAGCTCGCCTATGGCAGAAAAAATCAGCGGCAAAACCTTCCGCCTCGACCCCAACCCCATGCATATCAAATGGATTCGCATAACCTTTACAGGCGACGAGGGTAGACTTGATTACGAGAACGCCACCGGTGAAAAGAGCATTACCTTCGGTATGGGCGACAACGTATTCGGCATCTTCCCGGAGGAGGGATACTCCGACCGCGTTGGCGGAGTACGCGTGCCCGGTAACTTCTACAAAACGGCAAACGGAGCCGCTTGGGTAGAGGATGGTAAGCTCGGCATAGCCGTGCAGGCAATTGATAAATATATGGGCAGACTCCATATTCAGCTTGGCTTCAAGGACGAAAATACCGTTGGCATTAAAATGTCACCCTTCGCGGAGTATTTCTTCGAGGAATACGACGGCTACGCCGCAGGATATGCAGAATAAAACAAAGCCTCGGACAATTCTCCGAGGCTTTTCGCTTGCTTTATCTAAAAAAGAGCGAGGATACACGGGGAACGTATCTTCGCCCAATTTTTATTAATTTTTAACAGATTCAAGTATATTTCTTGCTACGTGAACGCCGCTTGCCGATGCGTGCGAAAGGGAATGAGTTATTCCGCTGCCGTCGCCGATGACGTAAAGGCCCTTGTGGCAGGACTCGAGGTTTTCGTCTACGGTTACTTCCATGTTGTAGAACTTAACCTCAACGCCGTAAAGGAGTGTGTCGTCGTTCGCCGTACCCGGTGCAACCTTGTCAAGCGCGTAGATCATTTCGATTATGCCGTCAAGAATACGTTTCGGAAGCACTAGGCTCAAATCTCCGGGGGTTGCCTTTAAGGTAGGAGTAATAAACGCCTCCTCAATTCTGCTTGAAGTCGATCTCTGTCCGCGTATAAGGTCGCCGAAGCGCTGTACGATCACACCGCCGCCCAGCATATTACTTAATCTTGCGATAGACTCACCGTATCCGTTGGAATCGCGGAAGGGCTCTGAAAAGTGCTTTGCAACGAGCAGAGCAAAGTTCGTGTTTCCCGTCTGCCTCGCAGGGTCCTCATAGCTGTGTCCGTTAACAGTAATAATACCGTTGGTGTTCTCGTTTACCACCGCACCCTTCGGATTCATACAGAAGGTGCGTACCTTGTCCCCGTATTGCTTCGTGCGGTATACTATCTTGCTCTCGTAAAGCTCGTCCGTGATATGACTGAATACCTCTGCGGGCAGCTCAACGCGAACACCGATATCCACTCGCGTTGAGGTTGTGGGGATTTCAAGCTCGCGGCATACCTTTTCCATCCACTTGCTGCCTATACGGCCGGCTGAAACTATGCATTTTGCCGCAGTATAAGTTCCATTTTTGCATTTGATTTCGTATCCGCCCTCAACAATAGCAATACTCTCAACAGGTGTATTGAAATAGAAGTCCACCTTCCCCTTAAGCTCGGCGTAAATGTTTTCAAGAACGGTATAGCTTATATCCGTGCCGAGGTGTCTTACCGATGCGTTAAGAAGGTGCAGGTCGTGCTTTATACATTCCGTTCCGAACGCCGTTCCCGCCGTTGAATAAAGCTTCGTTCCCTCGCCGCCGTAGCGCATATTTATTTCGTCAACGTACTCCATAAGCTCAATGGCTCTTTTTTTGCCTACGTGCTTGTATAAAGTACCTCCAAAATCGTTGGTTATGTTATATTTGCCGTCGGAAAACGCGCCTGCACCGCCAAATCCGCTCATAATTGAGCAGCTCTTACATCCGATACAGCTCTTCACCTTCTCGCCGTCTATGGGACAACGGCGTTTATGCAGCGGCTTGCCCGATTCGAAAACCGCAACCTTAAGCTCGGGGCACTTCGTGCTTAATTCATAAGCTGAAAAAATGCCGCCGGGGCCCGCGCCGACTATTATTATATCGTAATTCATATAAGTCCTCCAAATTTTTCCATGCCTTAACATTATAACATGTTTTTTTGAAAATGCAATTGATATTTTCAATTTATTTGTAAACATTTGGTTATATTTACCATAAAAAAGCGCCTAGGTATATAAATCCGCGGCGCATTTTGTTTGTCTATTTAGTCTGCCAAAAATCTCATAGTCCAGGCTTGATATCTCAACCTGCTTGAAAGATATTTATCCTTGAAGCTGTCACTTTGTACCCATTGACCCTTAAAG
Source organism: Clostridia bacterium (assembly GCA_017648085.1). Classification (GTDB taxonomy): domain Bacteria; phylum Bacillota; class Clostridia; order Oscillospirales; family CAG-272; genus UBA1740. The sequence goes on along the minus strand of JAGCJI010000047.1, from coordinate 1,718 downwards.
CTCAAATTTTTAAGCTGCGGCAAAACGTCCAGGGAGGGAAGTGCCTCTCCCGGCACAACCGTTACGGAGTCAGCACCGCAAAGCACGTCAAGTGCGGCACGCAGCCAGTCGGCAGGCCCGACTTTTACGCCGCCAACGTTAATTTCCGTCGGAAGAAATCGCTCTGCGTTTATTTCACTTGCCGATGTTATTATATCATTGCTTGTCAGCGTTACGGCCTCGCTCACGCCATACGGAGCTTCAAGGAAACCGTAAACCTTGCCGCAAACGTGCGAGCTTGCGCCGAGCAGCATCTCTCGGCAGGCAAGGAAAATGTCGGATAACGATAACGATACGGGGAAGCTTATCGGCGCAAAGCTTCCCGCGAGAGCTTCTCTTATCATTGGAATATCCTCGCGTGAAATAACTCTTTCGGGCTCTGCGGCAAGCATACCGTAAACCTCGGAATAACTCGTTATATTAAAGCGAGAATCCCCTTTGATTAGGCGGATAAGCGCGCGAATGTTGTCGTAAAAACGCTCGGTTTCTTCTACGGGGCGGCGCGGAGCTTCCGTCCACCTTCCGTATTCACATTTATTTTCCTTATAATAATTTACCTTGTCCCAAAACTCGGTATACATAGCGATGTTCGGGTGTGTGTAAATTATAACTCTCTTGTATTTTGAAAGAGCATCGAGCAGCTTTTTCATATCCTCCACGGAGGAATCCAGCACCTCTTCTTCAAGGCAGGATGTATATTGCATATGATATACGTTGCAATAGAAAACGCCTCTGCCGTCAGCCGTGTCGCAGAAGGTATCCGCATAAATCGGCAGCCCCAAATCACCGTAACCGTACATTGCTACGTAGGTTTTCTGGTTTCCGGGGGGGCAAGCACCAATGATCTTTGCACCGGTAGTCCCGCGTATTAAATCAAGTGCCAGACTCTCTTGGCGCATCACCTCGTCATATGCCGCATCAAAATCCGCAATATCGGTATATTCGTTAAGCGTCGGGTGCAGGGAATGAGCATAGCTGTGCGAAAGAATATCATGATGGCGCAAAGCCTCAACGACATCGTCGCGCCCCCAATTCTTTAACTGTTCAGCAAGAAGACCGACAATGCAAAATCCACCACGAACACCCTCCTCGCGAAGAATTTCTGCCTCGCGGTATATGGCGTCAGCCGCAGTATTAGATGTGAAATCCTCTGTATCAAATGAAAAAATTACGTCGGTCATCGTAAAAGGTGCGTCCTTTCTAGGTGGTGTGCGCCAATATTATAAAACTTTCAGCAGGAAAAGTCAACATTTGTTTGAGATAAATCAACAGCAAATTTATCTTTTTCATGCGACCGAAAAAACGATACCCCATAAATCAAATGATAGGGTGTAAGGTGAACGATTTGCTTTTGCCTTAACCCACAAAAAAGCTTGCAAGTTTAATCACTTTCAGAGAAAGTGTATATCATCAGACGCGAAGTGGCTGAATATCATCCGTCCGAAAACGAGCATATCTCGCTTTCGGGCGAGTATCTCATCATTACGGAGTTTTAATACACGCTAAAGCGTGATGATATGCAAAAAAGAGCGATTTTCTCGCTCTTTTTGATGATATACGACTGTATATCTCGCCACGGGCGAGTTATACATTCAATGATATGCCATTACTCTGTAATGGATAAAAAAAGACTGCGATTTTGTATCAAAATTACAGTCTTTTTTGGTCGGAATGCATAC
>JAGCJI010000046.1 GCA_017648085.1 Clostridia bacterium | reverse complement strand
TCGGGGTAAAGGGTGGCGTAGAAAAGCTTTCCAAAATTATGATGCCCGCACTCGTGGTAATTATGGTGTTTCTCGTTGTCTATACGCTCGCAACAACAGAGGGGAGCCTTCGCGGTGTTGCGTACTATCTTACACCGGACCTTACGCGTCTTTCGCCAATGACGTTCGTTGCCGCCACGGGTCAGCTCTTTTATTCAATGTCACTCGCAATGGGCACGATGATAACCTTTGGCTCGTATATGAAGTCGGATATAAGCATCGAAAGGTGTGTCCACCACATTGAAATATTTGACACGGGTATAGCTTTTTTGTCAGGACTTCTTGTCATTTCGGCCGTTTTTGCCTTTTCGGGCGGTGATTCTGTCGGCTTTGGCCCGGGGCTCGTTTTTGAAATGCTCCCCCTTGTATTTAAGGAGTTGCCATTTGGTGATGCTATCGGTGCCGTGTTTTTCATAATGGTGCTTTTCGCAGCACTTACCTCATCGGTATCTATGATGGAAACCGTTGTATCGGTGCTTATGGATAAGCTGAAATTAAGCCGACCTTTTGCGGTTGCGGCTATGCTTGGTGTCATAGTGCTTCTCGGCATACCCTCTGCACTCGGTTATAGCATCTGGTCGGAAATAAGGATACTCGGTCATACGGTTCTCGACTTTTTCGATATGTTTACAAATAATCTTATTATGCCCACCGTTGCTGTTATAAGCACCCTTTTTATCGGTTACGTTATAAAGCCTCTGTACGTCATAGAGGAGGTCGAGAGAAATGGCAGATTTCGCGGCGCGCGCATCTTTTCATTAGTTATTCGCTATGCCGCCCCGTTACTGCTTCTTTGCATCCTCGTCACCTCACTTCTTAACGTTTTCGGAGTGATAACGATATAACAAAAAAGCACTTCAGTCGAAGTGCTTTTTCATCTTAATATTTGCCGTATACAGCCTCGCCGGCCATATAGTATTTTTTCATTTCATCCTTCGGCACCATGCTTCCGCCGGTAGCCCATACAAGGTGTACTCCCTGCGGTATATCAGCCGACCTTGCAAGTATGACAGGGCCGAATGCGCCGGCAAGTGCGCTCGGCTCAAGGTAAATATCTTCCTTGTCGGCAAGCAGCTTGAGAAGTGCGCTGAGTCTTTCGTCCTTGACGGTATAGCATCCGTCCATAAGGTGGAGCGTTTCCTTGCCTACAAAGCCCGATGCACGTCCGACGGCAAGACCGTCCGCGATAGTACGGTTGTCAATTCCAAAGTCACCAACCGATATTTTGTTGTGCTCACCGGTCAGCATACCGAGTATCATACAGGGTGAATGTGTCGGCTCTGCGTAAAAGCAATGCACGTTGTCACCAAATTGCATTTTCAGACCGAATGCCACACCGCCCGGGCCGCCACCGACTCCGCAGGGCAGGTATACGTAAAGTGGGTTTTCTTCATTGATGATTATTCCGGCATTATCAAGCTGGCGTCTAAGTCTTTCGGCGGCTACCGAATAGCCGAGGAAAAGTGTAGTTGAGTTTTCATCATCAATAAAGTGGCAAAAGGGATCACCCTCCGCTTCACGTCTGCCGTTTTCAACCGCAACGCTGTAATCGTTTTCGTATTCAACGACCGTGACACCCTTTGACCTCAGCATATCCTTTTTCCATTCTCTTGCATCGGCTGACATATGCACTGTCACGCGGAAGCCGAGCTTTGCGCTCATAATTCCGATTGAAAGGCCGAGGTTTCCCGTAGAGCCTACTGCAACGGAATATTTTGAAAACAGCCTTTTATATTTCTCGTCTGCAAGTATCGCGTAGTCATCCGTTTCCTTAAGACCGCCCTCGGCGATTGCAATTCTTTCCGCAAGAGTGAGCACCTCGTATATTCCCCCGCGAGCCTTGATAGAGCCCGAAATAGGAAGATGACTGTCAAGCTTTATTAAGAGCTGTGAGGGGAGGGTGACTCCGTATTTCTCTGTAAGCCCATGCCTCATTTCCAAAGCCTCATACAGGGGGGACTCAATGAGTCCGTCAGCCTCGGCGGTTTCGGGAAAGACTCTCTTAAAGTAGCTTCTGAATCTGTCAAGACGTCTTGATGCATCATCAATATCCTCTTTTGTGAGTGTAAGAGTCTTTAGCGCATCGTCAAAGGGCAAAAGAGCAGGGTTTGTCCAAAGCACCTCGTTCTCATTCATTATATCCTTAATTAGCGGAAAGGCATTTATCCATTCCGCAACCGTTTTGTCAAGCACCTTTTTTGAAAGAATATCCATATATCCTCCGCATACAAAGTCTATACCAACAGTATAATTCTTTCTGCCCCCGTTGTCAATATTTATGCTGATAAGTCGCAGAGCAAGCAGCGGATCAGAACAAACTTACCTCAAGAAATACAAAAACACCGAGTCTTTTGGACTCGGCTGAAGCTGGGTATTCGCCTATGGCGAAGATATTTGCGCTCGACTTAGTTTAGCGAGCTAACACGTCCTCGCGCAATATGCGGCCCAGTGCTTGCGGGGCAAGCAGCAGGCCAGAACAAACTTTCCTCAAGAAATACAAAAACACCGAGTCTTTTGGACTCGGCTGAAGCTGGGT
>JAGCJI010000045.1 GCA_017648085.1 Clostridia bacterium | reverse complement strand
GGAGAAACCGCCGCCGCAAACGTTTGCAACGATGTCAAACTTGCCGGTAGTCTCAGTTACGCCGAAGGGCTGGTTAACGATGAGCTTGAGAGTTTCAAGACCAAAGTAGTCATCAATATCACGTCCGTTAATGGTGATAACGCCGGTACCGGGGTAAAGGCGTACTCTTGCAACGGACTTCTTTCTTCTACCTGTGCCGTAGAAATAAGGCTTAGAACTTGTATACATATTCATTATCCTCCCTATTATTCAAGTACGATAGGCTTCTGAGCAGCCTGTTCGTGATTTTCGCCCGCGTAAACGTGAAGGCGAGTGAAAGACTTGTCGCCAAGCGAATTGTGGGGGAGCATACCCTTAACAGCAAGCTCCATAGCAAGCTCGGGGCGAGTGTTCATAAGGGTTTTGTAGTTTACTTCCTTAAGGCCGCCGATGTAACCGGAATGATGACGGTAGAACTTCTGTTCAAGCTTCTTACCGGTAAGAACGGCTTTAGCAGCGTTTACGATGATAACGAACTCACCGCAATCTGCGTGGGGAGTGAACTCGGGTCTGTGCTTGCCACGAAGAATGGTGGCAGCTTTAACAGCGGTCTTGCCGAGAGGCTGGCCGGCTGCGTCGATAACGAACCATCTACGCTCGATGGTTTCCTTGTTAGCCATAAAAGTGGACATTTTGTTTCCTCCGAATTTAATTTTTCCGCGTCGTAGCGCGAACCTTTTTTCAAGCTTTCATATTATAACATATAAACCCGCACTTGTCAATGCTTTTTCAAAACTTTTTTCCAAAAAAACGATTTAGAAAACAAAAGCTCCGAAAAGCTCTCGTTTTCTCCCGAAAGCTCTCGTTTTCTCACTTACCAAAATTAAAAAATAATCGGAATTTCTTGCAAACTGCTCAAAATTCCGATTACTATTTTGTTAAATCTGCTTTTCTACGCTCTTGTATTCATCGTAGAAGCGGTAGTATTTACACTCCCGAGTAAAACCTGAAACGTAGCTTGCCATCTCGTCCTCGTCAAGTGCCATTGTGCAACTGTAGGAGTCGGTATACTCGTCATACTGGTAAAATTCACAGCTCTCGCAGCTTGCTGCGCGCCTCGGCGCATACTTTGAAAAATCCATAATTATTCAAGTACACTCCTGTCTATAACGAGTCTGTCACCATCGCGCTTTATTCCGTAGCCAACGTCTATTGCCATAGTAAAGATCTTATCGCCGTTTACACCGACACAGCTGTCAATGGAATCCAGCAGCTGCTTTGCGGTCGGGTGAAAATCCGAAATTATCGCGTATATTCCGCGCGTGCCCTGCGCCGCGCATACCGCGCCCCAAAAGCTGCGCACATCGGTTTCGGTCGTAAAGGTGTTACGGTTTTTGGTTTGCACCATTATCGTTTCCTTGAACCCCAGGGTATCGGTCGTCTTGATTATGCCGTCTATACCACCGTCGGCAGAGACGCCCGTAACAGTGCTTTCGGTAACCGTTTTTCCGCATCTTATGAAGTACCTTGCTAACAGGTTCATAAAAAACTTCTCAAAAAATTCTCCGCCCATGGAATGTACCTTGGCAAGAAAATCTGCCTTTAGCGATAGCACCTCTCGCCTGTTTTTAAGGCTTGCCTGCTCCTCGGGCTTTATTCTGTAAATCGTGCCGTCGTAGGAGAGTGTACCGTCTGCCACAAGCCGCTTTAGTATCTGACCTATGATTGAGAAAAGTGTATTGTCGTCCTTGTTCGTAACCGTTTTGTCGGTTTCAAAAGCCAAAATCAGCTCTGCTCGAATATCTTTGCGCGACATCGGCTTGTCAGCAAGCAGTCCGAGAATTGCTTCCTCGCACCTTTCCATACGTATCGCCACGGGTTTTTCGGTATTTCTTATGTACTCCCCCGACTCAAGCTTCGTTATTACACCGCGCTTTCTCATTTCGTTTATAACCGTCCCGGAGGTCGCGCGCAAAACGTTAAGTCTGCCGTTGGTGCTCTTGTCCGCAATCTCCTCCGCGGAAAGCCTAAAGGCATTAATCGCCGAATCTATGAGCGCGCGCCTCGGTTGGCTGTCGCCGTCCAGCGCATCAAGGATCGCTCTGTATATTATTCTGTAATCCTGTATGTTTTTCATATTTACCCCTCCGGGATTTTCTAATTTGATTGTAGCACAAATATTTGAAAAATTCAATATTATATATGCAATTTTAACGTCGGGTTTGTTTGCTTTTAAACTTGAGCGTAGGTATTGCAATTAGGAAAATTGAATGCTATAATGAAATAAAAACAATATAGGAGAACCGTATGAGAAAAATTGCGTTCTTTTTGTGTCTGTTTTTAGCTCTTTTTATTCCCACGCTTGTCCTGACCTCCTGTGGCGGCACTACCGTCAGTATTAGATACGTGCTTAACGACGGCGAGCTTGTGGGCGCACCCGAAAGCTATAATACCGCAAGCGCCCCCGATTTTTCCAAAATCGTTCCCACGCGGGAAAACTATGCCTTTGGCGGCTGGTACACCGATAAAAAGCTTACCCAGCCCTTTTCGGCAAAGGACGTTGTCGGAGATAGCGTAACCCTTTATGCAAAATGGACGGGTGAAACATTCAAAATCAATTATGAGCTTGACGGCGGAACGCTTGAAAATCCGCTTGAAAGCTATATTTACGGCGAACGCACCGTCATCGGCACTCTTACTCCACAAAAGGAGAACTGTGTGTTTGTCGGCTGGTACAGCAACTC
>JAGCJI010000044.1 GCA_017648085.1 Clostridia bacterium | reverse complement strand
CAAGGTTGATTCAAGACCTGACGGTTGGATAAGACTTGCTACCGATCAGACGTATATGCGTCTTGTCGGCGAAAGCCATGATGCCCTTGAGGAGATTTTTGGAAAGGGAAGTATAAAGAGCTATGTTTGGCCCTTCGGCGACCAAAAAAATCCGGAAATTCAAGCGGCTCTTATGGAAAGAGGATATAACAGCGTAAGAAAGACCGGCACCGTTGAGCATTTTGACTTGCCAAGCGACAGAAGCGCTTGGAGCTATAATGCAAGAGAGAGGGTACTTCTCTCAAAGATGGAGGAATACGAAAAGCTTTCGGACGATGGAAAACTTAAATTCTTCGCATTCGGAATACATTCAATAGATTACGAAAGAGCAGAGGCGTGGCCCGAGCTTCGTGAATTTGCCGCAAAATACGGCAACCGTCCCGAGGACTTCTATTACGCATCGGTATCAGACATCTTTGAATACGAGGACGCCGCGAGGGCTCTTGTCGTAACCGATACCGAAATTATCAATAACAGCGATAAGGAAATATATATCAAGGTGCTCGGTGAAAAGATGACCGTTGCCCCGAAATCAAAAATTACAATATAAAAAAGAACGGATTTGGTGAGGTGCTTTAATGCACAACGCTAAATCCGTTCTTTTTTATTCCTTAAATTCCCCGGCGTCGGGGTATCTTCCGATTTTCTTAAATCCGTCTATCTCACCGCGGCACATCGCCGTAAAAATTCTGTGCTTCAGTCCCTTGTTGCCGCGCTCAAGCTCCGAGAGCAGATTTTTCATATTTTCTCGTTCAGTTGCGTGGTCCTCGGGACAAAGGCTTACAACTATGGGCAGGGTGCGCCTTCTCGTAAAGTATAAAACGTCCTTTTCCTGCGCGTAAATCATCGGGCGTATGAGCGTTATTTTCCTATTTGAAAGGTAGGTCACGGGTGAAAAGCAACCAAGCCTGCCCTCGAAAAACAGATTCATCATAAAGGTTTCTATCGCATCGTCGTAATGGTGACCGAGCGCAACCTTGTTGCAGCCCATTTCCTGCGCCGCCGCGTGAAGCGAGCCACGGCGCATCTTTGCGCATAGCGAGCAGGGATTTGATTCCCGTCTTATGTCAAAAATTATCTTGGCGATCTCGGTTTTTACAACCTTATATTCTACGTTGATTCTGCGGCAGAATTCTTCAATTTCGGAAAAATCCGAGCCCTCAAAGCCCATATCTACGGTGATTGCAACGACCTCGTACCTTTTGGGGTAAAATCTTCGCATTTCTGCAAGCACCTCAAGCAGGGTAAGTGAGTCCTTTCCTCCGGAAACGCCAACGGCAATTCTGTCACCGTCATCTATCATAGAGTAATCGTCAGCCGCACGTCTTACGAAGCTTAGCAGCCTTTTCATTTCATTCATAGTCAAATCCTTTGGCTAATACGTATAATATTATAAAAAGATATGTAAGGAGTACGCCATGGCAATAAAGATTTATATAGACCAAGGGCACAACCCACGCGATTTCAATACCGGTGCGGAGGGCAACGGATACTACGAGCAGGATATAACCTACGAGGTCGGGATCCGCCTCTACGACTACCTTGCCGAAAATTCAAATTTCATACCCCGACTCTCAAGACCTACACCCGATACCGTGCTTGGCACGATTAATTCATCAAGCCTTACGGAACGTGTGCGAGAGGCAAATTTCTGGCGCGCAGACGCCTTTATATCCTTGCATACCAATGCCGCAGTTAATCCGCAGGCAAACGGCGCGGAAGCACTTATATACAGCACCGAATCCACGGTGGCGTATAATCTTGCCGAGGATATTCTGCGTGAGATGACTCTTATCACGGGAGTAAGAAGCCGCGGTATTATAGAGCGGCCGGGTCTCTACGTTTTGCGCCGCACCAGGATGCCTGCGGTGCTCGTTGAAATGGGCTTTATTACAAATCCCTCAGACGCCTATCTTATGGCAAGCTCGCCCGATCTGTTTGCGCGCGGCATATATAGGGGAATAGTAGATTATTACGGCTGATACCGATAATTTACTTAAGCTCTATTGAGTCAAGAGCGAGATATTCCTCACTTTGCGCGGCAGTAGCAGCCGCAAAGGTATATTTAGCACCGCACTCCTCGCAGAAAACCTCAAGCGCGCTATCGGTAAAGCGCAAATCGTACTTACCGCTGTGACAGGGGCAGTCTATCTTGCCGTCAGCCTCAAGCTCACGTATAAGAAAATTCAAGGTGTCATATGCATTGACGTCGGGCGTAAGCACCGATTTTTCAGCATCTTCATCTCGCCCGTCGCGTATAAGCTCCTCTGCGAGCTTTGCGAATTCCTTTTCGTTGCGCTCCACCTCGGCACGTATTTTTTCCTCCTCGCCGACAAAGCAAACGTCGGTATTTGTGTACGGGCAGTTTAAAAGGAAGAGATCCTTTGAAAAAAACAGAGTGTCGGAAAGCACGAAATTGTGATTTTGACGGCAGAAAATGCAGGGCACGGAAAGCCTGATTTTCTTCTCGTTTGTGACCGTTACGTCAAGGAATGAGCCCCCACAGGAGCATTTAATCTTAAAAGGTTTGCCGCCAGGGCAAACTTACCCACGAAGCCGTAAATGACCGCGCCGCACTCGGGGCAGCGATAGGCTATGTGTGTATTTACGTTGGCAACCATATTTCCTCCACGCCCCGCCGTTCGGGGCAAAGTGATTAGGCAAGAGAGAATAGTTTGAACTCGTTTTAAGTGGCGAATTTTATGTAATCCGTCGGTGAAAATTTTCATAATATACGCATATTATTTTAAATTTTAGCCTTACGGAAAATTTGACATCTTAAAATTGTGGGAACTCTCAAGCCTCCATTTTTAAATGACCTTGGTGCTTGACTACCGTAGTCAAGTACGACTTTACAAGAGAGATAAGTGCCTAAAGCACTGAAAATTCAGGCTTTAGAGCGGGTTCAAATTATGCTCTCTTGACTATTTGGACAAGCTCGCGCGCAAACGCGAGCGCAACCTCCATACCCCTTGCCGTAGTGATATTACCGTCGGTTACTACGTCCTCATCCGTAACGGTAGCACCCTTAAGCTCACCCTCAAATCCGGGGTAACAGGTGGCACGCTTTCCCTCAAGAATCCCGCGTCTGCCAAGCACGAGGGGGGCAGCGCATATCGCCGCTATTCTTCCTCCGTTTTTCGTTACCGCATGTATGATTTCGTCGGTAAAAGCAGAGGCATCAAGGTTAAGTGCGCCCGGCATACCGCCCGGGAGCACCACCATGGAAACCTCGTCAAGTGGCACCTCGTGTGAAATTAAATCGCATACAACGGGTATTTTGTGTGCTCCAACGGCTATCTTGCCGCTAACACCTACGGTCTTGACGTTTAGGCCCTCGCGCCGAAAAAGGTCGACCGGCATAAGAGCCTCTATTTCCTCAAAACCGTCAACGAGTAAAACTGCAATCATATCAGTCAAGGCTTCGTCTTGCAAGCATTTCATGCCATTCGTCGCGCGTGATAAGCACGTCGCGCGGTCTTTGACCGTTAGGCTCGCTTACGATACCCATCTCCTCCATAAAATCAATAAATTTTGCGGCCTTTCCGTAGCCTATGCTTATTTTCCTCTGAATAAGAGAGGTGGAAATTTTACCGGACTTAACGGCAAGCTCTACGGCATCAAGGAACTGCTGGTCGTTAAGCACGCCGACGTTGTCGCCGCCGTCCTCATCGTCATCGTCAAAGTCGTCGCCGCCCTTGCTCTTGGAGCATTTTTGAGCCGCCTTGTTGATTTCATCAAGTGCCTGGGCGTCATATACGTTACCCTTTGCCTGCGCCTTTAAAAATTTCATTATCGCGTTGACCTCGTCGTCGGAAACGAATGCACCCTGAACGCGAAGTGCCTTCGGTGCACCGGAAGGAATATAAAGCATATCTCCGTTGTTTAGCAGCTTTTCCGCACCCGCCTGCTCAAGTATCGTCTTTGAGTCGTTGTAGGACGCTACCTTGCAGGATATACGTGAGGGGATATTAGCTTTGATAACACCGGTAATAACGTCAACGGAGGGGCGCTGCGTACCGATTATAAGGTGTATTCCGGCAGCTCTCGCCTTCTGCGCTATGCTCATAATAAGGTCCTCTGCCGGCTTTCTTACCTGAAGCATAATGTCGTTAAGCTCGTCGATAACTATAATTATCTTGGGGAGCGGCTCGCCGAGGGAGGGGTCGTTTCTCACCTTCTCGTTATAAGAGTCTATTTTCCTTACGTCAAGTGCCTCCATAAGATCGTATCGCTTCTCCATCTGCTCAACCGCCCACAGCAGCGCACCTGCCGCCTGCTTGACGTCGGTGACTACGGGTATAAGAAGATGGGGGATTCCGTTGTAGCCCTTGAATTCTACTTTCTTCGGGTCGATCATTATGAATTTGACCTCATCGGGACGTGCTTTATAAAGAATACTGATAAGGATGGCGTTTATACAAACCGACTTACCCATACCCGTTGCACCCGCAACAAGCACGTGTGGCATCTTTGAAATGTCTGCAAACACGGGATTACCCGTAACGTCCTTGCCAAGGCAGGAGTTGGTCTTGGATTCGGAATATATGAACTCATCGCGCTCAACCAGATCGCGTAAAAGCACGGTGCTTGCTTTTTTGTTGGGGATTTCAACGCCTATCGCGCTCTTTCCGGGTATGGGAGCTTCCATACGGATACCCTCTGCACCAAGATAAAGTGCAATATCGTTGAAAAGATTCGTTACGGACTGAACCTTGACACCTCTTGCGGGCACTATCTCGTATCTCGTGATACGCGGACCGCGGTCGATGCCCTTTATGGATATTCTTACGTTGAACTGCGCCAGCGCGTCAACCAGCTTATCCGCATTCTGATTCATTTCCTCCTCTTGATCTAGGTCCTCCTCGACCTTACTCTTTTTCAGTAACTCAAGGGGAGGGAAGCGGTAGTCGGAGTAATCCGGCTTCTCCTGTATCTCGGGCTCTTTTGCGGGCTGGGACTTCGGCTTCGCCTTTTCCTGCATCTTTTCAAAGAAAAGCTTTGCGGCTGGGGCGGGCTCAAACGGAGGCTTGTCCTCCTCGTCATCCTCTGACTCGTTCACCTCTGCTTCATCCTCGTCCTCGGTGTAGTATCCGTCGTCGTCCTCCGCGCCTTCCTCCGATTCACCGTCAACGTCGTAGGCGTTATCCACGCCTATATCCTCTTCGTCACCGTTTAAGAAGCTGAACATGCTTCTGTACTTCTTGACGTCCTCGTTCTGCTCGTCCTCTGGAATCGGGGTAGTATCATCTTCGTCGTCAAAATTAAATATCTCGCCCTCTTCTGCCGATACGTATTCCTCGCCGTCATCCTCCTCAAAGTCAAATACCTCACTTTCGGTCGGCTCGGCTTCGTTTTCGTATACGTCATCACCGTCCTCACGCTCGTAATCAACGGGTGATGGATCAAGCATCGTTCTTTCAACGGTAAGGGGTGAGTCCGTGCTACCGTATTCATCTTCCTCGGCTATCTCGGTGTCACCGTACTCCTTAAATGTACCGTCTTTCTCGCGCTCGTAGTCGTAAATAGCATCCTCAAAGCTTGCTTTGTATCCGATGGGTTGATCATCGGGCTCGGTCTGCTCAACATCCTCTACCATATATTCGGGTACGTATGGAGTTCTCGGCTCGGATCTATACATAGTATAAATATTTTCTTTGAACGCCTTTTCTTCGCGGGAAGCCGCTTCTTCCTCTCTTGCCCTGCGCGCTGCCTCTTCTTCGGCTCTAGCCTCGGCATAACGTCTCTGTGCATCCATAGCCGCACGCTTTTTCATTTCGAAATCGGCCTTCTGTCTTGCCTTTTCAACGTCCTCCTCGCTTATTTCGGTGATAGGCTCGTTGAATTCGCGTATACCCTCCGACTCCTCCGCCTTTACCTTTGCTTTGCTGGAGGGCTTATTCATCAATTCCTCGTTTACCTTGAGGTCAAACGCGTCAAATCCCGACGTGAAGACGTCGTCCGCGCTGTCGTCCGCTTTAAAATCGTTATGGATGTTAGCGGTATAGCTCGGCTCTTCTTTAACCTCGTAGATTATATCGTCGCTCGCGGCCGGTCTGCCGTATGATGTCCGTACGTCTTCAGCCGTATTTTCTGCTCCTGTGTCGGTAAACGGGCGGTATTCGGACGTTCTGCCGCTTGCTTTCGGTGCGTCCGAGTCCTCAACGCTCGATTTGTGGAACACTTTGTCTTGAAGGGTGGGATCGCGCTCGATATCTTCGCTGTTACGGGTTTCCTTTATTCCGAGCTCACTGATAACAAGCTCCTGCATTCCGTTGTCAGCGGCAAAAAATTCATCGTCAAGCAGCATCTCCTGCTTTTCACGCAGCTCTTCGCGGCGGCGTTTTTCGCGTATGCTGACAGAATCCTGCTTGACTTTTTTGCCTTGTTCGCCGTTCTTTTTCTTTTTTGAGGTAAAGAACGCGGAAATTCCGTTGAGTATTTTAAGTAAAAATCTTGATATAGCAGCCTTTCCTCCCGCAAAAAAGAAGGTTACGTATATAGCGAAAATAAGTACCGCTATTATGATAAGTCCAACCTTTCCGACTATTTCGGTAAGCAAAACGGCTATTGCTCCTCCGATAAAGCCACCGCCCTTGTTGGCACATCCGTCGCGGTAAAATCCCTTTGCCGAAAAGCTTTCAAAGCCAAGACTGGTGTTAAAATTCGCGATAGTGTGCATCAGTGCGGAGAAGGTGATTACGGTAATTATAGAGAATATAAGGCGCGAAAGCGCGGTTTTTTTCTGGAGATCTCTTGCGTAGAAAACGGCGTGCAAGACCAAAAGGACGGGTATTAAATAACCGCCCACGGAAAATAAACCAAGCAAAAGGCTTGATATGACCTTACCCAAAGCACCGGTATCCTGCATAAAGAAGCAAAGTCCGACGAAAACGGCGATCGCCGCAAGTATTATCGGGACTGCCCGCTTAAATCCGGTAAGCTGAGCGTATGCACTCTCCTGTTTTTTATTCGCCATCTGAAACGCCCTCCAAAGCATAACTATCTAATATAAATCATAACAGATTTGCCGAGAAAATACAATAGAAAATAAAAATTTTTCGTATAGTATTACATAAAAGTTAAGTAATACTTGACAAGGGCGGAGATTTCTGTTAAAATGATATCCGTATAATTATGTGAATTTCTGCCCTGCGGCAGAGTGGAAAGGAGGGCATCATGCTCTTATATAACTCGCTTACCAGAACAAAGGAAACCTTCGTGCCTCGTGAGGAGGGGCGCGTAAGCATGTATACCTGCGGTCCTACCGTATATCACTTCGCTCATATCGGAAACCTCCGCACCTACGCTATGGAGGACGTCCTCGAAAAATACCTGAAATATCTCGGATACACGGTTACCCGAGTTATGAATATCACCGACGTCGGACATCTTACCAGCGACGGCGATACCGGTGAGGATAAAATGCTCAAGGGAGCGAAGCGCGAAAAAAAGACCGTGCTCGAGATCGCAAAATTTTATCAGGATGCGTTTTTTGAGGATTGCAAGAAGCTTCATATCACCCAGCCCGAAATAATTGAGCCGGCAACCTCCTGCGTGCCGCAGTTTATTGAAATGATAGAGGGCTTACTTAAGAAGGGCTATGCCTACGAGGCGGGCGGAAATATATACTTCGACACCTCGAAGCTTGATAAGTATTACGTTTTTAACGACTTTAACGAGGAGGATCTTGAGGTCGGCGTGCGCGAGAGCGTTGAGGCTGACGCAAATAAGCGTAACAAGGCGGACTTCGTCCTCTGGTTTACCAAATCGAAGTTTGAGGACCAGGAGCTTAAATGGGATTCTCCCTGGGGTATCGGTTATCCCGGATGGCATATTGAATGTTCTTGCATCGCATGCAAGCATCTCGGCGAATATCTTGATATTCATTGCGGCGGTATAGATAACGCCTTTCCTCACCACACCAATGAGATAGCGCAGAGCGAGTCCGCATTCGGACACGAGTGGTGTCGCCATTGGTTTCACGTTCATCACCTTAATACCACCGGCGGAAAAATGTCGAAGTCGAAGGGTGAGTTTT
>JAGCJI010000043.1 GCA_017648085.1 Clostridia bacterium | reverse complement strand
GGTACCCTCGAACATCTGAATTCTCTCCTTTTCACCCTCGGTGATACGAATGTAAACCTTTACACCGTCACCGATGCCAAACTGAGGAACCTCAGTTTTAAGCTGCTAACTAACAAAAGCCTGGATCTTTTCCATTTTTGGCCCTCCTTAAAACTACGAACATTCGTGCGGAGCTACGCAGAGGACTGTTCTGAAATAAATCTATGCGCCTGTTTCGTAAAACGGGCATTTGCACAGTTACTGTAATCATACCACATTTAACGTTGAAAATCAAGAGCTTTTCGAAAAGTTTTTGATTTTTTTGTTTTTTTCATAAAATGCACAAAAAAAGAGTGCTAAATTGCTATTTTTCAGCGCGTTATTTATTGTAATTTTAAAAAATATATGTTAAAATATAATGAGCAAAACTATTCGAAAGGAAAAAGCTGTGGAAGATAAGGAATTGATAATACCCGATTCCCCACCGGAATTTGAGGTAGACAGCGCCGATGCCGCACCTAAAAAAAGCGGAGCGCGCAAAAAGACCACGACAAAACCGAATAAAGAAGCAGCGGAGACCGACAACATAGAGAAGGCAGAGCCGCGGGCGGATGAAGCACCCAAACAGGATAAGAAAGTCGAGCCAACCGAAGCAGAGGCGGAGGAAAAAAAGCCCGCGCGCAAACCAAGAAGGAAAGCCGATTCAGCCCCCACGGATGCAAATACCGAGAAAAGCAAGCCGAGTGCAAATGGCAAGACGGATACGGCTGATGCGGAAAACGAGCCGAGTGCAAATGGCAAGACGGATACGGCTGATACCGAAAGCAAGCCGAAGCCGAAGGCAAGGCAGAAAACCAAGACCGCTGAAAAGAAGGTTGCAGCAGAGCCTGCATCCGATTCTTCTATAAACACCGACGAGCCGTCCGGCATACAGAAAGAGAGCGATACGCCCGAGCTTGCGGCGGATACCGACTCGACGGCTGAATCAACCGAACCTACGGAGGCTGCCGATATTTGCCCTGTGGAAAGCGAAGCTGACGCGACGGACGTCGAAGAAACAGTACCGGATGCAGCGACGCTGCTTTCAAGCGACGAAATTTTAAAGTCTGATACCCCCGAAGAGCACCTCGAGGCAAGTGAGGATATACTCTCCCCCGACGAGCTGTTTTCAATCAGCAGCTTGACGCTTACAGAGAAGGCTGCGAGCACACACGCAGCAGACAGCGACTGCGACGAGATAGTTAACGATGATGGACAGTATACCTTCGCGCAGATCGTCGAGGAGGACGAAGCGGAGGATGCCCCCGAATTCATACCGGAGCAGCCCGACGTATCCACTTACGATAAAAAGAAGCCGCGACATATAGATAATCTATTTGACGTTGTAGAGCTTTGCGTATTCACCCTGCTTGCAGTAATACTGATAACCTCGTTTTTCTTCAAGCACTCGGTGGTTGAGGGCTCTTCAATGGAAAACACGCTTATAAACGGCGAGCATCTGATAATCTCGGATCTGTTTTACACCCCGAAGCGCGGCGATATCATAGTTTGCGAGGATCACACCACTGCCATCTCACGCCCCATCGTTAAGCGCGTTATCGCGGTTAGCGGCGACACGGTTGAGATAACCGAGGCGGGTATTATATACGTAAACGACGCGCCACTTGACGAGAGTGATTACGTTTTCATAGACGATCCCTATTACACGTATACCTACGGTAAATGGACTGTCGGCGAGGGTGAGCTGTTCGTTATGGGAGATCACCGCAACAACTCAACCGACTCACGCGTTCTCGGTACTGTAAGCGAGGACTCGGTGCTTGGCAAAGTGCTTTTGAGATTTTATCCCTTCAACAAATTCGGAAAGGTAGACTGATATGCCAAAAAACCCGATACAGTGGTTTCCGGGCCACATGGCGAAAACGAAAAGAGTTATAAAGGAATGTCTTTCGCAGGTAGATATAGTCATAGAACTGCTTGACGCGCGAATTCCTTATAGCTCAAAAAACCCGGAAACCGATGCCCTTATAGGTGAAAAGCCCCGGCTCACCGTTCTTACGAAAGCGACGCTCGCAAACCCGGAGGCGAGCGCGAAATGGGCAAGATATTACGAAAAAAACGGTCAAAAAACCGTTATTATAGATTCTACACTCGGAATCGGTATAGAGGAGCTTTCGCGTGCTGTCAGAGAGGTTCTCGCCGACAAGCTTGCACGATACAAGGAAAAGGGTATGGAGGGACGGCGACTTAAGGCGATGATAGTGGGAATTCCAAACGTCGGAAAGTCCTCGCTTATAAACCGTATAGCCGGCGCACGGAAGGCGAAGGTCGAAAACCGCCCGGGCGTTACCCTTGCGAAGCAATGGGTACCCACAGAAATAGGCATTGACCTTTTAGATATGCCGGGCGTGCTTTGGCCGAAATTCGAGGACGCGCGAGTCGGAGAAAATCTCGCTATTACGGGAGCGATACGCGACGCGATTCTTGATACCGAGGAGATAGCTATGATTCTCTGCTCCAGACTCATTGAGTACGCACCAAGCGATTTTTACGCGCGATACAAGCTGACCGAGGAGGAGTGCCGAGACCTTGATTCCTACGATCTTTTCAGACTCGTGGGCAAAAAACGCGGATTTCTGGTTTCGGGCGGAGAGATAAATCACACCAGGACGGCGGAAATGCTGCTGGAGGAATTCAGATCTGCAAAAATCGGCAGAATTACGCTTGAATTACCGGAATAACTCTATTGCGAGGATAATTTATGCCAAGCTATGAATACGAGGAAAAGAAAAGACAGGAGGGCTTTCGTGCGATCTGCGGATGCGATGAAGCAGGCAGAGGTCCGCTTTGCGGTCCGGTCGTGGCAGCCGCGGTAATACTGCCGGAGGGGGCAGTCATCGAGGGGCTTGACGACTCGAAAAAGCTCACGGAAAAAAAGCGCGAGCGTCTTTTTGACATAATTAAAGAGGTGGCGGTAGCTTACGCGATAGCAGAGGCAACACCCGCCGAGATAGATGAAATAAATATACTTAACGCGTCAATGCTAGCTATGCGACGCGCGATAGAGGCACTGCCCGTCAAGGCAGATTTTGCCCTTATAGACGGAAATTGCTCCCGCGGCTTTGAAATCCCCACGGAAACCGTGGTAAAGGGCGACTC
>JAGCJI010000042.1 GCA_017648085.1 Clostridia bacterium | reverse complement strand
TTCTAATTATACCAGACTCTTCCTCGAAGACGAGATCTTTATTCTCGCATGTCAGAACACTCTGATATTTGCGGCAATAACCGGTCCGGTTTCCTATCTGATGTCATTGCTTATAGCATGGTTTATAAATGAGCTTCCTCCCAAGATCCGTGCGGTGGTAACGCTCATATTCTACGCTCCCTCTATTTCGGGTAGTGCGTACTTGATTTGGCAGACACTCTTCTCGTCCGACGCTTATGGTTGGGCGAACGCAACGCTTATGAAGCTTGGTATTATATCAAGCCCGATACTGTGGTTTAACGATGCAAACTACGTAATGCCGTTGTGTATCGTAGTTGCACTTTGGACCTCGCTCGGTACCTCGTTCCTTTCCTTCATTGCGGGCTTCCAGACCATCGACCGTTCGATGTACGAGGCTGCAGCGGTTGACGGAATCAAGAATCGTTGGCAGGAGCTTTGGTTTATCACACTTCCTACGATGCGTCCGCAGATGATGTTCGGTGCGGTGCTTGCAATCACCTCATCCTTCGGATTTGGCGGAATCGTTACCGCGCTTTGCGGCTTCCCCTCGGTTGACTACGCAGCGCATACGATAATGCACCATCTTGACGACTACGGCGGAAGCCGTTATGAAATCGGTTATGCATCTGCAATAGCCGTAGTGCTCTTTGTGATAATGTTCGCAAGTAACAGAATCATAAAGAAGGCACTTTCAAAGGTAGGTGAATAGTATGGCTCAGAAGTTAAGAACAAGAGGACACAGAGTCGTCCTGAACCGTTCTGCCGGCGGCGATACCGGTATCACGGTTGTACTGACGATACTCGGACTGTTTATGTTCCTCCCGATGTACTATACGGTTATTCAGGCGCTTAAGCCGCTTGACGAGCTGTTCATGTTCCCCCCTCGTTTTTACGTTATCAACCCCACGTTTGAAAACTTTGCGGACCTTTTCGTTTTGTTAAGTGACTCCTGGGTTCCCTTCTCAAGATACATATTCAACACCGTATTTATCACCCTTTGCGGTACTGTCGGAAACCTTATATTCTCGTCCATGGCGGCGTACTCACTTGCAAAGCTTCGTTTCCCCGGAAGAAATGCGATATTCCAGCTTATAGTTATGTCGCTTATGTTCCACTCAACGGTAAACCAGGTAACGCACTTTATCATTCTCTCATCCTTTGGATGGGTAGATACCTATCTTTCGATAATCGTTCCGTCCGTTGCTTCAACCATGGGACTTTACCTTATGAAGCAGTTTATGGAATCCTCCGTTCCCGACACGGTTCTTGAATCGGCGCGACTTGACGGTGCAAGCGAATTCCGCACCTTCCTTATAATTGCTATGCCGATGGTTAAGCCCGCGTGGCTGACTCTTATCATAGAGTGCTTCAAGAGCCTTTGGAACTCGGGCGCTTCTATCTACATTCAGTCGGAGCAGCTTAAAACCTTCAACTATGCAATCGGTCAGATCGTCAGCGGCGGTATCGCGCGTTCGGGTGCTGGTGCGGCGGCAACCGTCGTAATGATGGCGGTTCCGATCTTGGTATTCGTATTCAACCAGAGCCAGATCATAGAAACGATGGGCTCTTCCGGTATGAAGGATTAAGGAGGCAAATATGAAGAAAATTTTAAAAGTATTAGTATTTGCTCTCGCAGTTATAACTGTTTTCGGAGCGTTCAGCTCTACGGCGTTTAAATCCTACGAAACCTACACCTATTCAATCGACGGCGAACCTCTGCAGTGTCCCACCGCATACCGTCCTACCGAGGTTGCAGACGCATTCTCGATGAAGCTCGCTGATATATCCCCCGAGGGTATGAGCTCCTTTGACGGTGCTTGCGACATCGTAACCGACAACGAGGGTAACGTTTACGTCGCGGATAAAAACCATAACCGTATCGTAGTACTTGATAAATACTACGTTGCAAAGGATATAATCTCAACCTACGTTGACGAGTTCGGTTATTCGCAGCGATTAAGCTCGCCCGAGGGTGTGTTCGTAACGAACCCCGATCTTACCTCCGACGGCTCGAGCTACGTGTACGTTTGTGACACGGGTAACCGCCGAATAGTAATTTTCGACAGAGATTACAACTACGTAAAGACTATTGACAAGCCCGACACCCCGCTTCTTACGGCGGAATCGTTTGCGCCCCAGCGCATCGCGGTAGATATATATGGAAGAATTTTCATTGCAACTACCGCTACTCACGAGGGTGCGATAGTTCTCTCGGACAACGGCGACTTCACCGGATTTATCGGTGCACAGCGCGTAACCTATTCCTTTATTGAAATGATTTGGCGTCGCTTCCAGACGGATGCGCAGAAGGATGCACAGATAGCACGTCTTGCAATTCCTTACAGCGACATTACCGTTGACGACGAGGGCTTCGTGTACGTTATAACCAACTCTACCGAGGCTTCGGATAAAAAGACGCAGTTCGCGGCTATAAAGTCCAAGAGCGCGGCGGGCTCGCCCGTTAAAAAGCTCAACTCCGCGGGTGATGAGATCATGAAGCGTAACGGCTTCTTCGATCCCGGCGGAGAGGTTGCGGTAACCTCGACTACCGTATCCCAGATAGTTGACGTTGCAGTAGGTAAAGAGGGCTCGTGGAGTATCCTTGATAAATCCCGTTCCAGAGTATTTACCTATGACCAGAACGGAAACCTTCTCTTCGCCTTTGGTGATAAGGGTGACCAGCTTGGTAACGGATCTGAATTCGTATCGATGGCATATCAGGTCGTGGACGGAGTTTATTATCTGCTCCTTCTTGATAACACCGACTACAAAATCACCTCCTACGCTCCCACTGATTATTACGAAACGATAATTTCCGCTCTTCGTAACGCAAATGAACACAATTATTCCGAATCAATATTCTTCTGGCAGGACGTTCTTACCCAGAACAACAACTTTGACCTTGCATATATAGGTATAGGTAAGGCACTGTTCAACCAGGGTAAGTATAAGCAGGCACAGGAAATGCTTTCCGCTGCATACGAAACCAAGTATCACGACAAGGCGTTTGTTGAAATTCGTAAGTCTATAATCCAGAAGGCACTTCTTCCCATACTGATCGTTGCAATAGTACTGATAGTTCTCGTGCTTAAATTCCTCGGCTATGCGAAGAAGGTTAATAAGGCTGTATCTCTCAAGCCCGGCAAAAAAACCTATTGGGAGGAGCTGCTTTATGCATTCCACCTCGTATTCCATCCGTTCGACGGCTTCTGGGATTTGAAGCACGAAAAACGCGGATCGGTAAGAGCTTCTCTTACGATAATGCTCATAACCATCGCGTCCTTCTTCTACCAGGCTATCGGACAGGGATACTCCTTCAACCCGAAGGGTGACTATTCTACCGTTGCGGTACAGGTAATCGCGGTTGCGGTTCCCGTATTCCTCTGGTGTATAGGTAACTGGTGTCTTACAACTCTCTTTGACGGAGAGGGAAGCTTTAAGGACATATTTATTGCTACAGGTTATTCTTTAGCACCGCTTCCCATCTTCGTAATCGTATCAACTATTCTCACCAACGTTATGACCGCAGGCGAGGGCTCTATGGTAGGGCTTATCGTAGGTATCGGTTACGTTTGGGTCGGATTCCTTCTTTTCTTCGGTATGATGATAACCCACGATTATACGATGGGCAAGAACTTCATAACGACGCTTGGAAGTATAGTGGCGATGGCGATTATCATATTCATCATCGTACTCTTCTCCTCGCTCGTTGCGAAGATGCTCGGCTTTATAATCGCGATCTTCTCCGAGATTCGAAGCCGAACGTAGTAAGCAGGAGGTAACATTAATGAAATTTAAAAGAATATTATCAACTGCTTTAACGGTAGTAATGATTTTTACCACATTGGTAGCAGTTTTACCCGTAGGTGCAGGGGCTGCATATTCAAACAGCTCCACCTCGGGCGGAGCACTTATTCCGGACGGAAGCACCGAGGCTAATCTTACACACGATCAGCTTGTTGCTTACCTTGCGGAGTACCTCGCGTACAACTTTGATACCGCGGAGGAAATGCTCTCTTATGAATTAACGAAGGGATATCTTTACTGCGCACACGCGGCAGGAAAGCTCTATACCATCTACGTTAACAAGTATACCGGCTTCGTTTATTACGTAAATAACGTAACCGGACAGATACTTACAAGTAACCCCGTCAATCCCGGTTATCTTACCCCGGGCGGATTTGTTGTCGTTCAGGCAGAGGACCGTAAGGAACTTATGAGCCAGCTTTCGGTTCAGTTCTTCGAAACCGCGAACTCCATCAATTCCTACAGCTACAACAGCTACGTATGGGCGGCAGAAAGAACACAGATAAAGGTTGAGCCTATGCTCGGCGGTATCCGTGTCAATTATACGCTCGGTGATACTACTGCAAGATTCCTCCTTCCCGGTCGCTCTACCGCGGAAACGTTTGAAAAATACGTTCTTGTTCCTATGATAGAACAGTACGTACAGATGATGGAGGAGTATTGTGGCGATGCCCGTCCCGATGAGGATCTCACCTTCTTCGATAACGAGGATTACGAGGCCTATGAGTTCGGATGCCTCAATACCGGTAAAACCGGTCTTAGAAAGTACTTAGACAAAACTCAGAAGATATATCAGGCAGTTCTTAAGCGCGGCAGCGCAGAGTACACGAAGCTCGAGCAGCTCCGTATCGACACTATGCTGCTTACCGAAGCATACAGCTTGAAAGCTCCTCAAAAGTATATCGAAAACGGCAACACATCAGCACTTGAAACCATGTACGAAAACTTCCCGATCACCAAGACCGGCGTTGCAATCTACGTTTACGGCGATACAACGGGAATGCCTGAGGCAAAAAGACCTCTTGAGAAGATAATCAAGAAGTATTGCCCGAATTACACCTTCTCCATTATGTTTGAGGATGAGGACGTATGCGGATACGTTGACAATTCTGCGCAGAAGCCTGTTATCAGATGCGCGCTTGAGTACACCTTCACCGACGACGGTAGCCTCTCCGTGCGTCTGCCCGCAAACTCCATCACCTTTGACGAAACAAAGTATACTCTCAAAACCATATCTCCCCTTAACTACTTCGGCGCGGGAAATATGGAAAACGCAGGTTACGTTTTCTATCCTGACGGAAGCGGAACGATAGTCGAGTTTGACGATTTCTATAACGCTACTAAAAAGACCGCTCTTAACCTCTCCGGCCAGGTTTATGGCAAGGACTTCTGCTACTCCAAGGTTACCGGCGCGAACAGAGAGCAGATTACTATGCCGGTATTCGGTATCGTAAACGACGTTAAGGCTAACCCGCTTACCGCGGCAAGATACGGCGTTGACACCGTCACAAACGGTTACTTCGCAATTCTTGAGGAGGGAGCATCGCTTGCAGAGCTTGGCTTTACCTCAGGCGGTATGACTCATAGCTTTATCGGTGCATTTTCCCTTTACAACCCCTATCCTTCGGATGAATACGACCTTTCCGAAACCCTTTCGGTTGGTTCGCTCGGTAAATACTTCATCGTATCCGAATCCAAGTATACCGGCTCTTACGTAACCCGTTACGTAATGCTCACCGACGATACCGTTGGTAAGCAGGCATACGGTGAGAAATCATACTATGCTTCAAGCTACGTCGGTATGGCTAACTATTACCGCGATTTCCTCAAGGACAACGGTGTACTTGAGCAGCTTGAAAAGGTAAGCGACGATATTCCCCTTTACGTTGAGGTTCTTGGCGCAATGAATATCACCGCAAAATTCCTTTCCTTCCCGATATCTAAGTCTATACCCCTTACCACTTTCGCGAACGTTGCTACTATGTACGAGGAAATCTCCAAGTGCGAGGATTACGTTGTAAAGAAGATTGAGGAATATGAGAGCCTTGCAGCTAAGGAAAAGGACGAGGTTCAGAAGTATCAGTATGAAAAGCAGGCGGCGCGCTACCGCGAGCTTAAAGGTGAAGTAAGCAATATAAGAAATATCAACTTCAAGCTTACCGGCTTTACAAACGGCGGTGTCGTTTCCACCTACCCCACCAAGATCAAATGGGAAAAGGTGTGCGGCGGCAAGTCCGGCTTTAAGTCTCTTGCTAAAAAAGCAACCGAAGCATCCAAGGTAAGCGGAATCAACTTCTCCATTTTCCCGGACTTCGACTTCTCCTATATTAACAAGACGAAGGCGTTTGACGGTGTATCCTTCAAGACCGATGCGTCCAGAATGGTTGATAACCGTTACGCTTCCAAGCAGGAATACAACTCTATTCTCCAAACCTACGTGCTTCTTCGCAGCACGGTCGTAAATACCTCCGCGCTTTCAAGACTCTACGGTAAATTCAATAGTAAATATTCCGGATACGGCGTTAAGACTCTTTCTGTAGCTTCACTCGGTTCGGATCTTAACTCCAACTTTGACGAGAACAATCCCATAAACCGCGAAACATCCAGCCAGAACGTTGCAAGCATACTTGACGCGATGGTAAATGAGAGTGGTTATCAGGTAATGGTGGATAAGGGAAATGCTTATGCGGTTGAGTATGCTACTCACATTCTTAACGTTTCCACCGACTCCAGCCATTTCAGATTCTCCTCTTACGCAGTACCCTTTATCGGTCTTGTATATCACAGCTACGTGAACTACACCGGTACTCCTCTTAACTATTCCGGATCTCCCGACTACGATCTTCTCCGTGCTATCGAGTGCGGCGCATCGCTTTACTACATTCTTTGCTATCAGAACACCCCGCATATGAAGGATAACGAGATGCTCAGCAAGTATTACGGTGTTGACTACGTTCAGTGGTATGACGATATCGTTGTCAACCATAAGTACCTTGACGATGCTATCGGCGATCTTCAGGATTACGAAATAGTTGACCACGCGATCCTTAAGGCAGAGCGCGTTGCAGAGGAAAAGGAAACGCTTGCTAACTACGCACTTCTTGAGGCGGAGATCGTTGAGCTCTTTGACAAGCAGCTTCTCGCTGCAGTCGATGCAACGATAGAATCCTTGAAGCACGATCCCGCAAACTACGTTAAGAGAGTAAAGGTTTCCTTTACCGAAAGCGACTACGATGCGCTTGCAAGCTCCTTTGCGGACGCTCTTAACCGCTCTGTAGACGAAATCAAGGTCTCTGCGTTCTTTGCACAGATCAAAGCAGTCGTAGCTAAGTACGAGGCGGAATATGCCGGCGCTGCCGACGCACAGAATAACGTTATGGTGGTATTCCCCGGATTTGTGTATGAATCGCGCTACAGCTTCATTACCGACTCGCTTGCTACCGACAAAAACTACGTATATACAAGATACACCCTCGATAACGGTACTATCACGATGGTAACCTATCAGAAGGGTGATGACGTAGTAAAATTTATTATTAACTATAACCACTTTGCTGTAACCGTAAAGCTTGATAACAATACTGTAAAAACGCTTGACGGATTCAGTTACGAAAGAATCGATTAAGGAGGTGTGGCAATGGAAAAAACTTTAAAAATTCCTAAAAAGCGCAGAGCTTCGCTCGACGCCCGTAAGGCCAGAAACGGCTACTTCTTCGTTGCCCCCTTCGTAATCGGTGTAATACTCGTTTACCTTCCCATACTCCTTGACTCCATTTGGTTCAGCTTCAGTACAGTTGACAGAAGCCAGGTTAACGAGCTGGGACAGACGATAGTTGCATACAAGTCTGTCGGTCTTCAGTATTACAAGGATGCTCTGTTTGGCAGTGCTACCTTCGTTACTAAACTTCTCGCGGGTATGCAGGAGCTTATCTTTGAAGTTCCCGCGGTTGTAATCTTCTCCCTCTTTATAGCAGTCGTTCTTAACCAGAAGATGCTTGGTAGAGCAGTATTCCGTGCAATATTCTTCGTTCCCGTTATTATTTCTACGGGTATTATGGAAAGAATCATTCACGATGACATCTTCTCCTCTAACGTTGAGGGCGGTATTGACGAGGGCGCAGGCGACGGTGGCGGATCGCAGATCATATCAATGCTTGACGTGCAGAAGCTGTTCGGCTCAATGAAGGTCGGAGGCGAGCTTGTAACCTACGTCGTTAAGATAGTAAACGACGTTTATCAGATCATCAACTACTCCGGCGTACAGATGCTTATATTCCTCGCAGGTCTTCAGTCTATCTCCCCCTCGATTTACGAGGCTGCACAGATAGAGGGAGCAACCGGTTGGGAGAGCTTTTGGAAGATCACACTTCCTATGATTTCGCCGATGATACTTGTAAACACGGTATATTCTGCGATTAACGCCTTTACACGATCGACCAACCCCGCTATGACGGCGATAAACTCCACCTATGACACCGGTGACGGCTTCCGAGCAACAGCGATGGCATGGATCTACTTCTCCATCATTATGATCATTATAGCAGCGGTGGTGGGAATAGTATCGTCCTTCATATTCTATCAGAGAAGAGATTAAGGAGGTGGCGACATGGAATCTAAAACAGTTGTAAGAAAAGAAACTAAAAATAAGATCCGCGTTGACTACGAAGGTAAGCTCTCCTTTAAGGATAGAATAAAAAAGAAGCTTAAGGAATCGATCACCTGGATAAAGGTAATAATTAATATCTTCCGCTTCATCCTTATGCTTGGCGTTTCTTACGTTATAATTTACCCCTTCGTTGCAAAGATAGCAGGTTCATTTATGACCGAGGCTGATATAGTAGACGCTACGGTAGCACTTATTCCGAAGCATCCCACCCTCGAAATGTACAAGGCTATCATAACGGAAAACCACTATTTCTCTGCATTGCTTAACACGCTTCTTCTCTCTCTGCTTTGCGCGATAGTACAGACCTTCGTCGCATGCGTTGTCGGCTACGGTCTTGCAAAGTTTAAGTTTAAGGGCAATAAGCTCGTGATGGTTGCGGTTATCGTTACGATGATCATACCTCACTCGGCACTGAAGCTTGCAATACAGAACCACTTTGAGCAGTTTGATCTTCTCCAGGTAATGGCGTGGAACTATAAGGGACCTATTGAGCTTATCTTTGGTGACAGACTTCACCTCGACGGCACTTACTGGCCTCTGTTCATACTCTCGCTCAGCGGTCTTGCTTTTAAGAACGGACTTTACATATACCTTATGCGTCAGTTCTTCAAGGGCGTTCCCGACGAGCTTGAGGAGTCAGCTTACGTGGACGGCTCGGGTACGTTCCGTACCTTCCTGCAGATC
The DNA here is from genome assembly GCA_017648085.1 of Clostridia bacterium. GTDB lineage: Bacteria > Bacillota > Clostridia > Oscillospirales > CAG-272 > UBA1740. The sequence continues at coordinate 8,381 of JAGCJI010000042.1, read as the reverse complement.
ATAATTCCTCTTTCCGTTCCCATGATGATCACGATATTCCTTTTCTCGTTCTCATGGCAGTGGACTGACGAATTCTACACCAACCTCTTCTTCGGTCTTGACGGTGATCTATATCTGATGGCCGACGTTGTTAAGGTGCCCACTTCGCTTAAGCCTACCGTTGGTGGCTTGCTGTACGAGAGTGCAGTTAAGAACACCGCAGGTATGATGGCGATTGCACCCTTGATCGTGCTTTATCTGTTCTGTCAGAGATATCTTGTACAGGGCATTGAGCGTTCCGGTCTTGTAGGTTAATTTTAATACAAGCTAAACGGCAACCGACCGATAGGTCAGTTGCCGTTTTTTATTGACTTTTACGGTCAGGGATGTTATAATTTAAATAAAAAAGAAAGGGAAGTAAAAATGAATTTTAAGGAAACTCTTGTAAATATTCTTAACACCGTTATCGATTGGGCGACCAAAACCGGTGTGAAGCTCGTGATCGGAGTCCTGATACTCATAATAAGCTTCAAAATAATCAATAAAATCGCAAGAAAGATCGAACGTACATCAGAAAACGGCAAATTTGATAAAACACTTGCCAAAACGTTCGCCTATATTTTCAAGGTCGGTTTAAAATGCGTGATCGCGATCTGCCTTGTCGGATATGTTGGCATAGACACGAGCGGACTTGCCGCGCTCGTCACCTCTCTCGGTGTTTGCGCCGGCCTTGCCTTGAACGGCGCGCTTTCCAATCTCGCAGGTGGTGTTCTTATTATATTGACGCGCCCCTTCCGCGTTGACGATTTTATTGAGGCTCAGGGTTATTCCGGCACGGTTGAGGACATACATATTACCTGCACCCGACTTCGTACCTCCGATAACAAGGTGGTTTACGTGCCTAACGGTGCGCTCTCAAGTGGCAGTATAGTTAATTATTCCGAAAAGACGGAGAGAAGAGTTGACCTCAGCTTCACAATCTCGTACACCTCTGATTTTGAAAAGGCAAAGGCGATAATTGAACAGATCTGTGATTCGCACGAGCTTGTGCTTAAAGATCCCGCACCTACGATAAGAATGTCCGCACACGGTGAAAGCAGTATTGTTATCGTGACACGCGTATGGGTTAAAAGCGGTGACTATTGGACCGTAAATTACGATATGCATGAGGCGGTTAAGCGCGAATTTGATAAAGAGGGAATAGAAATTCCGTACAATCAGCTTGACGTTCATATTAAAAAGGACTAATCTTTTATGATAAAAATTGACCTATCTCTCCCCGTCGGCTATACCTTGTCTGACTTAAAACGTGAAATTTCACGCACAGTTCCCGTCGGGGCAGAGGAGCTTTCGGATATAAATCTCCTAAAGCGCACTCTACTGACCGCGCGTGAAGGCGGACTCTGCTATAAAATCACCGTCGGTATATCGTTACCTCCCGATAGGGAGTCGGGACTTCTTAAAATGAAAAAGAAGGTTGCCGCAGTACCCGACTACAGCTTAAACATCCCCCCATCGCGCCTCACCTCTCGCCCGATAGTCGTTGGCAGTGGTCCTGCGGGTATCTTTGCAGCACTCATCCTTGCCGAAGCAGGTGCACGTCCTATAGTCCTGGAGCGAGGACTCTCAGTTCGTGAGCGCGCCGCCCGTGTGCGAGAATTTGCCATTTTGGCGCGCCTCGATCCCGAATGCAACGTTCAGTTCGGCGAGGGCGGCGCAGGTACTTATTCGGACGGAAAGCTTAAAGTCGGAGGTATGGACGGTTATAAGCATAAGGTGCTTGATGCGTTTATACTTGCCGGAGCAGGTGAGGATATTTTATATTCCTCCACAGCTCATCTCGGCACGGACAAGCTATCGGGAATTATCGAAAATATAAGGAAAAAGATAATTTCTCTCGGTGGCGAGTTTGTTTTTTCCGCCCGACTTACGAATATCGTTTTGAAGGACGGCAGAGTTAGCGCCGCCGTTTATGAAAAGGGCGGAGAAGTATGTGAGCTACCCACCGAAAATATCATACTTGCCATAGGTCATAGTGCACACGACACGTTCCGTATGCTTGATGCTATAAATATACCGATGCAGGCGCGCGGATTTGGCATAGGCGTCAGAATCGAGCATCCGCGCGAGCATATAAACAAGCTCGTTTACGGCGCGGATTATCCGCGTGAGCTTGAAAGTGTAAGCTACCGACTCGTAACCCACCTCAAAAACGGACGGAGTGTGTATAGCTTCTGTATGTGTCCCGGCGGTACGGTAGTGCCCGCCGCATCAGAGCAGGGTGGAATAGTCACCAACGGTATGAGCGAATATGCCCGTGATGCCGAGAACTCCAACGCCGCGTTTCTCGTTTCCGTGGGAGTCGAGGATTTTGGCTCGGACTCTCCGCTTGCGGGATTTGAATTGCAAAGGAAAATTGAGCGCGCCGCGTATAATCTCACCGACTCTTACCTTGCGCCTTCAATATCTATGTCGGATTTTTGCGCTAAAAAAGACGCACGCCCCCCGGCTTCCGTCAAGCCGAGCTATCCGATAGGAACCACCCCGTTTTCCCCCGAAGCGTATTTGCCGGACTTCGTCACCAACTCTCTCCGTGCCGCAATTTCGGATTTTGAGGCTTGGATGCCGGGATTTTACTACGGTGACGCTATGCTCACCGGTCCCGAAACCCGTACCACCTCACCCGTGCGAATTTTGCGCGACGAAAATATGCAGTCACCGATAGCCTCGGGACTCTATCCCGCGGGCGAGGGCGCAGGATATGCCGGCGGCATAGTTTCCTCCGCGGTCGACGGAATCAAGTGCGCCTTGGCTGTATTGAAATAACCTAGCAATAATAAAAAGTCGATGCTGTTCAGCATCGACTTTTTGTGTATGTTTTTACTCTTCGTCCTTAACGTATTCGATAATATCAGAGAGATTGCATTTTAAAGCGGCACATATGCGGTCTAAAATGTATGTGTCGTAACGAACAACACGGTTTTTATAGTAGCGGTCAATTGTTTGAAATTTAACATCGGTTCGTTTTGCTAGCTCATATCGAGTGATACCACGCTCGTCTAAATATCTATCAATAGTCAATCTTACCATAAATATCCCTCCCTTGATATATATTTTATCGGATATATACCGGATTGACAATTTCTCTATTTTGGTATATACTTATATAGGTATATATTCTAAAGGAGAGTTTTATTCAATGAAATTGCTAATAGTTGGTTCGCGGAGCATAACAAACTTTGATTTATCACCCTATATTTCGAGGGATGTTGATACCGTTATTAGTGGCGGTGCATACGGCATTGATAGCTTGGCAGAGCAATATGCCGATTTGCACCATCTTTCCAAATATATTATACGCCCTAGATATGACCTTTACGGACGAAGCGCACCACTAAAGCGAAACGAGTTGATTGTGGATATGGCTGATGCTGTGCTTGTTATATGGGATGGCAAGTCCAAAGGTACGCAATATACATTGCAATATGCTGAAAAGAAGAACAAACCCATAACTGTCATTCGTTGCTGAATTAAAGGTGGTATAAAAACAAGTAGAGGCACTCCGTTTAAGAGTGCCTCGTTTTTTAGTATTTTATTCCCAATAAGAGGGCATTTTCATCGAGAGCTTTCCGCTCATACCCTTCAGGTAGAGGAAAAGGTCAAATACGTTGTGGTAGTAGGGCTCTTTTTCGGAGAGGTAATCCTGCATCTCGCGAAGCTTCTGTTGTGCGAGCTCCATGTTATCCTCAGCGCCTGCAAGCACTATTTCGGAGTGGCGTCTGGTTATCTCTGCGTGCTGCTCAAGATATACCCAGGAGAGGTATCTCGAATCCTCTTCAACAGTAGACATATTCTTTACGATTACGGGCAAAAATTCGTCGATTACGCCGGGAACCTGTGCTACGGAAGCTGCAACGTCAGGGTTGTTGACCCAGGGCTTATTCTTAACCTCGATGTTACCAAGCCCCTCTTCCTCGATGCCGTTTCTGCCGCCGATACGGAAGTTGGAGGGGCAGAAGAGCTCGGAGAGCTTTTCAAGGTATTCGCGAACAAGGTAGCCCTCGTTGCCGAACGCCGCATAGAAGTAATCGTTTGCGCACTTGTCAAAGTCGTTGGTCTTATCAAAGAGTGTTTCACCCATCATGATAAGAGGAAGCGCGGTGGGCATATACATTCTGTGCGTCTGGTCGCTCATACAGCCGTCAAAGGGAATCTTGTCAAGCGACGCCATATCTCTGTGAGTTTCTCTTGAAACTCTCATATAACCGGGGTCGCAGTACATGTCGGTGTAGTAACGGTATTCGTATATAATGCCGTGAACGTTGCCGCACATTTCCTTCCAATCCTTGTACCACTGAAGGCGAAGGGCGTTGGGAGGAGTTACGAACTTGTTTCTTACGTATTCGGGAATCTCACCGGTGTAGGGCTCGGTTGAGTAACCGGTTTCGTAATGCAGACCGATAGCTGAAAGAAGAACGAATCTCGAGGGGTTCTTAAGCGTTTCAGTTTCGGGTGGACGAACGGTGTCAACGTAGGTGATAAATACAACCTTTGTCTGTATGTTCTTAGCGGTAAGAGCCTCGTCAAGCTCGTTTAAGAACATAACGTACCAGTCGGAGGGATGCTTTTTCACGCACTCCTCACACTCACACTGGTTGTTGGTCGCATCGGCAAGCCATGCGTGAACGAAATCAACGTGCGGCTTCTTTTCAAGATACTCAACCATAGTGTCGACAAGGAGCTGTCTTGCCTTGGGGTTGGAGTAGCAAAGATGGGTTGCGAAAAGATTGTTTCTGAAAAGGCCTCTTTGTCCGCCGATCATTGCAAAGAGCTCCTTGAATTCATCAGGCAGGTTTTCAAGCTGCTTTCTGTCGTTTTCGGGGCTGGAGTGGTGAACGTTCAGCTTTGCAAACATCCATTCGTGACCGAGGGTATGAAGCTGAATACCGGTCTTCTTGATATCGCGCTCAAGCATATCGATATACTTTTCAAGCATATTGTAATCGGTGACCTGACCGGGCTGACGAAGCTTTGTGTTCCATACGTGGCCGTACCACTTATGCATATAAGTGATCGGAACAGTACCCTCGATCATATACATATTCATTCCGATTTTGGGCATCCAATAAACGGTGTCGCGCATATGCTCGTAGCTGATTGATCCCTCGCAGCATTCACCGCGGAAAAGCGCATCGGCCTTCTTGCGATACGTGAAGGAGTGATTGTAAAGATCAGCCTCGGGAATATAATCGCCGTGCTCACCGGGTCTTATGTATCTGCATCCTGCGGAAGCGCAGAACTTATAAACTCCGAAAAGAATACTTCTTTCGTTGCTACCTGCAATATATCCCGAAAGGTTCGTAACGTCGACGTCAACGATGTCCTCTATAAAGGGATCGGAAAGATCGGACGTGTCAAGCGAAAGCTCGTCAAGAGTTCCGAGAACTATTGCGCCGTCCGTGGGCTTTGCAGCTGAGCCAAAGACAAATTCGGGAACGATCTTGCCCTTCGACATTGCAGTGATGTATTTTTTTAACTCTTCTGCTGCGTAAACTACCGTTTCAGTAGAACGCGTGGTGACTATTTTCATGAAGTCAACCCCCTTATTTTTTTGCTCAATGATAATATATCATAAAGGTAGCTTAAAGTCAACCAAAATGGCAAAAAAACTAACTCGCGCGGAAAAAAGGTTAACAATTTCCACCGAGTTAGTTTTTTAAAATTAAGTATTAAGCTTTTTCGCTTTGGATTTTCTTCTAGCCGTCGCAATTCCGTATATTATCCATGCCAAAAGGCATGCTCCAAGACTTATAAAACCGAGAATCATTAGTACCACGTACCCAAGTGCCTCAAGTCCTTCTATCGCCTTTGCCGACGCGTAGAAGGCTACCGTAGCACCGATGCAAAGAACGACAGGGAAGAACTTCAAAATGACGGGCCGTACCTTGAAGCAGAAAAGGAGCTGTAATAGGAAAACCACAATCGCTGCAATAATAATTATCATATTATCAGAATCCATAGTAATACCTCCTCTTGACGTTATTATATCATATATTACGTGAATAGGCAATAGAAAATCTATATTACATTATTTTGCCATTATATTTTTTTGTAGTAAGAAAGGCGAGTATAAGACCTATGATAAAGCAAACGGTAAATGCGGCAAACCCACACCACAGATAAATCTTGTTTTTCAGAAGCACCGTCGGCAGCATCAGCGCGCCCAGCATAAAAGCTCCTATGCCTATTACCAGAATGGCCGATCCCACGCCCCGTGCGAATTTCATTTCATTTTTTGCGGCAACGCGATCGCGGTGATAGGAATGAATGAGCGATGTTTTTCCGCACATAATCAAAATTCCCATTACGATTGTAGCAATAGCTATTGCCTCTACAAGTACAACTCCAAACATAGCCGCAAATTATTTTCCGTTTCTGCTACGCCTGGACAAATATATTCCGAGCATCAGAAACGTGAAGCCTCCGCTTACAAAAGTCGTTCCGAGCGTGGTGCTTGCCTCGCGCGAGAAGGTGATTATGCCTGCCAAAAACAGTACAATAGCGCATAAATTGAAGATTATTGAAAAAACAGAGCTTTTATTCATCGCTTGCTTCCTTTGATAACTTAAATCCTATAAATCCGTCGCCTTGGTCGTTTGAAATATATACGGCCTCAAGCTTCATAACCGTTCCGTTCTCAAGGGTAATTTTGTAAACGGCCTGCTCCGTTTTGCCCTCTGATTTATCAAGACTTGTATTGATATTGATACCCTCTGCCTTCATCTCGGCAACCTTGCTGCCGTCAACGTAGCCTATCAGCTGTGTAATACCTGCGTCCGCCTCGTCACTTGCAGACGGGTGGATCAATGCCATTGCATCATCCTTTCGTCCTTCTGCCAGCGCCAGCATCATCTCCTCAATCTTCGGCGCGCATTCCAGTTGATTTTCAAGTGCGCCAAGGAGCTTGTCTAAAATCGCGCAGGACGAAAGGCAAAAGACTAGCGTTACCAAAACCAAAGTTAAGCAAAGTATCTTTTTCATACTAGGTCTCCGTTTCTTATTTCAAGTCGTTACAGTAGTAACTACCTTACCTATATTTTAATATAGCATCGCGGTTTTGTCAATATTTTGGGCGAAAAACATTATCTTGCGCGGCATAAAGTCGGCTTACGTATTGCCCTTTATAAAAATGGCGGAGGAACTTATTCCTCCGCCGTCGTCGTTTAGCCACGCCCCAAAATTACTTGTTGATCACCTTTTTACACCAAGAGCGCTTGTTGCATTTCGGACACTTCAAGTAGCGGGTAGTGCCCGCATGCATTGCGTTAAGTGCCTGCGTGTAGGTAGGCACGATCTCGTGACCGCAATTTTTGCACTTGTAAGCACCCACGCTCACCTCAAGCTTCAGAGCGTAAAAGCAGGGAATTAAAAACAAGATGCAAATTCCAATTATTGCGATTAATTGCCACACGCCCTCCGGAATAAGGTATGCACATACTGCCAATCCACCGATAAGACCTACCATGCTTACGATCATAATTGCCCACATAGAGAACCAGATCGTTTTATTTTTTTGCTCTATTTCCTTTGATAAATTTATCAAAAGCTGCTCGTTTTTCTGATCGTTATTTTCCATATTTATTTTCTCTCCGCTTAATAATTCATTTACACTGATGCCTAAAATATCGCAAAGCTCAAGCATAATGGAAGTGTCCGGCATTGCAACGCCACGTTCCCACTTTGATATTGCCTTGTCGGTAATTCCGAGCTTTTCCGATAGTTGCATTTGCGTTAAGCCTTTCGCTTTTCTGCAATTTGCAATAAATTTTCCTATTTTCAGCTGATCCATAGCTTCCTCCTTTCGCATTCAGTATAACCGAAAAATTCTAAAAAGTACACCTACCGTTGGTTTAGTCGGTAAAAATAATCCCACAGTAGAGTACAAACAGCGCGAAAACGGCGCAAAAATCGCACGCATCGCCAAAAGCATATCATATTTTAAAGCCGGTGCTCAACAAAGCCGGCTCGACAAATTGGAATTTGTTCAGCAGTTCTTTGCTACTATGTTACCGATAGAATAATACATCAACAAAATCGCTGTGCTCACCAAAACACCGCCGATGATATCGGTAATCCAATGTACGCCCGACACAAGTCTGCCTATAACCATAAAGGCAATAAACACGGCAATCGTAAACATTACACATCGCCTGAACAAGTCGTTTTTAATACGGGTACTAAATTGCATCATTGCCGTAGGCATCACACACATCACAAGCATAGTTGTTGATGACGGATATGAAGCTTCCAAATATCCGTTGATGAGTGTCGGTCTGTAATTGATAACAACTATTTCAAATAGGATATATACCGCCATTACGACGATGTAAAATCCGCCGAGC
>JAGCJI010000041.1 GCA_017648085.1 Clostridia bacterium | reverse complement strand
GTACAGCAACTCCTCGTTCACCAAAAGAATTTCTATTATAGATGCAGAGAGTACTGGGGATATAACCCTTTACGCCAAATTCAACCCCTCACCCGTGAAGCTTTCCGAGATTCCCGACATTCGTCGCGGCCTTGTGGAGCTTGGCTTCTCCACCGTTACCGTAAGTCTTGCAGATTACGTCAATACTAACGGCACACAGCTTGCCTATACTGCGGAAAGCTCCAATTCGAGCGTCACTGCTACCGTTTCGGGCAACACCCTTACGGTGAAGTTCCTTTCGGCTGTCTGCGATTCAACCGTAACAGTCAAAGCCTCATACGGAGACAAGGAGCTTCTGTCGTTTGAATTTTCTGCCAGCGCGGTAAAATACACTAAAATCGTATGTGTCGGTGACAGTCTCACCGAAAGCTCTCCCGTATATCCCACCTATCTTAAGAACGCCCTTGCGCCTTACGGTATAGAGGTTATAAATTGCGGACGTAGCGGCGCAGCCGCCTCCGAATATTCAAACAACCTAAGCTACGGCAGCTACAAGGAATACGCCAAGGAAAAGTATGAGGCAAGTCTTGCGGTCGAGGGGGCTGACTGCGTAATCATAATGCTCGGCACTAACGATAACACCAGATTTGAAAACAACGCTACCAGATACGACTGGTCCGTAGTTGCGCCGGCATATAAGGCGGCGTACCTTTCCTTGATCGAGGACTACCGTGCCGCTTATCCCGGCGTTGATATCGTAGTAATGTCATCTCCCGAGGTTTTGGACACAAACACTCTCCTCATCTCCAACGATATTATGGAGACCTATACCTATCCTCTTCAAAAGGAAATCGCCGCGAGTGCAGGCGCAAGATTTATCGACCTTCGCGACTATCTCCGCAGCTTCAACAACGCGCAAGACTTCTACCGTGACGGAGTTCATTTTACCGAGCTCGGTGCAGAGAAGGTTGCGGACTTTGTATTAAAATCCCTATAAATGAAACAAACGGCGAGTGAAAGCTCGCCGTTTAATCTTTTACTTATTCATAAACCACATGAAAATATAACCGAGAATCAGGAAGGGAGAAGCCATAAGGAAGATCAGAAGTCCCGTGGTTATTTTATCCCAGATCGCATTTATTTTTCTCTTTTTTTCAAGCTCTTCGTCGGTAAGCAAGGTATCCTCTGCCATGACTTTACCATCCTTTCGCAATTTTTATCATTACAAGTATTCTATCACAAACAAATCCGTAAGTCAACCCTAATTTTTTTCTTTTATAAAATAAAATTTTTATTGAAAAACGTCCGCACTTGTGTTAGACTATATGCTGATAGAGAAAGAACGACGGAGATGCTTATGGAAAACGTGCCGATAGAAATAGAACGTAAATATATAATTTCCAAGCCGAATTTTTCCTCTCTTGTAAAGGAGAATGAATATCACCGCTCCGAAATTGTGCAAATATATCTCTCCGGTGCGAAAAATGCCACCCACAGAATACGTAAAAGGAGCGATTTATCTCACACGGTATATACCGAAACCGTCAAGGTAAGAATAGACGGTATGAGCGCATATGAGGACGAGAGGGAAATATTCGAGCAGGATTTTACTGCACTTTCTGCAAAAATCGCCGACGGAACTCGACCAATACGAAAGGTGCGCCACACATTCAGATACGGCGACTTGACATTTGAGATTGACGAGTATCCGGAATGGGAAAACACCTGTATTATGGAAATAGAGCTTCCCACGCGCGAGAAAAGCTTTAAAATACCCGATTTTATAAACATAATAAGAGAGGTTACGGGCGACGGAGCGTATTCAAACGCCGCCATGTCGCGCGCCTTTCCAAAGGAGGACGAATGAAAATCGCCAAAATTAAAATAGATCCTAAAATTCTTCTTAAAAATCTTACCCTCGTGGTTCTCGGCTCGGTAATTATAGCTTTCGGCGTTGCGGTCTTTATCCTGCCAATGAATCTCGTCGTCGGAGGAATGTCGGGACTTGGACTTGTCCTCGATAAGATCATACCTGTAAAAATCCTCACAGTTGACGTTATAATATTTATAATGACGTGGTTTTTCTTTTTCCTCGGGCTTATCGTGCTCGGACGGGAATTCGCACTTAAAACTCTCGTGTCGTCAATTGTTTATCCTCCGATGCTGTCCCTGTTTTTGAAACTGACAAGCACCAATGTTTTCGGCGGATTTTTCGTACTTGATCCCGAAAGTGGATTGCATCTCGTCGTATCTGCGCTTTTCGGCGGTGTTGCGATCGGCACGGGCTGTGCACTGACCTATATCGGCGGCGGTTCGAGCGGCGGCACTGACATACCGGCATTTATAGTCACCAAGATATTTAAAAGGATGAAAAGCTCGGTCGCCCTTGGTATTATTGACGGTCTGATAGTATTTTGCGGTATCTTCGTTATCGGGGACTTCGTCCACACACTTCTCGGTGTAGTAACGGTGTTCGTAACCACCACGGTTATCGATAAGGTTTTCTTCGGCACTAAAAAGGCGTTCGTTGCGCAGATTATAACCGAAAAGCACGCAGAGCTCAGCGCGGATGTAATCTCAATAATGCACCGCACCACTACCGTGTCCGACGTTGTCGGCGGATACTCCGGCAAGAAAATGAAAATGGTAATGGTATCCTTTTCAATGCATCAGTACGGCGAGCTTTTGCGTATAATTAACAACGTTGATAAAAATGCATTTGTAACCATACACAGAGCGCATGAGATCAACGGTGCCGGATGGACTTATCAACTGCACGATTAAGCACGCAAATGCTTTAAAATAACAGTAAGGGCGTCACAAAAGCGTGACGCCCTTACTCTTTTACACAATTATCCTTCGTTTTCTATTTCGTTCATCATATCAACGCGCGTCTTGTGTCTGCCGCCTTCAAATTCATTTTCAAGGAATATATCGACGATATCGGTCGCCAGGCAAGAACCGATCACTCTCGCTCCTAGGCAAAGCACGTTTGCATCGTTGTGGCGGCGCGTCATTTTTGCCGAGAATGTGTCGGAGCAAAGCGCTGCCCTTATACCTTTGTGCTTGTTTGCGCACATCGACATGCCAATACCCGTGCCGCATACGAGTATGCCGAAGGAATTGCCGTCAGTCTGCACCGCCTCGCATACGCGACGCGCAAAAACAGGGTAGTGGCAGGACTCCTCCGAATCCGTTCCAAAATCAATTACCTCATATCCCGTGTCGGATAAATGGGCCTTTATTTCCTCTTTAAGTCGGAATCCTGCGCTGTCCGCGCCAATGTATATCTTTCTCATTTTTGACATCTCTCCCTTTCAAGTCTTTCTCTTTCCGCCTGCGGCATTCGCAAATACGTCGGCGCAAAATCAATATCGCTGACAGCTTTGCCCGCTGCGTATTTTCTCTCTGCCACCTTGGCGCATGAGAACGCATTTTCACATAAAAGAAGTGTCGGTGTGTTTTCTACCGCTACCCCTGCCGATATAAGTCCCGAGCGCGCTACCTCGTATCCGTCACCCGAAAGATATATCGGGCCGTCAAGCTTGCCTAGCCTTTCTGCAAGCTCGTCGATTGAGATTGCCGTATCCTCCATCACTCTCGTAAGCCCCATCCCGTCGGAGGAGAAAATCGCAGTATATACCTGTCCGCGTCTTGCATCCATGCACGGAACTATATATCCGCGCAGGCCCGCAAGATTTTCCGCAAGTGCCTCAAGCGTTGAAACCTCGACACACGGGGTGTCCTTTCCGAACGCCAAACCCTTAACGAGCGAAACTCCTATTCTGACTCCCGTAAACGAGCCCGGCCCGACGGAAGCACAGTACAGGTCAACGTCGGAAAAGTCAAGCTTCAAGGATTTCAAAAGATCCTCTGCCATAGGCAAAAGAAGCTCGCTTTGAGTCAGTCCGTTGTCTATCGTATAAAGACCGAGCAGCCGTCCGTTTTCACTTAACGCGACAGATGCAGCCTTGGCTGTGCTGTCAAATGCCAATATTTTCATATATACCGTCCGTAGTGATGTTAATTTCTCTTGACTCCGCATCACCGTCTACGCGGCTGATGCTGACACATATTTTTTCATCCGGCAGAAACTCCGTAACGTTTTCCGACCACTCCGCTATTGCGAAGCCGTCGCGCGCCACGTAGTCATCAAAGCCTATGGAATACAGATCGTCCTCGCTCTCTATTCTGTACATATCGAAGTGGAAAAGGCTAACCCTGCCACGATGCTCGTTGACTATCGTATAGGTCGGGCTCTTCACACCCCAAATATTAAAATATCTGGCGAATCCGCGTACGAATGCGGTTTTTCCAACCCCCATTTCGCCACGCATGGCTATGAACGCGCGCGCTATACCTGCCGCGTCAAGAAGCTCTGCCAGCCTTTCGCCAAGTGCCTCTGTTTCGGCGGCATTTTTCGTAGTGTAAAGCATAAATCTGATCTCTTTTATTTTATTTCGTCAAGGTAAGTGGAAGCACCCTCGCCAAGCACGAATTTAAGGATTTCGGTATATTTTTGTTTCCGCGTATCGAGAGTCGCACCGTTAACGTTTTCCTCGCGCACAGCGCGCAGGAGTGTATTTTTTGGCGTGTTTTCGGGGTCGGTCAATTCAAGTGCCGTGACCTTGTAACCGGCTGCCGAAAGCCGTGAGAGCCGTATTGCATCGGTTATAGCCTCACAGAGTTTGTTTTTAAGGTGCGGGTATTCGGTCACGAAGCGAAGTGCCTCGGCACTTATCTTGCCGTTAAGATATCTGTGACAGCAGGGGGTCGAAAGTATGATTTTTGCCCCAAGTGCTATCGCTCTGTTTATTACGATATCCGTCGCAACGTCGCAGGCGTGTAGCGAAATTACCATATCGGGTGCTTCATCCGCAGAGATGGCTGATATATCGCCGCATATGAATTGCATACCGCTGTAGCCGAGCCTTGCGGCAAGTGCAGCGCACCAGGATATGACGTCGCGCTTAAGGTCTACGCCAAGCATTTTCACCCCGCGTCCCTTGACGGCGGTGAGGTAGTAGTATACCGCGAAGCTCAAATAGCTTTTACCGCAGCATAAATCGTACACGGAAATGTTACCTTCGCGCGGTAGCTTGCCGTAAATATCCTCAATATGCTCTATAAATCTGTTGATCTGGCGGAATTTGCCCTGCTTTTTATCGTGAACGCGACCGCTTTTATCCGATACGCCGAGTGCGATAAGAAAATCCTCGCTACCCGTAAGCAGATAATTCTTTTTGCGCTCAAGCTCGTCAAGTGCACGCTCGAAGGTCGCTCCGTCGCCGCAGAGCTTGCTCTTGAGTCCGCCGCCAAGCAGGACGTCCCTTTCTCCCTTTGAGAGCTTATATTCGGCGTCGCCCGCCGTGGTTATAAGGTTGGCTTGCCTGAATTTTTTTAAAAGCTCCTCTACCTCAACAAGTGCCGAGTCACGTGCAAGATTTTTTTGTGAAACGGTATTTCCGGGCAGGGAATATTCAAACGCGAGAAACTTATTTTGTCTGTGTGCACACAGGCGCGCGGACACCTTGGCTATCTCGCCGTCAGTAGGACGTGAGAAAACCAGCTTTTTGATCGCATCAAGGTCAAACGCCAGCGTCACCAGCTCCAAAAAGCTCCCTCTTGGATCGACCTTATTCATCCTTGTCCTTCTTTCTGAAAGAAAGCTTGCGCTCCGTTCTTTCCGAGATGCGCTGAAGGTTTCCTCTGTGACACCATACTATAAGAACGGCGATTATTACCGTGGATAGCGAAATTATTCCGGGCGTTTTTCCGCCAAGTGCAAAGTTAAAATATCCGTTGATGACGACGGGGTAGAGAAGTGCCGCAGAAACCGAGCCGAGCGATACGTATTTGGATACCGCTACTATTCCAATGAAGATCAATAGCAGGGCAAGCGTAGGAATGGGGGCGAGTATAAGCGCGGTAACCGCAGTCGAAAGCACGCCCTTACCCCCCTTGAATTTGTAGTAGATCGGGAAGATGTGTCCGATAACCGCAAACAGAGCCGCCATATAGCAATATCCGTCGCTATCGCTTATTCCGCCGATGTAATTAAATCCAAAAAGTGAAGCACATATAAATATCGCCAAAACGTTTTTAATCATGTCGCCAAGCAGGGTAAGACCCGCCGCGCCCATACCGAACGTGCGTTGCATATTGGTAAGGCCCGGATTGCCGCTTCCGTGCTTACGCACGTCGTCGTGATAGACGAGCTTTGATACGATTATAGCGGAGTTAATACTGCCGAGCAGATATGCGCTGACTATCGATATTATTATAAAAGCAACGTAGGTTACGGTAAAAACCGTTGGATTAATTGACTGTCCGTGCCCGAAGAGGTATTCAATTAGGC
>JAGCJI010000004.1 GCA_017648085.1 Clostridia bacterium | reverse complement strand
TTCACGATAGTTTCATGCAGAGTGTGTGCGGGATAATCGCGGAGAAGATACTGGAAGTTTCCAAACGCAACCGCGCTGTCGTAGAACTGACCGGGATCTTCAACCTTATCAAAGCTTAAGCTATCGTCAACGAAGATGAGCATTCTCCAATACTCGCCCTCCGCGGAAAGATAGAAGTTCTCTCCCCCGAGAGTCTTAACTACGTTGATGGTCTCACGCATGGGGTCGCCACCGTTTTTCTCAATTACGTCGTGCAGATATTTAGTAACGGCAACATAGTTTTCCATAAGCTTTTCGGGACTTTTGAAAACGTTATTGTTAATTTTCTGAAGTATGTATTTATGCTCATCGCCGCAAGCGTCCTTGGTAATTACGAGCCTTGTGGTATTGATATGTCCGGAGCCGTAGGGTACTGCGCTGATAACTTCACCTTCAACCGCAAACTGTTCGGTTATATTTTTTTCCGTGGTAGTCATAATTCTTTTCCTTTTATTTTGACAAAAATGTGCTTCGCGGAAATTATATGTTATATTTTACCATATCATTATACTACATTATTCGAAATAAATCAAGATGTAAAATAAAAATAACATACTTTTATATTATATGCAATGCTATTGACAAAAACAATGTAAAATAGTATAATATTTTTGTAGAATCGCGCTTTTTTCTTATTATTTTACCAACATGAAGGAATTTACATGAAAGAGCAGAAAATAGTTTCGGTGCTTTACGAGCTGCACAGGATAACCGGATTCCGAATGTCGCTGCACGACGTGGATTTTAGGGAGATCGCTGCTTATCCGGCGGAGAGACTGCCGCTATGCGCCGAGATACACAAGCTGGACGGTGAGTTTGAAAAATGCCGTGCCGGTGACGAGGCGGCGTTTTTGCTGGCAAAGAAAACGCAAAAAACCGTTATATACAAGTGCAGATACGGACTTACCGAGGTGGCAAGCCCCCTGTACAACTTCGGTATACTGACGGGATATCTTATGATGGGACAGATAATAGACGGTGAGGGGAGCGTGCAGGAGGTTAAGGACAAGCTTTCGCAGCTTTTGAAGGATACTCCAAGGCTTTCCGGTCTTATTGACGGTCTGGCCGTGGTTAAAGACGGACTGCTCGACTCATACGTCCATATCATGACTATATGCGCACAGTATCTGACACTTTCAAATGCGATCTCCGGCTCAAAGCCGACGGTCGCCGAGGCAGCAAAGAG
This sequence comes from Clostridia bacterium, assembly GCA_017648085.1. GTDB lineage: Bacteria > Bacillota > Clostridia > Oscillospirales > CAG-272 > UBA1740. The sequence continues at coordinate 13,786 of JAGCJI010000004.1, read as the reverse complement.
ATACATACACGAAAATATAGAAAAGCGACTCTCTATACGCGATATATGCGCAGAGGTCGGTTGCTCAAAAACCACGCTGATCTCCGCGTTCAAAAAGGAATTCGGAATTACGGTAAACAGCGCGATAACCAAAGCAAAGCTTGACGAAGCAAAGCGGCTGCTCATCGCCGGAAAAATGAGCATAAATGAAGTAGCGCAGGCAACAGGATTTTATGACCAATCATACTTTTCAAAGGTCTTTTCCGCACATTGCGGCATATCCCCAAGCGAATTTAAAAGAGGAGGAACAGCATAAAGATGAAGCTGATACATACGTCCGATTTGCACCTTGATTCCCCACTCACAGCCCGTCTCACGCCAAGCGAGGCAAAGATGAGGCGCAGAGAGCTTATAGAATCCTTCCGCCGAATGTTAGAGGAGGCGGTCAGAATCGGAGCTGACGGCGTTATAATAGCCGGGGACCTTTTTGACAATCAAAGAGTCGGTATAAGAGTTATGGATTCAATACTTGGCATAATTGAAAAAAGCGGAATCTCCGTTTTCTATCTGGCGGGAAATCACGAGAAATCAAGACTTACTTCATCCGGCGTTTCGATCCCCGACAACCTCAAGATTTTCGGCGAGGACTGGACGTATTTTGAAATAGGAGACGTTAAGCTCGCGGGGCGCACCACGGTTATGAAAAATATGTTCAACTCTCTTTCGCTTTCCGAAGGGGACAAGAACATAGTAGTTCTTCACGGTATGCTGGCAGACCATAGTGGCTTCCCCGATAAAATAGGAATAGACGGCGTGGAAAATCACCCGATAGATTATCTGGCACTAGGTCACTATCACACCTATTCCGAAACAAAAATCGGCGAGCGCACGAGAGCTGTTTATTGCGGCACTCCCGAGGGACGCGGCTTCGACGAGGTTGGGGACAAGGGATACGTAATAATTGACACGGATGCCACTCCGATGACGGCAAAGTTCGCAAAAAGATGTCAGCGCACGTTACACGCGATACCCGTGGATATAAGCGGTGCAAAAAGGAGCATTGACATAGAGGACAGAGTTGCACTTGCGATCTCCGCCCTAAAGAGCGACGACCTCGTGCGCGTTTTACTCGTTGGCGAGCACAACCCGGACAGCACGAGGGACGTGGAGGCGCTCAAAGAAAGATTCCGCTCATACTTCTTCTATTTTGAAGTCAAGGATGAATCGAAACTGAAGATTTCAGCGCAAGATTACAAGAACGATAAGTCCCTAAAGGGCGAGTTCATCCGTTTAGTTATGGCGAAGGAAGGCCTTGACGAAGCTGAACGCGACGCCATAATTGAATGCGGCATTAAGGCAATGGCAGGTGAGATGATATGAAGCTGATTGACTGCTATATTGAAAACTTCGGTAAGCTTACGGACTACACTTATCGCTTTACCGACGGTATCAACTGCATAAAAGAGGACAACGGGTACGGCAAAACCACCCTATCCGTGTTTATCAAAGCTATGCTTTTTGGTCTTGACGACACCAAACGCACGAAGCTGGAAAGCAACGATAGAAAGCATTATTTGCCGTGGAATGGGCAATCCTGCCGCGGCTCGCTTACCTTTTCCGCAAACGGCAAGACCTATCGCATAGAAAGAACGTTTATGCCGAAAGCGCAGGACGATTCCTTCAAGCTTTACGACTGCGAAAGTGGAAAGGAGTCTCACGATTATTCCGAGAGGGTTGGCGAGGAGCTTTTCTCCATTGACGCTGACGGCTTTGAGCGGACCGTATTCTTGTCCGAGGCAAATCTTTGTGGAAAAAATGAAAACAAAACGGTATCTGCAAAGCTATCTGACCTGGTAGGCTATGACGGGGACGTAGGGGCAATGGATGAAGCCATCGAATTGCTCGAAAAGCAAAGAAAAACCTACCACCGCCGAGGAGGAGCCGGTGAAATCGGAGAAATAAGGAAGAAGATCTCGGAAATAACGAACGAAATAAACGATCTGACCAGACTTAAGGAAGCTTACGCCGCCGAGGAGGAGCGTCTTGGGAATATAATAGGCGAGCTTGACTCGCTCTACAAGGAGCGCGCAAGGCTCGAGGTTCAGGCAAGGCACGCCGAGGCGGAAAGGATAAAGCGCGGTTACGACAGAGAATACCGCCGGATGGAAGCAACGGTTGCAGACGAACTTTTAAAGCAGGAGGCACTGGATAAGTTTTTTGCCTGCGGTATTCCTACAAGCGACGAAATAGAGGGAGCAAAAGAAATGCTTTTGGAGGCAAAGCGGCTTGAATCGGGTGATACGGCATCCGAGGACACTCGTTTTCAAGAGCTGGAGACCGTATTTGAAAATAAGGGCGCAGAGCTGTTTTTAAAAATCAAAACCACAGCCGACGGCATAAACGAGCTTCACAAGGAAAAGGAGTTGGTAGAGCGAGAGTTGGATGTGGCAAAAAATGCGGAAAATTTCTCGCACGCCCCCGACCTTGCAACGCTGAACGAGCTTATAGTAGCCCTTACAGCCGCAGGAAAGAAGAAAAAGCCGAGTCCGATATTCTGGATATTTGGACTAGTAACGGTGGCTGCTTCGATAGCGTTGGGCATTGCACTAAATCCACTCTGTTACCTGATTTCCGTGGTGGGTGTATTACTGTTTATCCCGGCTATTGTGTCTGTTTTCGCCTCTGACAGCTCTGCCATTTTGGAGGACGAGAGAGTCAGAGCGAGAATTATAATCAAAAAGCACGGACTTAAAATCCCCACGACCGACACCGAGATACTGAACTCCCTGCTGCTTTTAAAGGGATTGGCCGAGGGTGAGATAGGCGCGAAGCAAAGGTGTGAGTCGCTTATTGAGAGAAAAAACGAAATTTCAGAGAAAATACTGTATGCAGAGCGGGAGGCGTGTGAAATTATAGCGCTTTTCCCTGCTATGAGCGCAAAAAACATAAAGGATGCTCTTTACGAGATTCTTCGCAAAAAAGAGCTGTACGAGGTCCTAAAGGAGCGCGAGGGCTACTCCAAGGATGCAAAGGAGCGCAAGCTCATCGAGGCAAAGAAATTAAGGGGACACGTGGACACCTTCCTTTCTCGCTTCCCTACCGAAACGGCAAGTCCGTTTGAGGAGATAAGCCGCAAGCTTATCGAGTATTCCACTCTTTCAAACACCATAAAAAGAATGAACGCCGATCTTTTGGAGTTCAAGAAAAGGCACGGAATATCCGACACGCCCATAGTCGAGGAGGCACTTGCCGAGTCTATTGACCCATCCGCACTAAACGAGAAGATCCTTGAGCTTGAGCAAAAGAAGGCGGTATCGGAAAGAGAATGCCGTCTTATGTCCGACGACATTGACAGAATAGACGAGCTTTATTCGCAAAAAGAGGAGCTTAACGCCCTTGAAGTCGAATATCGCAAAAAGCTCAACGTAATATTAAAAACGCAAGAATTTCTCAACGAGGCAAAGGACTCCATCACAACAAAGTACCTATCGAAAACAAAGGCGGCGTTTGAAAAATATCTCGGGATCATACTTCGCGAAGGAGCACCAGACTTTTCAATGGACACCTCGTTTACGGTAATGAAAAACGAACGCGGTACTCTCCGCCCGATCGAAGCTTACAGCCGCGGCACAAGGGATCTTTACGCCCTGGCAACGAGGCTTGCGCTGATAGACTCACTTTACGAAAACGAGTCTCCGTTTATAATTTTTGACGATCCGTTCGCCCATTTTGACGACGATAAGACTGCGGCCGCCATCGAGGCTCTCGTCAAAATAGCGAAGTTTAGGCAGATCATATATTTTACATGTGCGGATTCAAGGAAGATTCCGACGAAAAAGAGAGCTTAAAAATAAAAATACACCTCCGAAGGCTATCTGCCCTTGGTGGTGTATTTTTATGCTACGTATTTTATCACGAGCGTGACACGGGTACGGGGTAACGCTAACTTAATCGAGCTCCCGTTAAAGCGTCGCGCCGCTTATTATTTTTCCTCAAGCACGGCAAGAATCTTTTTAAGGAGGTCCTCGGTCGTGGGATTAGCTTCTCTGTCAGCCTTCGCCTTTGCTTCAGCGGCAGCCTTTGCCTCCGCCTCGTCCTGCTTTTTCTTCTCAAAGTAAGCTGCGACCGCCGCCTCGTCCTTAATATTGACGCCAAGCTTCTTCATAGCCTTACGGTCCTGCTTGGTGTAGCCGCCGTTAAATATCTCGTTTTCAAGCATCTTGCCGCTCTCACGGAGCTTGTTGATTATCTTCACGATCGTGAAAAGCACGAAAGCTACGATAAAGAAGTTGATAACGGCGTTTATAAATGCGCCCCAGTCAATATAAAAGGAGTTTGCAAGGTCGATCGTTCCGTCCTCAAGCCTTGCTGGTGTTCCGAGGAAGGTATAAACCTCACTTAAAGTACCCTTACCGAGAATAAGAGCGAGAAGCCAGTTGATCACAGGCTTCAATACAAAATTTGAAAGTCCGTTTACAATAGCGGTAAACGCGCCACCGACGATAACACCGACAGCCATATCCACGACGTTGCCGCGTGTTATAAAGGTTTTAAATTCGCCAAAAAACTTTTTCATAATGCCTCCGTATGTAATTTTATTAAAATACACTTCTATTTTAGCACAAACTTCGAATTTTTTCAATATATATCGACAATATCCAAGTATTTTTATTTTTTTAAACATTTTTTTGGCTTTACACTTGCAAAAAGAAAATATATATAGTAAAATATAATTAAAAACAAGTGGAGAATGATATGAAAAAACGTTATCTCGCTATATTCTTCGTCATACTGCTCGCATCAGCCGTTATGCTCTCATCATGCGGCGAGACTCTTGAATATTACACGGTAACCTTTGATCTGAACGGAGGGAATACGGCTTCCGCCGCACAGGACCGCGCAGTAGAAAAAGGAAAAACCACCGCAGAGCCTCCCGCCCCCATAAAAGAAGGGCATACCTTCCTTGGCTGGTATAACGGCGAGGTGAAATGGAATTTTGATACCGATACCGTTGTTGGCGACCTTGACCTTAAAGCAAAGTGGGAATTGAACACCTATACGGTGATCTTCGACTCTGACGGCGGAAGTGAAGTATCCGATGCGACCGTAGACTACGGCAACTTCGTAACAGAGCCCGACGAGCCGGCAAAGGTCGATCACGCCTTCCTCGGTTGGTATTACGGCGAAACAAAGTGGAATTTTGATTCAAATTCCGTTACCGCAAACATAACCCTCAAGGCAAAGTGGAGAAGCCTTGTACACACGGTTACCTTTGATTCTGCAGGTGGCAGCACCGTCCCTCCCGTAACAGTTATGGAGGGAGAGCTTTTGACAAAGCCTGAGAATCCCAGCAAAGAAAGCTCCGTATTCCTTGGCTGGTACAACGGCAACGAAGAATGGAACTTTGATACGGATACGGTAATGAATGATATGACGCTTACCGCAAAATGGAATACTACTATTACGGTTGCGTTTGATTCTAACGGTGGCGGAGCACGTGATTCCGTGCTGCTTGACACACCGGGACTTATAACAGAGCCCTTTAGTCCGAGCCGCGAGGGACAGAAATTCCTTGGTTGGTATAACGGCGAGGTTCTTTGGAATTTTGAGACCGACGTAGCTTCTGAAAATATTACGTTGACCGCGCATTGGGAAGCGTGCGAAACCTACACGATCACCTTCAACTCAAACGGCGGCAGCGAAGTGGAGACCTACTACGTTCCCGCAGGAGAAACGATTCCTACTCCCCCCTCGCCCACAAAGAACAGCTGTAAGCTTCTTTGGTGGGAATATTACAGCGAGGAGGACGAGGAGTGGCTCTCATGGTCCTTCTCCTCAAACGTTCCCACGCAGGATATGACCTTGGTTGCATACTGGTCACTTCCGATACACAGACCTACTTAATCCGTAAATAAAAAGAGGCGCAGTGCAAGCTCCAAATTGGAGCGCACTGTGCCTCTTTGGTTTTGAAACGCCAAAGGCAGATTACACCGCCGGACGCTTCGAGTCACGCCGTTTATTCAAGGTTAAGCTTCTTATTCATTATCGTGCGAGTGATAAACCAAAATGCAACTCCAAGACCGCTTGCAACGGCAACGCCGATCCAAGCACCGATATGTATTGATGCATAAGGATGAGCGATCACCCAAGTGATGAGCCCGTCAAATACTCCTGTCAGCATTACTCTGCTTGCGATAAGCATAGTAACGGTTGAAAGGATCTGAGTTCCGAGATAGTAGATGAAATACGCCGCTATTGCGGTGAATATCCTGTTTTTCGTAGCCGTTTGCCCAACGGTAACGCATCCGTAGAACAGTAGCATCGAGGTTGCCGATCCGATTGCGAGAAGAATAATCGCTTCAAAGGCGTAAAAAACAAAGTGCCAGACACCGACAGAGTTAATTAAGCCTCCGAGCCACGTAAACATCTTACCGATGTCGGAAAAGGTTTCCATATCAGCTACCGCGATAAACATCGCAAGAAAAACGGTTAGATGCGAGATGACCTGACAGGCAAGCGCGCTCAAAAGCTTAACTAATATATGCTGATCGCTTGTAACCGGGAGGGTGAAGGTCAGGTATCCCTCTGCCGTGTACATATTCCGATAGAATCTAACGACTGCGATAACGAGCGCCGCAATTCCTATCGTAAAGCACATTATATAAAATACAATAAAAGCGGTAATGCCCAGGACCTCAACCACAAAATTTTCGGGATCGAAGAACATAATGAATCTGAGGAAGAGGCTTGCCACGATAAGCATAAGGGGAAATATGCCGAACGAGCGCAAGTAATAAATAAACTCGTGCTTAAAAAGTTTCTTTACCATTTGAACACCTCCCTAAAGAGAGCGTCTACGCTCTTGCCCTGCTCCTTACGGATCTCCTCAACCGCGCGGTGAAGGACGACCTTACCGTGATTTATAAATATCGCCTCGTCGAGCACCGGCTCAATATCGGATATAATGTGCGTTGAAATAATAACCGAGGAATTCGGGTTATGATTATTGATAATAGTGGATATGACGAAATCGCGCGTTGCGGGGTCCACCGCCGCTATCGGCTCGTCAAGGACGTAAAGAAGCGCGTTTCTGCTCATAATAAGTATAAGACAGACCTTTTCCTTGCCTCCCTTGGAGAGGTTTTTGAGACGCATCCCTCTCGGTACACCAAGCTTATCAATCATCTCCAGCGCAAGCTGGGGACGGAAGTCGTCGTAAAAGTCGGAAAAGAGAGTAACTATCTGCTCCGCGGTCATCCAAGGGGGCAAAAAGCTGTTGTCGGGAAGATATGACACCACCCTCTTTGTTTCCGGTCCGATCGGATTTCCGTTAATAAGCACCTCGCCCGAGGTGGGAGTCAAGAGCCCGTTAAGAAGCTTTATCAGAGTGGTTTTTCCCGAGCCGTTAGGGCCGAGAAGTCCTATTATCTTTCCGCTCTCGACCGTAAGATCGATGCTGTCAAGCGCCATAACGTCGCCGTATCTTTTTGTCAGCGAGGTAAGCTTCAATATCTCACTCATATATTTTCCTCCTTTAATTTGTTTAGGTATTTGGCAATGCCGTCCGCATCGCATCCGAGGTGGGACATCGCCGTTATATATTCCCTGCTTTTTTCAATTCGAAGCTCTTCAACTACTCGTGTGGCGGCGTCTATGCTTTCGTTAACGTACCATCCCGAGCAAGGCACTGAATGTATCACCCCGTGCTTCTCAAGCTCGTCAAAGGATTTCTGGACCGTGTTCGGATTGACACCTGCTAAAATCGCAACCTCTCTTACTGAAAGGAGCTTCTCTCCCGCCGAAAAGACTCCGCTGACGATTGCAAGACATATTTTACTGCATATCTGCGGACATATCGGCTTGGTTTTATCGAGCGTCCAATTCATTTTGACACCTCTTCCTTTATTTCTGTACTACCATTGTAATACAGCTTATTATATTTGTCAAGTGCTTTCAATAAATATCCGTCAAAATACGAAAGGACTGCGGGATCGAGGCGTTTCCGTTAAGGAAAACTCGACGTGCAGCCCTTTTTCATCATATTGCAAATATTTTACGAAGATATTCTCTAAACGGACGTACGATTGCGATAACTATAAGCATTATTCCGATAAGAGCCATCGTAGAGAGAGGGTATATCGACCACATATGAGGGTGTCTGATGGCGAAGTTTTTATGGATCAAAAGCTCAACGAACAGAGTAAATCCGCCAAGTAGTATGAATCCGCCGCCGAATATATAAAGATACCCTGCGCGAAGATAGTACGAAAGGATCACCACCGCACACACGATAAGAGCAAACGCTCCCAAGACGGGGAATGCAAACGGCAAAAACCAGCCGCCAGACGTTGCAATGTCTATATACAGAGCGTAGAGTCCGATGGCAAGAAAATCCACCGGCGCGAAAATCGCGGGGGATGGGCGATAAAACCACTTTGGAAGCACGAATATCACGTAAGCGAGAAGCAACGCACCGATAGTATATCCACTCCACGTAAGTCCGTGATTAAGGCTTATATCGCAAACCGTAGGGATGATAGCACCCATACAAAACAGCATACTGATGATAAAATAGAATCCGCGACGGCTTATCTTATCCTCCGGGTGAACGAATTCGGGATACGGAGCTTCGTCCGATAGGACACGCTCCGGATAATATACGGGAGTTTCGCACAGCGGACACTTTTTCTCGCTGTCAGCAAGCTCCACGCCACATTTTACACAATACATAATATCTTTTACCTCTGATTACTTTCTACCTTTACGGCTATTCCCTCTTGCCGAAGCGTTTTGTAAAGGGCAGATTCAAGCCGCGCCTCTTTGATATTTCTTATGATACTTATATTAGTCGTATCACCGTACGAGAGAGCGCCTACGTTATAAGGCGCACGGGACTGAACGCTTAAAACGAAATCCATACGCTCAACGTACTCGCGCATGATCTCCGGCATCGTAACGACTCCGAGATTTGAAAGCGTGAGCATGGATTTTTTCTCACCAACCATCTCGAACACAGCCTTCATAACTATATTTTTCAAAAACAGCGGCGTAAGCTTGAGGAACATATTTTCCTCGTCCTTGACGTTGGTTTTTATTCTGGCGGACATGATCTTCGGGGTTATTTCAAGCTTCATTTGCCGATAAACTATATCACATATCTCCCCGAAGCTATATTCACCGAGGCGGGGATCAATGCCGGGTGTTGCATACAGAGCGAAATTGCGCAGAGTGCGCGTGTTATACATACGGCGCAGGTCGCAAGGTACGAGCACCTTGATAGGCTTTTGCAGCTTAAGATGCTGCACATCCTCGTTCTGAAGTCCGATCGCCGCCTTAATGAGCGCGGCAACCAAAACCGCAGTTACGGTAACGTTGTATTTATGTGCAAGCTCGAGAAGGGATTTACTCTTGATCATAAAGGTGGTCACGTTAGAGTATCTATCCGGTTCTGCCGTGCCGTAGATACGGTAGGAATTGCTATCCCGTCTTGTCGCTGCGACCTTTCCCGCATATTTCGGGAAGCAATCGACAAGCTCCTCCTCGGAGGGAATTTCAATGCGGTCAAGCACACCGTCAGTCGCGGGAATGCTGATGCCGTATTTTTGTGTAAGATATTCCGCCACAAGAGATTTTAAAAATACGAGTCCGCCGTTTCCGTCGGTGAGGGCATGGAAAAACTCCACCGCGATCCTCTTCTTATACACTATAACACGGAAAGCACAGGAGCGTATATCGTCAAAGGGCATTCTTACGAGAGGATATGATTTTTCGTCGGTGACGGTGGGGGCGTGTGCGATCTCCTCGAGATAATACCAAAAAGCACCGCGGCGCAGGCGCACCGCGATCGACGGGAATCTGCGCACGGTGACGTCAATGGCGGATTGAAGCACCCTTCTATCGACGTCTTCCTTAAGCGTCGCGGATAAGCGGAAAACATTGGTCCATCTTGCCGAGCGAGCAGCAGGATATATTTTCGCGGCGTTATCAAGGCTCATCCAACGAAGCTTGCGCTGCGAGCCGCGAGGAAGCACCGCCTTTATGAATTTATTTATTGTGACGAAATCCTCATCACTGCTCTTTAAACGGTAAAGGTGGTAGGCGTGCCACATTTGATCGCGCACTACGAGTTTTGAAGGGACACCGCACTCGGAAAGCCGCTCGTGCATCCTTTCAGCATCCGAGAGTAGAATTTCATCCCCGCCCGCAAAAATCAAGGTCGGTGGAAGTCCCGTAAGATCGGCAAAGACCGGGGAGACCATCGGTTCTTTTTTGAGTTCTTGAAGATATGCGGGAATCTCGAGCTTTTCCGCCTTATTGATTCGACGGACGTCGGATATGCCGACGTATGAATTCGCATAAAACTCCAGCACCTCTTTAGTAAGGGACGGATCTTTTTCCTTATTGGTTATATGCGACTCGCCGGAATGGGTGAGGTCGCACCACGGGCTTATTGCGATAATGCCAGCCGGCATCGGCAGGTCAAGCTCGCGCAGTTTCATTGAAAGAGCAAATGTTAAAGCACCGCCCGCGCTTTCGCCGACCAGAATTATACTTTCAGCCGAGTATCCCGAGTTTAGCAGCTGTCTATATACTGTAACTACCTCGTTAATTTGACACGGATAGACGTTTTCCGGTGCAAGGCCGTATGCGCAGGTAACCACTCTCATACCGCACTCTGCAGCGAGGACGGATGCAAAGCCCGCGGCATATTCCAGTCCACCGGAGACATAACCGCCACCGTGCAGATAGAGTATTACACCGCTTCTTACCTCGTCCTTCGGGATTAGAAGAGCACCGGGGATACCGTTAAAATCCTCATTGGTACGCACCGTATCGCGACGAGTCAGAAACTGCATAACGCGTCCCGCTTTTTCCTGCAGTGGGCGAGCAGTATCAAGACTTGCCGAGTGAGCGATAGGACGGGCAATCTCAAGCTGATTTCTTATAAATTTATCCGAAAATTTCATTTAAGCTTCACTTTCGTTTATTTTCTCTCGCGATGGAAGATAGTCGCTATTGCCGTACGCTTTACCTTAAGAGCACTTTTAGGACAAAACTCCTGACAGCAGAAGCATCGAATGCACTCGCGGCGGTTGATTTTCGCCTTTTTATTCTTTATAGTTATTGCTTTTGCCGGGCATATACCCTCGCATACACCGCAACCGACGCAAAGGTCAGCCTTAAGCACGGGGCGAGTGCGAAGAATTGCGCCTGCAAATGAGCCGAAAAGTTTTTTTATAGGATTCTTACCGTTGCCCGAAAATTCAAGGGAACGGCGCTCAACAACCCTCTCAAAATCCGCAACCCGTGTCACTTTATAGTCCGTTACGACATTAATCTCGCGGGGGGTATCGGGTATCATACCGCGGCGGTACGCCGCATCAAGTATGGGAAGCTCCTCTCGCGAGAAGCCAAGTATATCTGCCGCTATCATATCAAGCGCGTGAGGGGAGGTTGATGCAAGAAGATAACCCATTTTGCAGGGTGTGCCCGCGGTCGGGCCGTTGCCCTCCATTCCCACTACCGCATCGGCTATCGAAAGTGCGGGGTGGAAATACTCATCAAGGTCTACTATCATATCCGCGAAGTCCTCGTATTTAGGAAAACGGAAATGATATTCGGGTTTTATGACACCGGGTATCGCGCCAAACATATTTTTAGCCGCGTAGGACATACCCATCATGCCGTGGCTTTTAAGCTTGGCGAAATTGATTATCAGATCGGCGTACTTTAAGTAGCCGGTATAGGTAAACTCGTGCAGAATCTTGCCCTCGGGAAACTCGGCGGCAAGCTCGGAAAAATCGCCGTTAAGCTTTGCCCCGTGCTCCAGAACGGCACGGACACCGGTAACGGTATACACCCTGCCGACAAATGCGGAGTTATAAAGTCCGCCCGGGCTGTCACCGACGATAACCTCCGCGCCGCGCTCCGCAAGCATATCGCATAGAGCACAAAGAAGCGCGGGATGTGTAGTTGCCGCCGCATCCGGCTTCATTGCGGAAACAAGGTTTGCCTTTATCACAACGCGCATATTAGGTTTTATATTATTGAGGTCAAATACTCCCCGAAGTGCCTCCTCAAGCGCGCGCCGTGCCTCGTCGGAGGTATACTCTGCGAGCGGAACTACCGCAACGGGATCGGTTGGCGAGTAATATTTTGATGAATATTCCATTTGTTCCTCCACGGATTTATGAGCAAGTATATTATACCATATTGCAGGCAAAAAGTAAAGGGGTTTATTTTTCCGATGTGTTTGGTGCTTGAAAAAACAGTTTTTTACTGTTCCGTTGACTTTCTTCGGAATAAATGATATAATGCTTATATCATTTTATCAGGAGAATACTATGGACGATTTTAATACATACGAATATGCGGTCGAACAAAAAGGCGAGGGCCGGTGGCTTGTCTATAAAATTCTGATGGTCACTGCATACGTTTTATATGCCGCGATATATTTTCTTATCATATTCAAGCTTAAGATCATCCCTCTCGGCGCGCTCATCCCCTTTACCCTTTGGATAATAGTTCATTTTACCTGGAGATACGTAAAGCCGGATTACGTTTACAGTATTGAAAAAGGAATAATGACCTTCTCGGTTTCGTATACCCCAAAAAAGAAAACCAAGAAGGTTGCGTTTAGGCTTTCCCAGGCAGAAGCTATCGCTCCCGCCTCCGACCTTAAAGACAAAATCAGCGGATTTGAACCCCAAAAAAGCTATTCCGCCCTACCGAGAGCGGAAGACCCCGATGCATACGCCGCAATATTCCGCGACGATATGGGAAAGCGCTCCGTCCTGTACTTTTCCGCGACCGCGCAGGCACTTAAGCTTATAAAACACTACAAATCCGACACGGTTATCCGCAGCACTACGTATTGACGGTATGGAATATTTAGACAAGGCGAGGCTTGATGCGCTTGCCCACACTTTTGAACTAAATTACAGACTTACAAGGCTTTACAAGGCGTATCTTGAAAACTGCCCCGAGCTTATCACGAAAAAAATGATCGACACGCTCACAGAGGGGGGCGAGGTCGGGGAAAAGGAAGCCATCGTCGCTCTGCTTTCCGAGGCGTTCGGACTTGATTATGAGCGCGGCGGTGACGATAGGCGGCTGATACGCGATTACATAACCCCGTCGGTAACGCTGCTTGATGCCGCGAGGTACAAGAAAAATCCGTATTGCAAGAATATAGTTATTGAAAACGTTACCGACGGCAATTGGGAATTAAGGCACGAATCCTACGAGCCTTATCGCGCGGTGATATGTCACGATATGGTGGCGAGAGAGGATTTCTCCGAATTTGCGCCTCTGGGATTTTTTAAGGAAAAATTCTTTTTCCCTGCGGTGCTTGAGGACGGAAATGAATGGATGACTCTTACCCCCGTCGATCTCGACACCTGCGACGAGGCAATCGAAGCCGCACACGGCGACGTCGTGACCTTCGGTCTCGGTCTTGGCTATTACGCCTATATGTGCGCTGAAAAAGAGAACGTTTCAAGCGTTACGGTGGTTGAGATTAATGAGGACGTTATACGCCTTTTCAAAAAGCATATACTGCCGCAGTTTTCTCACCCTGAAAAGATAAAAATAATAAAGGCGGATGCCGTCGAATACGCGCGGGATATAATGCCGAAGGAACGTTTTGATTACGCCTTCGTTGATATATGGCGTGATGCCTCTGACGGCGCTCCGATATACGAAAAAATGAAAAGGCTCGAATATCTTAGCGAAGGGACAAAATTCGACTATTGGATTGAAAACTTCCTAATATCAAGGCTTCGTGCCATAAGGTTTGAAGAACTAT
>JAGCJI010000040.1 GCA_017648085.1 Clostridia bacterium | reverse complement strand
TTGCACGAGGTACATAGCTCTCCGCCGGTGCGCTTGTCATAATTAAGGTCACGCATATCACACGGTGTGCGATAATAGTTTCCCATATCAATTGTACGGGCGCTCTCCTCCTTCGTGAGGAGCGTTTCGTACATTTTCTCGCCGTGGCGAATACCTATAACCTTTATATCGTCCTTGCTTTTTCCGAAAATCTCACACACTGCCTCCGCCTGCGTTCTGATAGTACAAGCAGGTGCTTTTTGCACGAGAATATCTCCGCTTTCGCCTCGCTCAAGTGCAAACATAACGAGATCAACAGCCTCATCAAGCGACATAATAAAGCGCGTCATATTTTCATTCGTTATTGTTATGGGATTTCCGGATTTTATCTGCTCTATCCAAAGCGGTATAACCGAACCGTGCGAGCACATTACGTTACCGTAGCGTGTGCAACATATTTTGATTTTATCCGATGACACGGCGCGGGACTTGGCAACAGCCACCTTTTCCATCATAGCCTTGGAAATACCCATAGCACCGACGGGATATGCCGCCTTGTCGGTTGAAAGACAAACCACTCGGCCAACGCCCGCATCAATAGCAGACACCAAAACGTTCTCGGTTCCGAGCACGTTGGTTTTCACCGCCTCAAGCGGAAAGAACTCACAGGACGGTACCTGCTTAAGCGCAGCTGCGTGAAACACGCAATCAACGCCGTACATGGCGTTTTTCACGCTGTCGCCATCGCGCACGTCACCTATATAAAATTTTACTTTGTCGGCAACCTCCGGCATCTCCAACTGCAGCCTATGGCGCATATCATCCTGCTTTTTCTCATCGCGAGAAAAAATGCGAATCTCGCCGATGTCGCTTTTCAAAAAGCGGCGCAGTACTGCATTTCCAAACGAACCGGTTCCTCCGGTTATCAATAAAGTTTTTTTATCAAACGAGCTCATATAACAGTCCTTTATATTTTGCACCCTTAATTTATGTACTGCTTTTCGGTACAAATATATGCTTTTACTCCGCATCTCTCCTTAACAGGCGTTTAACAACCGGGAAAGAAAAGATTTCTCGTCTTATCTTGGGAAAAATCAACAGCACCGCGAAATATACAATTACGCATATTGCGACACAGGCAAAATCCCATATGTAAGAATCTATTATCAGACTTAATCCAAAGCCGACTCCACCCATAATAGTAGCGGATACCAACATAGGCAAAATGTTGCCAACCGTTTCTGTAACCTTAAATCCAAAGCACGCTTTCATAAAAATGAAAGACATTATTATAGGCAGTATCACGATAAACGAACGCACATAAAAGAGCGCTTTAAAGCTGTGATTTACAGAAAGGAATATTGACGGTACCAAAACTATTAAAAATATAAACTGGGCAATCATCGCGATCTTGGGTTTACCCTTGCTTCGGTAATACGTGCTACAAAAGTTGTTGAAAACAATAGTTATTGTACTTGTCAATCCCCATATTCCCACAAAATCTACTGCCTCAGACCACTGTTCGCCAAGAAGAACCCAAGTAACCAGATCCTTATAAACGAAAAATCCAACGCCAAGCGGAACAAGTATTATCGCCGATAACCGCTGATATGTATAAAATATCTTCTTCATTTCGACGTCATCGGACTGATATCTTGATAGCTGTGAAAACATAACCGGAGCAATCGCCATCGTTATGATGTTGGTTAACGAATTTACCGTAGTTATTGAGGTTTTATAAAGTCCAACGTAATATTCGTCAAGTTTTCTGCCAATAAGGAAGGTTCCTATATAAGACGTAAGCCAAACGAGAACGGCGTCAAGAAGTAACCAAGCGCTGAAACCGAACATTTTGCGAAAAAGCTTGAAGCTAAAATAGAAACGCGGCTTCCATTTGGATCTAATGGTTAGAATTACGGCATTTATAAAATTCGTCGCTACCGTTCCAATGAGGAGCGCCCAGTAATTTTTCATAATGAACGCGAGTGGCACGGTTACCAGCAAGGGAACGAACACCGTACACATACGCGCGTAAAACAGAGTTTTAAAATCCATTACCCTGTTATATCTTGCGGTTTGCGTGCTTGAAAACGTCACTAGAAGAATGTTAAGCGAAGATATCGCAATGGCGAATCCAAGATTAGGGCTTCCTACGAGATTTGCTATTGGATTACGCAACAGCACTATTCCCGCTATAAAAGCAATGGATACTACGATATTAGTCCAAAAAGCTACGTTAGTATTGTTATCAAGTTCTTCGTCACTTTCAAATTCATGTTGAACTATATATTTCTGAAATCCGGCGTCAGTAAATATTTCGGCAAAGGTAATTACAAGATTTATTGTAGCTATTGCGCCAAAAGCCTCGGGCGCCAAAAGCCTTGCCAAAACCATATTTATTATTGGTGTCACGAACTTCGGAGCTATTTGAGTTAAAAGTGACCACGCCGCAGCTTTACCTGATAGTTTTTTTATTTGTTCGTTATTCACTGATTTTTTCCTCTATGCCCAAATCGGGATTGCTTAAAATTTCATATATCAAAACGAGCGCAAGGATCTTGGAGCCAACCGTCACAAACTGTCCGGCCAAAATGTTAATCATCAAAATTAAAAACGGAAGGTAGCCTATAAGAAGCGGATTTGGGTTTGATCTGCTCGCTTTTTTAATTATTTGGTAAACGAACAGTACCATCAAAACAAATCCGGGGATTCCCCATGCAACGACAAGCTGCTGATATCCGTTGTGCGGTACTTGTACTACCTCACCCATAATGCTACTCGCTTTCTCTGCTATATTTTGAATTCCTATTCCAAATAGCAATCTATCCGGCGAGGAAAAGATAAATTTGTTATAAAATTCAAACAAATAGCTACGTCCACCTGTTACGTCTTCATCTCCAAATCGAACAGTATAGTTTTCAATTATTTCCGGGAAAAAGTTTGATATTACTAGCAAGAGTACTCCAATCGCAGCAAGAAGTCCTGCTATCACAGCAATTTTCTTTCCTAAACTTTTTTGCTGCAAAAGCACGTATGCAACAACCGAAATCAAGAGACAAATCAAAAACGTTCTTGAAACGGTTAACAGACCGATAAAGATACAGAAAGCAAGCATTAGATAATCTATAATCTTCGCCGTTTTGTTATGTATATTTATGAACAACCCCGCAATTGCTATATTACACATAAAACCAAGAGCGTTTGCATTGTAGTTAAAAGTAAACGTTTCCTCGGTTTTTTCAGATACTCCGAATCTAAATCCGCGCCGCAAAAGCTCCATTATTGTTTCACCTCTTCCCTCTACAGTCATAAAGAGAAGAATGATGAAGGCCACGGTTGATGAGATAGCCAAAGCTCGCGTCAACTGCTCAATGTTTCCTTTTCTTTTAGTAGGAATGCACATTATAATCATAATGAAAATGAGCTCTGCGAAGCCACGAATAAACTCGGTAAAAGACGGGGAGCCTATACCGAAATGTAAAAATTCCCAAGCCATTAACATCACTCCAACCAAAAAGGCATGGTTAGCTTTCAATTGCTTATAATTTCTGACGATCAATACCGCAACACAGATGAAAATCGCATATTTAAATTGGAAACCCGGAGAAAGAGGGCTAAATGACAATACAAGCGCCTTTATTTCGTTATCGTCAAAGGACAGCGCCATCACGATAACCCATGCAAGATACAGCGGCACAGGAAATTGCAGGTTGATAATATTTCTAATAATGAACAGTGCATAAAACGCACCCATCATCAACCAGAATTTTTTGCCATAGCTATCTTCACTTTTTGCTTTCAAAGATAGGATGTTAGTGTTCAGCATTTTATTCTTCCAATTTCATAATTTAACACATTTCTATTGCTTCAATGAGCTTAGCCAGGCTGTTTTCCTGACCGCAAAAATCCGTTACGCTCTGTCGCGCCGAGGCACCTGTTGACTTGATAAGCTCACTATCCATCATTGATACCTTTATAATTTTTTCAGCCATCGCATCAACGTCCCCAACAGGAACGAGAAAACCGTTCTCTTCCGGTCTTATCAGGTCGCGCGGTCCTGTGCGACAGTCTGTTGATATGCATACAAGTCCCACCGCCATTGCTTCTGCAAGAGCGTTTGGCATGCCCTCATAGTCGGAGGACATAATAAACGCGTCGTGCTTAATCAATTCTCCGTGCATATCATTCGTTCTTCCGCAAAGCCGTACATATTGATCCGCATTGTTCTCATTGATTAGCAGGTTTAATTTTTCGGTATATTCATCGCTCCCCTTGCCATATATGTCAAGAGTGATATCCGGATTTTTTTCATGAGCCTTAGCAAAAGCTTTGATTAGCATTGGAAAATTTTTTTGGGGACAGAGTCTGCCCGCGGCACAAAACCTTAACGCCTTTTCGCCGAAAACGTCTTTCCCGACGGCTTCGCAATCGGCGTTTAAGGGGTTAGGAACTACAACACATTTTTTTTGAACGCTTTTTCCGAAAAACGCTTTTTGATCATCACTCTGCAATATTGTCAGATCGCCCGTCTTAAAACAGGCGCGCCACATCATCTCGGTTAATTTGGAGCCGCCGTGGTGCCAAGGACTAATACGAACTGTATCTATCCTTTTGTGCTTCATACCGATACCCGCCGCTGCCATCCAAACCTGCATATTGAAAAGAAAGCTTATCACTATATCCGGAGAAAACTCCTTCAATTTCTTTCTCATAAGCTTATACCTCTTTAAATAACCCATGGCGAGATAATCCTTGATGTTATCCGTAAGCACTACCCTTTTTACCTTTGGGTTAAGCTGGTATTCATCTTTGCCGAGTGAGTATGTAAAGACGGCGACGTCGTATCCTTTCTCAGCAAGCTGGCTTGCCCATACCGAAACAACTCTTTCCGCCCCTCCGCCTTTAAGTGAGGTTACGGCCAACATGATTTTTTTCATTTTTCATCCTTTGCAACTTTCATAAATTCATCCCAAGAGCCTTGCGGTAATCATAGGCTCTAAAATCTTGCAAACGGTATAAATCGGCCTCGATCACGAGACCGGTATCTCGTTCAAAGATTTTCCTGACAGCAGGTGCGTTCCACTCTTTTAGATATTCCGCAAACAATTTCGTAACCGATAGTACCGATTAACGACGCAATATCGTCAGCGGTAATTTTTTCGTTTCCATCGTTGCCAATCAGCGTTGCGAAATCTCCGGCTTTAACGCCTGGAATATCCGATACGTCAACGGTCATTTGATCCATACATATTCTGCCAACTATCGGCGCACGCCTGCCACGTATAAGAACGTATCCTTTGTTAGATAGGTCACGACGGTATCCGTCAGCATACCCCGTAGATAGTGTTGCTATTTGCATGGTACGCTCTGCAATATAGGTTCTTCCGTATCCAATACTATCACCCGGTTGTAAGGTTTTTACCGTTGTAACTGCGGTTTTCCAAGACAAAACGGGGTTTATTCCGTCAGGCAGTTTGTTAGACACATCCGGCTTTAAGCCGTAAAGAACAATTCCGAGGCGCACGGTACCGTTGCCGAAAAGCTGTGAGTTAACCGGTTCAGAATAATAAAGGCCATCCGCAGAATTGCAGCAATGAACATAACGTATGCCCACGTCTGCAACCCGATCACAGACATTTTTTAATTTGCCTATTTGCGCTAAGGTGAATTCCCTATCCGGCGCACCGAGGGAATCCGATACGCAAAAATGAGTGTACATTCCCGAGATATTCAACTTGTCGCTGTATCTTCTGATAATATCTGCGCATGCATCGGGATTGTCCGCATCAAGACCGATGCGATGCATGCCGGTGTCTATGGCAACGTGACATTTCAACCGTTTATCGGAATAAGCAGCGAGCTGCGCCGCATGTTCTTCGGAAACGACCGTTTGAATAATATTATACTCGCAAAGCTCCTTTGCAAATGCCGCCGGCGTATATCCCAGAATCAATATCTCGCCGTCTATTCCCGATTCCCGAAGCTCTATCGCTTCGTTAAGGTTGGATACGGCAAATTTGCTAACGCCGGCGTTTGACAGCGCGTTTGCTACCGAAACGGCACCGTGTCCGTATGCATCTGCCTTTACGACTGCCATAATTTCAAAGTTTTTCGGCAAGGCGTTTATGTATGCTTTGTAATTTTCAACAAGTTGAATTAAGTCAACCTCTATCCAAGAACGGTCTAATTTTAAAGAATTCATACTTTTTCTTTCTTATTTTTAATATCCGGAAGTTTTATCATTGATCCTAGTTTGGCGTCCCAGCACTCGGGTTTGAACGGCATCGTTCCGCCCCAATGAAATAGAGTCAGCTCTCCAAAGTAAACAGCTCCATTAACCTCATAGAAATCCACCCTCAGCTGCGGAACGCCAACAGATAATTTCGCCGCCAACTCTTGCATTTTTTCGAACTGTCTTGGTTTTTCCGGGGTGACACTTGCGTTCGGATGACCATTTGTAAAAGGCAAAAGATTGAAATCCATATCAAAGAAGTCAAACTTTGTTTCTTCGACCTCGCTCTGGCGTGCCGTAGCTATAAACAATAGCTCCGGTTTTCCATCAAAGCAAAAGAACTTATAATCTCGCAGTTCGGAGGTTTCTTCGTCCTCCATATATTTTTCAGCTATTATTCTAGGCTTAAGTTCTTTATACGGCCATTCGCGGCTTTGCCAGAAATAGTTTCGCTTCAACGAACGCTCAATTTTTTTCTTTGCAGCAACCATGTCTAAAGCAGTTTTATCTCTGCAAATCACAAGGCCGCCGGAGTCGTGAGTACATTTTAAAACAAATTGATTGGGAAGTGAATCAAAATCTATTTCATCAAAGCTTTCCCATACTCCGAGTGTAGGAACTATATGCTCCTCACCGATTATATCGGCAACGTACTTTTTCGCCTCGTATTTATCAACCATAGTGGTATAAATAGGCTTTCTGTCATAAAGCTTGAGCCATTGGAGTTTTTCATTAAAGGTCTTGGGATTTTCAAGATCAAGTTTTCTTTTCATCCGTACCCAGTAATTAAGCCGCAAATACCGCTTGTCTGAAAAAGTCCTTGATAGCTTGCTTTCAAGCACGAGGTTTACCCACTTCCTTATACTAAATATGCTTTTAAATTTCATTTTTTCTCCTTAAATGACCATATGAAAACTAGTCTTGAACATTTTCCGGGAATTTGTCAATATTGATCCAATTTCCCAGCCTTTCATCCCATTCTCCCGGCGTAAATTTTGCAAATCCCGAGTCTGAGAAAAACGTAAATTCGGAAAAGTAAATCTCACCGTTTATTTCATAAAAATCCGTGCGTATAAACGGCGCGGCATCTTTTGAAAGCTTCCTTGAAAATTCAAGCATCACGTCAAGTTTTTGCGGCTTTGGCAAATGAACGGTGCTATTAGGGAAGTTCTGCCTTAAATCCAGCAAATTCCAATCGGTATCAAAATAATCAATGCTCTCTTTAGGCGTTTTATCGTCCTGGATTACCTGTATAATTTTCGGCTCTCCGCCAAAATTAAATATTTTATAAACGATCAAAGAATCGTGAACGTCGTCAGACATAAATTTTTCCGCAATTATTCTCGGTTTAACGTCCTTATAAGGCCATTCACGGCTTTGCCAGAAGTAGTTTCGCTTCAATGAACGCACGATTTTTTTCTTAGCGGCAACCAAATCAAGCTTTCCTTTATCACGGCAAATAACCAGTCCGCCGGAGTCGTGAGTACACTTCAAAACAAATTGATCGGGAAGCGAATCGAAATCTATTTCATCAAAGCTTTCCCATACACCGAGTGTTGGAATTATATGCTCGTCACCTATTATGTCGGCAACGAGTTTTTTGACCTCATATTTGTCCACCATGGTAGTATAAATGGGTTTTCTGTTATAAAGCTTAAGCCATTGAAGCTTTTCATTGAACGTTTTAGGATTAGCGAGGTCCAACTCACGACCAAAAGCCAACTTAAATTTTTTCTTTATAAGCTTCTCATCCGGCATAGAGTGATAAAATCCTTTGGCTGCCATATAACCGAATCTAAACTTTTTGTCAACAAGAAAACGCAAGTATTTATTCATTCTCTATTTTCCTTATTTCAGAATTAAGTCTTCCCACTTCTTTAAAATTACCTGACTGTTGTAGTTGTCAGATAAGTTTTTCCTCGCGCTATAACCAATTTTAAACCGTTTATCTTCATCCATCTCAATCAACTCCGTTATGCGAGAAGCGAGCATTTTATCGTCGTCAACTGGTACTAGGAAACCGTTGGTGCCATCCTTAATCAAATCCGAAGGTCCTGTGGTACAGTCGGTTGATATACATGGCAATCCTACAGCCATAGCCTCCATCAATGAATTGGGCAAGCCCTCATAATTTGAGGATAATATGAAAGCATCATACTTCACCATCTCACCGATTGTATCAGTGCTCCAACCGCGAAGAGTGATATTTTCATTAAGGTGCATTTCCGAAATTTGCTTCGCAAGATTTTCCTGCTCGTCGCCCAGGCCAAATATATCAACATGTATATCCGGATATTTTTGCTTCACCGTGCTTATTGCACGAAAGACCATAGGATAGTTTTTTTGCTTGGCGAGTCTTCCCGCCATAACAATTTTTTTACACGAAGAGTATGTGCTTTTTTCTATAGACAACGCCTTGTCCGATATTGGATTTTCTATCGTAACACTCTTCTTTGCAAGCTTTTGTGGCAGTCGTTTTCTTTGTGATTCAGTTTGAACAACTATGTAATCGGCTGACCTAAACCATGCTCGGTTAATTTTGGCTCTAAAGCCTTTTGCTCGCATTATTACCTCGGGGTCTATCCGTGTAGAAGCAATTTTTTTGAATCTCATACCTATTGACGAGATATATAGCGCATACCCGCCCTCTAAAAATCCAACTGCAACATCCGGTTTAAATTGCTTCAGATATTTCCGTATAAACCTGGCCCTTTGGAACAAGGAGACCTTTTGGTAGTCCTCGCCGTTTTCACTTATAGATACAATTTTAACCTTGGGGCTTATCGGATACTCCGCCTTGCTTCTTGTAAAAAGCAACAACGAAACGTCATATCCTTTTTCTGCCAGCGAACTTGTCACAACAGAAACAACTCTTTGCGCACCGCCGTTAGTGAGATGTCCGCTTATAAACAAAATTTTCTTCATGCTTGTTTTATTTATCCTCTCCGGGAAGTTTAATCAATTCACCAAGCTCCAAATCCCAATTTTCCGGATCTAACGGCATCATGCCGCCGCAAGGCGAAAAAGTCAGCTCCGAAAAATATACTGTGTCATTTATTTCGTACAAATCCACACGTAAAAAACTGTGACCGGCAGACAGTTTTCTGCAATGCTCAATCATTTCATCAAATTGTGTGGGCTTTTGCGGCAACGTATCAAACGGTGAATAATCGCTTCTTCGGAAAGGGGCAAAATCCCAATCTAAGGTAATAAAACTCATGCGCGCTGTTTTATGATCATCCATACCTGTTGACACATAAAGAAATTTCGGTTCTCCGTCAAAGCAGTAAAATTTATAATCCATTATGGAATTAACGTTGTTTTCGTCGGACATAAATTTTTCTGCAATTATTCTCGGCTTGACGTTTTTGTACGGCCACTCGCGCCCGGACCAATAATAGTTGGTTTTTAGTGAACGTTCTATTTTTTTCTTGGCGGCAACCAAATCAAGCTTTGTTTTATCACGGCAGATAACGAGTCCGCCCGAATCGTGAGTACATTTTAAAACGAATTCATTTGGCAATTCATCAAAATTTATATCATCAAATTTATCCCACACTCCAAGAGTAGGGACTATGTGCTCCTCGCCTATAATATCGGCAACGTATTTTTTAGCATCATATTTATCTACCATCGTAGAATATATCGGCTTTCTGTCGTAAAGCTTAAGCCACTGAAGTTTTTCATTAAATGTTTGGGGATTTTTCAAGTTGGGAAACTTATGAAATTTTCTGAACCAAACCAGTTTTATGTAGCTTTTATCACTTAAAATTCTGGATGCACGCTTTAAAAAGCCCTTTACGCTCATATTAAACTCCCTTTATCACATCATCCCACTTTTTGATGATGTTTTCCACTTTGTATTCTTCGGTTGATAGCTTTGCCTGCGCACCAATGCGCTCTCTGAGTTCTTCATCATCTATCAGCTTCGTAAGTGCCTCAACGAGATTCCCTTTGTCGCCAACGGGGATAAGGAGTCCGTTTTCTCCGTTTGTGATAGCCTCATCAGAGCCGGCGCAATCGGTAGAAATGCAGGGCAAGCCCATCATCATCGCCTCAAGCAGCGCGTTTGAAAGACCCTCATAATCAGATGAAAGCACAAAAATTTTTGCGTCGGACATGCGCTCGTGTAAATTCGCCACGTTGCCGGGCAAGAGCACCGCGTTATCCAAACCGTTTGCTCTTGCAAGCTCCTCTAGCGAAGCACGAAGAGGTCCCTCTCCGTATATTTCAAGCGTGTAGTCCGGGTGTTTTTTATGTATTTCAGCAACCGCCTCGATAAGCATTTTGTGATTTTTTTGCTCCGTCAGGCGTCCCGCGGTTACTATTTTGTTTTTTCGTGTATCAGCCGCCTCGCACTTTACGCTTATCGGATTGGCAATGATAACGCTGTTTTTTTGAACGGATTTAGGAAAATACTTCCACGCCCTTTGGGTTTGCAAAACCGTGCAATCGCACTTGGCATATGCTCGGTTTATAAGCGTTTTCATAGCAAACCCGCGGTGAGCCATAGCAGGATCGATTCTTTCCGAGCATATGAGTCTGCCCTTTAATCCCTTGCAAGCCATCTTGGTGATAGCGCATATGGGTCCCATAAAGGCAACTACGACGTCAGGAGCGCTCTCTTTTATGTGCCTTCTTAATTTGCTAATCCAACCAGGAACGGAAAATAATCCCTTTTTATACTGTGATACATCCACAAGCTTTACGCTAGGAGGCAATTCATATTCCACCCTATTGTTAAGCATCGTTACAATTTCAACGTTTATATTACGATTTGCATAATACGTGCTGAGTATGGAAACCACTCTTTCAGCACCGCCTCTTGACATCGAACCTAAAACAAACGTAATTTTGTTCATTAGAACCTCAATATTATAAAATTACTTCTTGATTAACGATAACATTTTTGGAGTGTTTTCTCCAAACAACGCTCTACCCGAAAGCATCTGTGGAAACCATACACTCTGACCTCTTAAATTCGTTTCTATAACTATGACATTATCCTGATCGTCAACAGAAAAATCCCACGATATCATACCGATATTTGTTGTCATGGTGTGTAAGCTCTTCGCCACCTCTACCACTTTAGGCATAAAATCAAGCTTATACCCGTCAAAGCGGATTTTAGTGTCCGGGTGCACGTCGAATTTTTCAAAAGAATCTCCGTAACCCAAACGGTAAGCATAGGTCAAAAGAGAACCGTCGTCATTTGCGCCGATGGATATACCGCCGGCGTGTATGTTATCTACTTCGCTTCCTCCGCCGCCAACGCGCACCGAAATAGGTGTTATGTAAATTGAATTGTCGCACACGTAGGTTATAACACGAATAGTATTTAAGGAACTCGGGTGAAGTGCCGCTAGCTTTTCGTGCTGTTTAATCTTTTCCTGAACTATAAAATTGTCTCCGGATGATGACAGTATATCGAGAACGGCCTCTCCGGTTTTAACATCTTTGCCATCACGCAAGTTCAGAAAGCGCACTCCGTGGCCAGAGCTGGAATCAACGGTAGGTTTAATAACGCAAACTCCCGCATCGCAAAGAAGCGTTGCGGCATCCTCTAGGGAAACTAATCGCCTTTCAGAATCGTAGCACTGCCCATTGCTTCTGAAAGCAAAGGTTTTCGGAGTTCTTACACCGGAAATTCTGCTGTCGAATAATACAGGAGTAAAAGACTTGTTTGAAAGTACTCCTATGTGCTTATAATCGTTAAGTTTCTGTTCAATCTTCGTTGAGTACAGAATCTCGGGCATATAATCTACCCGAAAAACGCCGTTTGATGCCTGGTAAAGTCTGTGCCAGCGATTAGAAAAGACTTTTCCGTAATGCTTTTTCCAATACTCTTTGTATTCTTGTTTTTGCTCCTTCGACCACTTGATGTGATTGTATAGTTTTTTCTTTCTACGAATAGCAATACGTTCGGCAATCAAAGTCTTTCTTCGTTCAACTCTGACTGCTATATTTTCAAGTGAACGGATGAGTTTGCGATACAACTTTTTCATATATTTGAATTTCCAATGCTAATTATTTTCAGGTAAAACGAAGTATTCACCAAGATCAAAATCAAAATTATCCGGATAGTACTGAACGTATCCACTCCACGGGTAAAACGTGAGCTCGCCGAAATATATTTTGCCGCCCACGTTGTATAAATCTACCCTGACAAAGGGGAAATCCGACGATAACGTCCTTGCAACCTCGAGCATCTCTTCCAAATTTTCCGGCTTCTGTATCTCTCTGTCGCAAGCGGGTGCATCTGACGTTACCTTAAAATCATTCCATTCGGTATCGTAAAAATTACGCTTGTGACCTATGTAACGGTCGGTGTCCACTACGATGCATTTTGGCTCTCCGTTAAAGCAAAAAATCTTATAATCGTCTATTCCCGCCTCGGGATTTTTCTCGTTTACAAGAAGCTTTTCGGCAATAATTTTATGCTTAAGTCCGTTGTAAGCCCATTCTCTGCCGGGGTGCTTTTTCTTAAGCTTGTATCCCACCTGCAAAGCCGCCTTCACCTTTTCTACGTCAAGCGCAGATTTATCGTTGCAAAGGAAAACGTTAATACCTCCGCTTCCGTCCGTTGATTTCAAAATAAAGCTTTCCGGAAGGAGATTAAAGTCGACGTTATCTATGGAATCGTACACTCCGTAAAGATCGATGAGAATATTTTCCAGTCCCTTCGATTTGATATATTCGCGAACGTCATACTTATCCACGCAAGTATGCATTACGGAGTTTCGGTAATTCACCTTGTACCACTGTATTTTTTCCGTAAAACGCTTGGGATTTTTAAGATTCAATTTTCGATGAAGCTTCACCCTATACTGAAGCTTCAGCATAGCCTTATCCGGAAGCCAGCCCAGCATAGCCAGTATACGCATGCGAGCACTGCGACTTTTGATCAAATTCTTATATTCGTTCATATCAAACCCCTGTATTTGTTTTAGCTCCGATTTCTGCAAGATAGGCGTTTATAACTATTTCTCTGTTAAATTCACGCTCGACCTTTGCTCTGCCGGCAAGTCCCATGTTTTTGCGCTCTTCATTTGAAAGATTGATGAATTTTTCGATTTTTTCGATAAGATCCTGTGAGTCTTGTTGCTTAACGATATATCCGTTAACACCGTCCTCAACTATCTCGCGACAGCCCGCCCTGTCAGTTGTTATTATGGGGCGGCCGCAAGCCAAGCTTTCGAGCAGAACGTTTGACATTCCCTCGGGATAAAAGGTGGGATGCACCGTACAATGCATATCAGCTAAAACCCCGGACATATCCTTCACCATTCCGTGATATATAACCTTATCGTTTTTGGTGATAGCGTCAAGGCGACTTTTATACTCCTCCTCACAGAATCCGCATATGTGGAATTTTGCGTTTGGATATTTTGCCGTTATATACTCCGTAGCATCAAGGTACTGCTCTATCCCCTTTTCCTTCATCAATCGGGAAACAAAAACAAAATTTACTGTATCGTCCGATGGGTACTCGCTAACCGAGAATTTATTAAGATTAACTCCACTTCCCGGCAAAAGCTTGTGCTTTTCGGAATAAAGACCCCTGTCAACGAAAAACTGCATATTTTCCGAGTTCTGGAAAAATATCGTCTTTACGTGCTTAAATGCCATTTTGTAAAGCGTGGTTGTAACCACCTGCTTCCATCCCTTGTTTTCAACCGCAGTGCCGAGACCGGTAACGTTTGGAATGCAAACGGTTTTCATACGCTTGCATGCTAAAGCAACGTACAAATTCGGCTTTATCGTGTAAGTAAATGCGTAATCGGGTGAGATTTCGCGCATCACCTTTTTATATTTGCTGATAAGCTTCATATCCTTGAAGGGATTGGTGCCGTGTCTGTCAACCGGAACTTCATAAAATGTGCAACCCATCTCCACAAGATCGCGAATCAAGGGACCGTTTGGTGACACCACGAACACCGAATGTCCCTCTGCTATCAGTCGTTCAATTAATTCAAAGCGATATCCGCCAATACATAAATCACTGTTTCCGACCAGTGCTATTTTCATAAAAAATTGCTCCGTTTTTAAATGGTTTCTGTTACGGATTCTTCCACCGTTTTCTCTTTTTCTTTCTTTTTGTCGCAGGTTTCTGCGTCGTTGCCCTCACGCTTGACTATAACTGCTATAGTTTTAAAAATCAGTTTCAGGTCAAACCAAAGCGACGCGCGCTTGAC
>JAGCJI010000039.1 GCA_017648085.1 Clostridia bacterium | reverse complement strand
AGAAATGAAGAATTTTTCAAAATATATAAACGGCTACAAAAAAGAGGCGGTCCTTGGACCCCTCTTTAAGCTGTTTGAGGCGGCACTGGAATTGACAGTACCGCTCGTTGTGGCAAAGATAATAGACGTCGGCATCGCAGGCGAGGACAAAAGCTACGTCCTTTGGGGCTCGCTGTTCCTCGTTATGCTGGGTGCTGTAGGACTTGCATTTTCCGTAACGGCACAGTATTTTGCCGCGAAGGCATCGGTCGGATTTGCCGCAAAGCTCCGCTCCTCACTTTTCAGGCACATACAGACTCTTTCCTACACCGAGATAGACACGCTCGGAACGTCGACGATGATAACGCGGATGACGTCGGATGCAAACCAGGTGCAAACCGGTCTTAATCTTGGATTAAGACTGCTTCTGCGCTCACCGTTTGTAGTTTTCGGCGCAATGATAATGGCATTTACAATTGACACGGGGTCGGCTTTGACATTCGTGGCGACGATTCCCTTGCTTTCGATCGTGGTGTACGGAATTATGTTTATCTCGATGCCAATGTATAAAAACACCCAGCGTCATACGGACGGAGTTCTTGCAAAAACACGCGAAAATCTGTCAGGGGTAAGAGTTATACGCGCATTCTGCCGAGAGGAAAGAGAGCTTTGCGAGTTTGGTGAGAAAAACGACGCACTTGCGAGGGCGCAAGAGCGGGTAGGCATAATTTCCGCCCTTACTAACCCATTAACCTACGTTATAATTAACCTTGCAACGCTTGCGCTTATAAACGTCGGCGGTATCAAGGTTGACAGCGGCGTTTTGACACAGGGTATGGTTATAGCTCTTTATAACTATATGTCGCAGATTCTGGTTGAGCTTATAAAGCTCGCAAACCTTATTGTAACCATAACTCGCGCTGTTGCATCCTTTGGCCGCATTCAATCGGTGTTCGAAATTAAAAGCTCAATACGCGACGGCGTAAGGACAGAGGGACTTGATTCATCCGTTGCCGTTGAGTTTGCAGGCGTTACTCTGAAATACGAAAACTCGGGCGCGCCCTCGCTGTCAAATATATCCTTCAAGGCGAAAAAAGGTGACACGGTTGGCATCATCGGCGGTACGGGCTCAGGTAAAAGCTCACTTATAAATCTTATACCACGCTTCTACGATGCGACCGAGGGAGTCGTCCTTATCGACGGCTGCGACGTGAAGACGTATTCCACCGAGGCGATGCGCAGTCGCATAGGAGTCGTGCCGCAAAGGGCGGTCCTATTCTCCGGAAGTGTGCGCGACAATATGCGCTGGGGCAAGGCGGACGCGAGCGACGAGCAGATATGGCAGGCACTTAAAACCGCGCAGGCATACGAGGTTGTCGCGGAAAAGGGCGGTCTTGATTTTATGATCGAGGAGGGGGGCAAGAACCTTTCGGGCGGTCAGAAGCAGAGGCTTACTATCGCGAGAGCACTTGTTGCAAACCCCGACATTCTAATACTTGACGACTCGGCTTCTGCGCTTGATTTTGCGACGGATGCTGCACTTCGCACAGCAATACGCGGGGCGAGCGATGGAAAAACGGTATTTATCGTTTCGCAGAGAGCTTCCTCGATAATGCATGCGGATACTATTATCGTTCTTGACGACGGTGAGGCCGTTGGAATAGGCAGACACGACGAGCTGCTTGAAAGCTGCCACGTATATAAGGAGATATACGGAACTCAATTTGATGGGGGGTGTGGCGATGAATAACAAAAAAGCAGGCACGATTGCCAAGGTTTTGCGCTACATCGGAAGATATAAGTTCTTTTTGCCCCTGTCAATGCTTCTCGCGCTGATATCGGTTGCTCTGACGCTTTATATCCCAAAGCTTATCGGTGACGCGATAGACTTTATGCTCGGAGAGGACAACGTTGATTTTGAGAAAATCACCAAGATTCTCGCTCTTGCGGCAATACTTATCGGCATAACCGCACTGGCGCAATGGCTGATGAGCACCATCAACAACAAGATAACCTACAACGTGGCGCGCGACGTACGACTCGATGCGTTTTCAAGAATTGAAAAGCTTCCTCTCTCCTATCTTGACACTCGCTCGCAGGGCGAGCTTGTGAGCCGTATCATAAACGACACGGAGCAATTTTCAGAGGGACTTTTACTTGGTTTTACGCAGCTTTTCACAGGCATTTTAACGATACTCGGCACGCTTGTTCTTTTGCTTATAATCAACTGGAAAGTGGCGCTGGTGGTAATAATTCTTACCCCCCTATCGCTTTTCGTGGCGAAGTTTATTTCGTCAAGGACCTTCAATATGTTTAAGCTCCAATCAAAGATCAAAGGCGAGCAGACCGCGCTGATAGACGAGATGCTCGGAAACCAAAAGGTAGTGGTTGCCTTCGGACACGAGGATGAGGCTGCCGCCGCGTTTGACGAGGTGAACGACAGACTTTCCGCGGCTTCGCTTCGCGCGATATTCTTCTCTTCCCTTACCAACCCGACGACTCGCTTCGTTTATAGCGTAGTTTACGCGGCGACGGCACTTGTCGGTGCGCTGATGGTAATTTCAAGCGATGGCGGATTCAGCGTAGGTGAGCTTTCTGCACTTTTGGCGTATGCGAACCAATATACGAAGCCCTTTAACGAGATTTCCGGCGTTATAACCGAATTTCAGAATGCTATTGCCTGCGCGGCGAGAGTTTTTGAGCTTATAGAGGAAAAAACCGAATCTCCCGACTCGCCCGACGCGGCGAAGCTTGAAGCCACCGACGGTCGCGTTGATATTGCCTCCGTTTCATTTTCCTACGTGCCCGAAAAGCCGCTTATCGAGAATATTTCCCTCTCGGTTAAGCCGGGACAGAGGGTGGCGATAGTCGGTCCGACGGGCTGCGGAAAAACCACGCTTATCAATCTGCTTATGCGCTTTTATGACGTTAAGTCAGGTGAAATTTCGGTTGACGGACACCCGATAAAGAACCTTACGCGCCATTCACTTCGCAAGTCTTACGGAATGGTGCTTCAGGACACCTGGCTGTCAGGCGGAACGGTTAAGGAAAACATCAAATTTTCAAATCCCGATGCCACAGACGAGGAAGTGATTGCCGCGGCAAAGGCAACTCACGCGCACGGCTTTATAAAACGTCTGAAAGACGGATACGACACCGTTATAGGCGAGGGTGGCGGAAATCTTTCGCAGGGACAGAAGCAGCTGCTTTCTATCACGAGAGTTATGCTCGCCCTACCCCCGATGCTGATACTTGACGAGGCAACCTCGTCGATAGACACCCGTACGGAGATGAAGATTCAGGACGCCTTCCGCAAAATGATGAAAGGTAGAACGAGCTTTATCGTGGCGCATAGACTTTCAACCGTAAGGGATGCCGACGTCATTCTGGTGATGCGCGACGGTAACATCGTTGAGCAAGGCTCACATGGCGAGCTTATCAGGAAGGGCGGCTTCTACTACGAGCTTTATAACAGTCAGTTTGCGAAATGAATGAAAAAGAGGGAAATTGTGTTTTTCACAATTTCCCTCTTCTTTGCTTTATTTTTGTGTATTTGGCTCTAGGTAGTCCGCTATCGGCTTGAATGCTTCCTTTATAGCGTAAAGCTCCTCAGGCTCGAGGCTCGCGTATTCCTCTACTTCCCCGCTCAATGTAGTATACATACGGGTTATTCGGGAGTTTACGTAATCAATATAATAGGTTGCGTCGGCGTGCTTATTCGTGTATTTTTCTGTTATATCCAAATACTGCTCGTTGCCGGTTATGAAGAATGAGTCTGTTTCGGTGTTATAATGCCTTATCGAATATTGAATTTTGGTTGGCGAGCTTCCGGGATCGCCCGAAATAAAGGTTTTTGAATTAGCGATCTCAACAAGGACGCTGAGGTCTATATCGTATATTTGTGTTTGCGTGTGCGAGCCATACTGATTTACGTAATAGTAAAGACAAAAGAGAACGTAATCGGTTTTTATGCCGACCTCATATCCGCAAACGTCGCAAAACTCATCGCCGTCGTCATTTATGTGGATATCCAGCTCACCCTCAAGATCGCATCCGCAGGCATAACCTCTCCAATGCTTATATTCATCGTATTCCCACTCGATATATCTGTGAGTATGCGGCTTATCGCAGGATGCAAGAAGTGTGATGCAGGTAATTATGCATATTAAAAGCGCAAATAGTTTTTTCATACTGTTCTCCGTTATAATCGCAGCTCATATTGCAAATATTGTATCACAAAGCTGCTAAATTGTCAAATGATATATCGCCATGATATTTCTCGCTTCACTCAAAATGATGTTGCTCCCGACGGTCGCAACGATGAGATGTTTGTCACTATGTGCCAGTAGGCACACATCATTAGGCAAAGCCGTCATCATTGGCGAATGCAAACATCATTAAAAAACGCACCTTTGTCTTTCGACAACGGTGCGTTTTTTGGTGCGGGAAACGGGGGTCGAACCCGTACGGTAAAACCACACGCCCCTCAAACGTGCGCGTCTGCCTGTTCCGCCACTCCCGCGACAACGCTACTAATTATACACTAAAAGCATGCGTATGTCAAGCCCTTTTAGCAAAAAAAAGGACGAATTGGCGT
>JAGCJI010000038.1 GCA_017648085.1 Clostridia bacterium | reverse complement strand
TGCTTTTTATGTCAATACGGTTTTCCGAAGTACTCGGGCAAAAAATAAAAATTACAAAAAGTGGAAAAATCCACTCTTTGCTTCTATAAAAGCAAAAGAGGGGTACTGCATACTGCAATATCCCTCTTTTTATTTTTTGCTTACTCGCCGAACATTTCGTTGATCTCTTTGAGTGTCTTTCTTACAAGCATCTCGCCGCCTACGTGACCGATATTGCCGCTTGAAACGATTGCGGAATAGTGGCCGCCGCGCTCAGCGCGCTCGGTGGGAAGATATCCGGAAGCGCCGCAACAAAGCTGAATAAGGAACGTCTGCTTTGCAAGGCTGCGTGCACGGATCTGGTTACCGTAGTTCAAGAAAAGCTCGAAGGGGTTGGTCGCAAAAGCAATGTCACCAAGCTTTACAACGTGCACCTCTATCGGATAAACGTCACGCGTCTTCTGGCTTTCAAATCTTGCTATAGTGCCGGTATAGATAAACATATCAGCGTTGTCCTGATAATTGATAACGTCGGGGCACTTTTCGAAAAACTCCTTCATTATGGCAACCGCCTTATCCTTTTGCTCGATGGTAACACGGCGGAAAGGAAGATCGACGGTAAGGTTCTTGTGGACAATCTCGGTTTCGCTTACGTATTCTGTAACCTCGTCAATAGCCCAGAAAACCTCGTTTGCGATACGGCGGGCGATTTTCTCACATCCCTTGATATCGAACATAGAGGGGTCCTGGCGGCGAGGAATTATCTTCTCGCGGAATATATTCGGGTCGTTAAGCTTGATTTCGGCATCCACCCAACGGATCATGTCGCGCGGACACATATCGCCCGCGGGAGAGATAAGACCGAGAAGGCATACCTCATCACCGTATTTTTCACGGATAAGTACGCGAAGCTTGCCCATATAGTCGGAAGAAATAAAGCTCTGATGCTCAAGCACCTGTGCGGGGCATGCAACGTTTGCAACCACGCCCGTAAGCTTTTTATCAAGGTCATAGGTAAAGAGAAGCTCGATACCGCTGTCATTTCCCGACTCAAGCTCGGTGAAGTTAGGGCTGTTGGAGTCGCCCCACATCTTTGCAGAGCCGTCGTCATAGCAAACACGGCGGCACATACCTACTGCCGCGCGGCCGAAGCCCGAAGCATAGAGGCCATCCTTGCGATTTTCCCACGCACCTACAGCCGCCTGTGTAATACGGTCAACAAGGAAGCTGAACGCTTCTTCACCACGAAGAATATCACTCGACTGATCGCTTACGAGCTCCTCGTACACCTTGCCCTCGGGCAACATTTTCTTGATTACGCTAAAGGAATTGTCAACGGAGTCGGTGAGGTTAGCGTATCCCATTGAGGTGTGCGTGTGAATGGCGTTTATTATAAGCTTATCCTTAGGAAATCCAATGCCGTCGGGAATGTTATTTCTCACTGCCTCCAAAAGCTTATGGCTTGTTGATGCGAGGTCACAGGAAACGAACACTATAGAGTCCGTGCCGCACTCCATTGCCATCGCGGTAACGGAAATGGGGGTTTCTACCTTGCCGGAAATTCTCTCATAAAACTGCCCATGAAGGTCAATTCGTCTGCCCTCGGGAACGATGCTTACCTCGCTCCAACCTATCTTAATCTTATTCATTTTATTTGCTCCTTAAATTACTTCTATACCAAGCATATCGCAAAGATTTGTAATAAGCTCAGTGTTGTCGCCGTAGGAAATTATGTAATGCTGGCACATTACCTTGTCAGCAAAGTCCGCAACGTCATCCATAAGGATTTCAAGACCGGGGAGCTGGGGCGCGGGCTGTGTCCAACCTGCCTCCTCCCACTTACGGGGACTGATTCCCTCTCCCGTTACCATATGCATATAGTACTCACCGTCGTCGTAAGTAAGGCGGCAAAGGGTTACGGGGCCCGGCTTAACGCGGCTTACGTTGAGAATGCCCTCGGAAAGCTCGCCGAACGCTGCGGGCATAACGTGAACACCGTCCACGGTAACCTCTGCGGGAACGTAGTCGGGAACTCCGGCAAGAACTCTATCCTCAAAGAACTCATAAAATTCAAGATAGAACGCGCACTGACCGGTAAGGTACTTAATCATAAGCTGGGTAATCGTACCGAGCGAGTCATTTTCGGGAACGGTGCAAAGTCCCTCCTCGTCAGCGAGAAGCATAAATATAGGTGCAGGGGGGAAGCCGAGTAGCTTCTTCATTCCGTCAACATCCTTAAGAGATACGGCGTCGTATCCGCGTTCGTCGCATATAGCCTTAACTGCGAGATAATATCCCGCCGCCTTCCTCATGCTTTCGGGATTAGCCGGCTTTAAGAAATTCCATTTTGACATACAGCGGTCGATAACCTCCTGCTTTTCGGCATCGGTTATCTTCTGATATCTCTGCTCTATTTCAAGCATTTCAAAGGTTTCGATTTCTGGACCTACCACGCGCTTAAGCGAAGGACCGTCAGCCTGGGTGCCGTAAAGATTCATATCGCGGTATCCCGCCATGCCAGAGCGAGCGTGACGAAGACGCGCTGCGGCAGCTGCCGCAACACAGTAGTTCTTAACTGCCTTAGTCTTCGAGGGCAGTCCGATTATATCGTAAACGTACTTGAAGTCGTATCCAAGATCGTAGAAGGTCTTACGAATAGCGGTAGTACCCGCCTGGTCAGCGGTAGTAACGAGTCTGTCACCCTCCATCCAGCCGCACAGTCCCCAAAGAACCATCGGCTTATGGCGGAAATGCTCCGTAACCTTTACAACCGCGTGGGTAGGAATCCAACCCGCAATGCAAACCACGAGGGCATCAAAGCTTTTGCCCTCAAGTGCGGCAATCGCACGCTTGATATCCTTTTCCTCGTAATCATCGGTTACGGGATACACGCTGATAAGGTCAAGTCCCTCTTTTTCGAGCGACTCTGCCGCCGCCTTACACTTTCTGACGATAATATCGGCGGGAGTATTGACCTCGCCAAATCCAACGAAAGCTATTTTTGCCATAGTAAACCTCACTTTAATATTTTATATTAAATATATTTCACCCATATTCTATCACGCGCCTTTCTCAAAGTCAATACGGTTACCGTATAAAAATTAGGTGCACGGAAAAATTGTTAACTATTATCATTTTTTTGCCTTGTTTTAGAGGAAACGGCAAGAAGTTTTCTCAAAAATCTCCATTTTTTAACATTTCGTGCGATTTCCCGATTTTACCGTTGGTTGCCGTTGACAAAGTGTGCAAACTTTGCTATAATCCCCTTGTTAGTATTTTTGAAACGGAGATATCTGATGGGAGCTATCTTAAGCGCGGTTGAAAATGCGGCAAGCTTCGTATATGACAACATATTAAGTATTGCGATGATGCTGCTTTTGATTTTCGGCGGTCTGTTTTTATCCGTCAAAACCGGATTTTTACAATTTAGGAAATTCGGCTATATGATGAAGGGAACTGTCGGATCTCTTTTTGACAAAAAGCTTCATACGAAAGAAAAAGGCAGTGTTACCCCTTTCCAAGCGGTGACAACCGCTCTTGCCGGTACGATAGGAACGGGAAGCATAGCGGGCCTTGCAACAGCTCTGGTAATGGGTGGACCGGGCGCGGTTTTCTGGATGTGGGTGAGCGCATTGCTCGGCATGATTACGAAATATGCCGAGATCGTTCTGGCTCTTAAATACAGAGAGCGAAATGACGACGGCAGCTATGCCGGCGGTCCCATGTACTACATTAAAAACGGTCTTGGAATAAAGTGGATGGCGGCAATTTTTGCCGTGCTCGCCACCGTTGCCTGCCTTGGAATAGGAAACACTACACAGGCAAATTCAATTTCGGGCGTTCTTGATTCTTCACTTAATATAGCCCCCTGGATAACGGGTATCGTACTGACCGCACTGGTTGCGGCAGTTATCCTCGGAGGTGTTAAAAGGATTGCGGCAGTAAACGAAAAGCTCGTTCCGGGAATGGCTGTTTTCTTCATCGTCTCGGCGATAGTGGCGATAGTCTGCAATATAGAAAGAGTCCCCTCAACCTTCGCGCTTATCTTCAAGGAAGCGTTTAACTTCAAGTCGGCGTTCGGCGGCGCGGCAGGCTACGGCATTATAGTCGCTATGCGATACGGCATAGGCAGGGGCGTTTTTTCAAACGAGGCAGGTCTCGGAAGCGCGCCTATAGCACACGCCGCATCAAGCACGAAGGATCCCGTAAAGCAGGGATTTTGGGGCATGTTTGAGGTCTTTATTACCACGATAGTAATATGCACCATGTCTGCGCTTGTCGTTTTGACGTCGGACGTATATATGAATGCATTTAACAGCGGTGTCGCTCCCGACGTCAGCGGTGCCTCGCTCAGCAGTACAGCGTTCAACGAGGCTCTCCCCTACGTCGGCGGAATCGGCGTTTCCATCGCAACTATATTCTTTGCACTGTCCACTATATTCGGCTGGGCGTATTACGGAGAGACGTGCGTAGGATATTTATTCAGAAATCATCGCAAGGCGGCGGTAACGGTTTATCGCATTATATACGTTCTGTTCGTTTTTGTGGGTGCAGTTGCGGAAATAAATATTGTATGGCTGCTGGCAGACTGCTTCAACGCACTTATGGCACTGCCAAACCTTATAGCTCTTATCGCTCTTTCGGGCGTGGTTTTACGCACAACGGCAAATCATTTTAAGAAAAAAGGAGCTCCGGACGAATCCGAATTGGAGCAATAAACAAAAAAATAAGTGACCCTTGATTGCAACTGCAATCAAGGGTCACTTATGTTCGTTCTTAGTATCTAACATCCTTTGGTTATCCTCGCTTTCTGCGGATTTCCTCATTCCGTCTTCCGTGGCCATCGATTTCACGTATTCATTCGTCTCAAGGGAGTACCACCTAATCTGTCGCCGTAAAATTCAATGAGGATCGATTTGCCCTTATCCCACAGAAAAGCTACTCATTATATATTATGCGTACCACCGCCGTGTCTACTTTTACTTCCGACCGAGCTTTTCGTGTGAGTAAGACGTACTTACTTTTTCATTGGAGTGTACCTTACTTTCATTGGCTTTTCAGTTTGGATTTAGATTGCCATTGGACCGTACCTTCCTTTCTTCACTTACAGTATAGCATATGTTTTTGCGTTTTGCAATATGTCAATTTGTAAGTATTTCACAATTATTTTTTGTGCAAAATACAGAATTTGTGCCTTTTGTACACAAAACTCTTTACAAAATGATATTGGTATGATATAATAAATTTATAGTTTGTGTGAAAATACATAAAACGAAAAGGGCGCTTTTTATTCAAGCGTCCTTTTCGTTTTTATTTTTCTTCCTTGGCGTCATTCCATATACCGCATTTATGCCGAGAATATTTAGTCATGAGTCGCCTTGCAAAGATAAGATTAAGCCAATTTCATTGCTTCCTTTTCAAGCTTTGCCTTTTTATTGATTTCAAGCTTTTTCCATACGTAAGCGCAACAGCCAAAGGCTATGCTTATCGAAATTATCCAGGATATCGGATAAGAAAGGTAAAGTCCGGTAAGATTTCTGAACCTTTCGATCGGAAACACGCATAGCACCCATGCCGTTCTGACAACCAGGCCGACAAAGCTTGCGACGACGGAAAGAATCGTGTGGTCAAGCGCGCGCAACACTCCCGAAAGCGTTTCCATAAGTCCGCAAAGGAAGTAGGTTAAAAGAATGACGTTCATCGTTTCGATAACGTATCCGATCTTCTCAGCCTTGTGCGGATCTCCTGCCTCTATAAAGAAGGAGGATATCTCGGGACCGAGAAGACGCAGGACAACGCCTGTAAGTATTCCAACCGCGAGAACCTGAATTATAAGGTAGCGGAAAATGCGATTGATACGCTCGTTTTTATCCGCACCCCTATTCTGACCGACAAATGTCATAGCCGCATGGCTATAGGCGTTCATAGAGATATAGGTGATATTATCTATGTTAGCAGCTATTGTTCTTGCATTGAGAACGATAGGGTCAAGTACGTTGGCCGCACTTGTGATAAGAACGTTGGTTATCGAGAAAAGCGTGCTTTGAAGACCGGTAGGAATGCCGAAGCGAAGCACGCGAAGAAAATGCTTTTTCCTGATGCCGAGCTTCTTTAGAGAAAGCGCGTAGCACTCACCGCGCCGCGATATAAGCACAACAACGACCGCGATGGCCGAAGCATACTGAGATATGATAGTTGCGATCGCAACACCGGCGACCGACATATGAAACACAATAACAAAAAGAAGATTAAAAAGAACGTTTAATATGCCGCTGGCAGAAAGGATATAAAGGGGAGTTTTCGAGTCGCCGACCGAACGCAGGGTTGCCGCACCGAAGTTATATACTGAGGTCGCGGGAATACCCAGGCATATAATTTGTATGTAAAGAACCGCTTTGGTAAGTATGCCCTCTTCACCGTCGGGAGTGCCCATAAGCACGAGAGCCGGACGTGAAACGAGAAGGCCGATCACCATAAACACAAGGCCGCCGATAGCGGCAAAGGTCATAGCGGTATGAACCGTTGCGGAAACGTCATCATGCCTCTTTGCACCGAAATACTGTGCGACAACGATACCGCTTCCGGTTGCAATACCCATAAGCAGGTTTATTATAAGGTTGGTAAGGGCTCCTGTGGCTCCTACTGCCGCAAGGGCATTTTCATCACCCGACCACTGTCCAACTACGATATGGTCGGCCATATTATAAGCGACCTGAAGCAATCCGGTTAAAATAATCGGTATTACAAACAGAAATATTCGGAAAAATATCGGTCCTGTCGTAAAATTCGGCTTAGCCTTAGCTTTCATTTCAAAGTTCCTTTGCTGATGCCTTTAGCACCTAGGACTATTATACGCCTTTATATTTTTTTGTCAATGGGAAAAGAGATTTTCTTAAAAATATTTTCTCTAAAGGAGAAAAAGAGGTGGTTTTCGCCGCTTATTGAATAATTCGCCTTCCCTGCCGAACTCATTTATATATGCTACAAACTCGGAATTGGTTATTCGAGTGGATTAAAAGCCAAAGCGGGCTTGCCGCAGTACCGTTAAATGGTGCTGCTTCAAGCCCACTTTTTATTAGAATTCGGCGTTTCCTACCGTTCTGGGATAAGGGATAACGTCACGGATATTTGACACGCCTGTGAGGTACATAATGATTCGCTCAAATCCAAGACCAAAGCCTGCATGCTTTGTTCCGCCGTACTTACGGAGGTTCATATACCACCAATAATCAGCCTCGTTGAGTCCAAGCTCTGCCATTCTGGCTGCGAGAACGTCAAGTCTTTCCTCACGCTGTGAGCCACCGATTATCTCGCCTACGCCGGGAACGAGAAGGTCCATTGCCGCAACGGTTTTTCCATCGTCGTTCTGGCGCATATAGAACGCCTTGATTTCCTTCGGATAGTCGATAAGGAATATAGGCTTCTTATAAACCTCTTCGGTAAGGTATCTTTCATGCTCGGTCTGAAGGTCAACACCCCAATATACGGGATATTTGAAGTCTGCCTTTGCCTTTTCAAGTATCTCAATAGCCTCGGTATAAGTTACCTTTGCATACTCGCTTTCGCGAAGGGCGGTGAGTCTTTCAAGAAGGCCCTTATCGACAAACTTATTGAAAAATTCGAGCTCCGGCGCACAGGTGTTCATAACGTGGTTTATGATGTATTTAATCATATCCCAAGCGAGCGCCATATCGTCTTCAAGGTCGGCAAAGGCAATTTCGGGCTCTATCATCCAGAACTCTGCCGCGTGGCGCGCGGTGTTGGAATTTTCTGCGCGGAAGGTGGGGCCGAAGGTGTAGATGTTGCCAAATGCCATAGCGTAGGTTTCACCTTCAAGCTGACCTGATACGGTAAGGTTTGCGCTTTTGCCGAAGAAGTCCTCCGAATAATCGATTTCACCGTTTTCAAGTCTTTTG
>JAGCJI010000037.1 GCA_017648085.1 Clostridia bacterium | reverse complement strand
GGTTTTGTTTGCTCTGTCTATCATTATTTTATAAGATTGCCGCGACAGAACGAGAATTATAGTTACATTGGATAATTCTTTCTTTTTGTGAAAGACATTTTCTTGGCACGCCGAATATATTGAAGCACCTTTGCGGTGTTTTCGCCAAACGCTCCCTTGCCGTGCGCCATTTGCGGCAGCCATATACTTCCTGCTTGGGTATCGTTTTTCATATTCGCTTCTATAAGAACCGGCTCTCCATCCTCGTTAATAGTGAAATCCCAGTTAACTACAGCCGCTTGCGGTATTGCCATCTGCATTTTTTCTGCAGCGGCAATAGCTCTGTCAAGATGCTCTATTCGTTAACCTTCAAATACCACGTTGGTATCCGGATGAACCGTATACTCCTCTCTATACTCTGAAAAAGCAGATTTATGCAGAGTTCCATCGTCCTCAAGGGCGATAAAGATACCGCCGGCAGAAGCATTATCCGTAACAGCTCCGCCCCTACCCATACGCATAATTACAGGGCAATGATAAACATTTCCATCTAAAATGTACGTAATAATTCTAAAGGTATTAGCGCTACCGGAATATATACGACGTATACTTTCGTGGCAAACCAAAATTTCCTGAATTGAAAAATTCTCTCCCAAGGATTTAATGGTTTCTGCGACCGAAAGATTAGTGTTCGTATCAATCCCGTTTACGAAGTTTGCAACAGCACATCCGCGACCGCCACAGCTATCCGTGGTGGTTTTCATAAATACTTTTCCGGCATTATGGAGAATATCCTCCACCTCTGCCACTGTAATACGGTTAAAATCCTTATCGTAATATCCCTTACGGTTGCACATAACAAGGTTTTGCGGGGTTTTCACATTAAGACCGCGAGCAAAAATCGCAAGAGTGTTCTTGTTTGTAAAGACATTGCCATACGAGGGATCTGTACAGTATCTTTCAAGATATGGCGCATACAGCATTTCCGGAATATATTTTTCGTCAAAATTTCCGGTAAAGCCCATAAAAAGACGGTGGTACGTATGAGGAATTCTTTTTCCGTAATTTTCTTTGTAGAACTTATTTATTGCACGCTTTTGCTCCTTGGTAAGCTTGACGCTTTTCCAAATCCACCTTGTTTTCTTCCCTCTGTATTTTAATCTCTCATACAGAACCTGGAGCCACGTTAAAATGCGGTCGCCCATATTGCGAAACATACGGCGCGATACTCTTCTGAAGACATTCAGTCCTCCAAGAAACAATCTTAGCATTACTTTCCTCCAAAGTGATTAATAGTTGGTTTTATTATTTTATTTTAGGAAGGCTGGCAGCCGCTACAGACTGACCAACGCGTCTTGCCTTTTCGTCGGGGATATTAAGGGTTACCTTCTTATTAAGCTCAGGGAATTCGGTTGCAATAACCTCCTTCGCACGCTCAAGAAGAATCACACCGCCCTCGCCGGAGGTAACGCGGCCCATAATAAGCACCTGTCTGATATCATAGAATTCGCAATAATATGCGATAGTGTAACCAAAGTATACGCCAATGGTTTCATAGATTGCCTTGGCGCGCTCGTCACCCTCAGCCATAAGCTTCTGAACGACCTTGAGCTTTTCTGCAGGAGAAAGGCTCTCGTCAAGCTCGATGCCCGCATAAGGAGCAAGCTTGATAACGCCGTCCTGTGAGAAGTACTTAACGCCGCATCCATAGTCGCCCGACCACTCGTCGACCATTGCGCCCTCATTGAAGTCAACGGGAGCAAATGCAAGCTCGTTGAGCCAACCGGTAATATTACCGTCCATATCAACGTATCCTGCCGCCTCGCTCGTACCCATTGCTATACCGAGCACGCCGTTTTCATTAAGGCTCATTGCGCCTGCAAGCGCGGTAACGTCACCGTCGATTGCAACCTCGATTGGAATATTTGCGCCGATCTCGCGTGCAACGTCGATATACATATTTTTTACGTGCTTTTCAAAATCCTCATCACTTACCTTAAGGAAAAGAGATGCGACCATTATCTTGTTATCAATGTATACGCCTGCGCTGGAAACGCCGATTGCGTCGACACGGGGCATGTGCGATGCCGCGGTCTTCATTGCGTTGAGAATACCCTCGTAGTGGTAGTTAGGATCGGAATTAAGCTTCGGGAACCAAACGACCTCCTCGGAATATACGGTTTCACCGTCGATAACCGCAGATACCTTTCTGTCAGATCCGCCTGCATCAAAGCCGATGCGGCATCCGTCAAGATGTCTGCCAACAGGGGATGCGGAGGACTTGTTTTCGGGAGCGTGTTCGATATCGGTAAGGATAACCTCAAACTTCTCCTCATAAACTCTCTCCATAAAGCGAACGTCAAAATCTCTTGATCCGCCGTAAGAGAATGCACTCTTTATGTACTCGCCGACAACCTTACTGCCCGCTATGATAAGCTTATATCCACCGGAAACCCAAAGAAGCGTCTTTGCGATTCTGTCGATGAATTTGCAGTTTTCCTCGTCGTGTCCCGTGCCGTCCTTATAGATTCTGGTTTTATATACGGTAGTGCAGCCCTGGTTTCTCTCTGCCGCTACCACTATGTCATGACCGTTTTCACCCGACGCTCCCTCTCTCATCTCGCGGCAGACGAGTGCCATGGGCAAAAATGCGGGATCAAGCTTTGCATTAACCTTAAGCTTCATATTTTATAATTCCTCCAACGATAGTTTTCTTTACGTTAAACTCGCTGTCGAGTATGATTATATCAGCGTCCTTACCAACCGCTATCGAGCCCTTCCTGTCCGCGATACCGAGCGTGGTAGCGGGGTTAAGGGATGCGCAGTTTACGCACTCGTAAAGGGGTATGTCGGAATTATTGTATACGTTCATAATGCCCTTATTGAGATGCAAAACGCTTCCTGCGATAGTGCCGTCGGTAAGGCGGCAGATATTATCCTTGTAGATTATCTTTGCGCCGCCGAGGGTGTATTCTCCCTCCTCGAGTCCGCCCGCGGGCAGACAGTCGGTGATAAAGCAAAGCTTTCTACCCTTAATTTTGTAGACCATATTGTAAAGCGCAGGGTCAACGTGGTAGGTATCTACGATAAGCTCACAGCTTACGTCGGAATTGAATGCCGCACCGACAACTCCGGGTGCGCGGTGGGTAAGAGGAGTCATAACGTTAAAGAGGTGGGTTGCGTGGCCGACACCCGCCTCAACGGATTTAATGGCGGTTTTGTAGTCGGCGGAGGTGTGTCCCATGGAAACAACAACGTCAGTTTCCTCTTTAATGCGCCTGATGGCGGAGAAATCAGCATCGTCCTCCTCGGGTGCGAGAGTTATGATTTTTATAACGTCGGCGTTTTTCTTAACGAAATCGGCATCTGGCTTAAGGATATACTTTGCGTCCTGCGCG
Organism: Clostridia bacterium; assembly: GCA_017648085.1. GTDB lineage: Bacteria > Bacillota > Clostridia > Oscillospirales > CAG-272 > UBA1740. The sequence goes on along the minus strand of JAGCJI010000037.1, from coordinate 1,651 downwards.
CCCTTCTTTGCCTCGGAAATAAAGGGTCCCTCAGCGTGCACGCCGAGAATGGTTGAGCCATCAAAATCCGCGCCGCCCTTTGCCATAAGCTCACGGCAGACGTCGATCGCGCCCTGTATAACCTTCATATCCACCGTCATAGTAGTGGGAAGATATCCGGTAACGCCGTTTGCAAGGAGTCCCTTGGAGATTATTCTCATACTCTCCTCGCTCGCATCGCACACGTCGCGCGTAAGATAGCCGTGGATGTGAAGGTCGATAAGACCCGGAGCGACGTAGCCGCCCAATGCATCGATAACCTTGGCGTCCGCCGGAATTTCCGACGCCGCAACGATCCCCTCTATTTTGTCGGTAAAGAGAAGTGCCTTATCCTCCACAATACCGTTTTCAAGTATAATTTTTGCATTTATAATTGCAGTCATAGCTACCTCACGGAAGCCAAAATATGCTAAATATATTAAAATATATTTCCACTTTAATATTAGCACACTTTGCTTTTTATGTCAATACGGTTTTCCGAAGTACTCGGGCAAAAAATGAATATTTGTCAAGCATTTGTCAGTAAAAAGTTGCTATTTTTTTAAAACAAGTTCGAATTCGTGTTAAAAGCACCTGCATTTTTGCAAAAATGCAGGTGCTTTTCGGCTTTTGACAGCGGAAAAAGACCGTCGCGGTGGGCGGTCACTGATATTCAACGAGGAGGGTGTTATTCTACTACACCGTAGTCAAGCAGCATGAGCTCGGCGCGCTTTTCTAACGGCGTAAGCCATTTTCGCTTACCGTCGCGACTCTTCAGAGTGCTGACCGGGATATTATTTGAACGGTGAAGATATGCTTTCATCTGTATAAGAAGGTCATTATAGCTGAAGAATTTAAGCGTTTTATAAAAACGCTCGTTGTCATTACGATGCGAACGTTCTACTTTACCGTTATGACGGGGAGTACGCGGCTTCAGGAGCTTATGCTCAATTCCTTTATGCCGACAAAAGCGGTCAAAAGGATGCTCGAGGTCGTTCTTCGTTTCCCTGGTATATGTAAACTCAGATCCGTTATCCGTTTGAATAACTTTCGGCTGATATCCAAAATAAGCAATCGCACGTCTTATAAAGTCAATAGTATTCTGTGCGATAAGCTCTTGATAAGGATATATGAAGCGTTCCCGAGAAGCTTCGTCGATTACAGTATACTGATAAAAATGACGGTCACCGCGCACGTGCGTGGTTCTGCACTCAAACGGTACGTACTTGACGTCGAGCTGCCACTTTTCGCCGAGATATTCCGGGGTATTATACGGCTTTGGCTTATACGGCTTTTTCTTTTTGCGGTTATAATAGTAACCGCTTTTCTTTAAATAGCGATATAACGTTGCCGGGTTCCTGGTATAACCATAATTCAACCGAAGCTTTCCGTAGAGCTCATTAAGGCCTATGCCGGGATTACGGCGCAGCACGTTCTGTATATTTTTCTTTTCCTCATCAGTTTGCGATTTCGGATGCGGAGTATGAGGAACGTGCGAACCGTTCTCAAGACTTACAACAGATCCGTCATATTTAGATTTCCAGCGCCACAGGGAACGTTCCGAACAGTGATACCTATGACAAACGAACTCCGTTGTACTATTCTTCCACAACGTTAAAGCTTTCAGCTTTTC
>JAGCJI010000036.1 GCA_017648085.1 Clostridia bacterium | reverse complement strand
TGGATTCTGTATACGCCTCTCTCCTCGATACCGTGCGCGCCCTTCTCCTTGCGGAAGCAGGGGGAGTAGGAGGTGAGTGTGTAAGGAAGAGATGCCTCAGGGTTGATGGTGTCGATGAACTTACCGATCATAGAGTGCTCGGAGGTACCGATGAGGAAGAGGTCCTCGCCCTCGATCTTGTACATCATAGCGTCCATCTCTTCAAAGGACATAACGCCGGTAACAACGCCGGAGCGGATCATATAAGGAGGAATGCAATAGGTGAAGCCTCTGTCGATCATGAAATCTCTCGCGTAGGAGATAACAGCGGAGTGGAGTCTCGCGATGTCGCCCATAAGGTAATAGAAGCCGTTGCCCGCTACCTTTCTCGCGCTGTCAAGGTCGATACCGGAGAAGCGCTCCATAATGTCGGTGTGATAAGGAATTTCAAAGGCGGGAACGAGGGGCTCACCGAATCTTTCAACCTCAACGTTTTCTGAATCGTCCTTACCGATCGGAACGGTGGGATCGATAATGTTGGGGATTATCATCATTATTTCCTTGACCTTTTCGTCAAGCTCTGCCTCGCGCGCCTCGCAAGCCGCAAGCTCTGCCGCCTGTTCGGAAACGAGCTTCTTCGCAGCCTCTGCCTCCTCAAATTTCTTCTGTCCCATAAGCGCGCCTATGGACTTGGAAACCTTGTTTCTGTTTGCGCGAAGGTCATCCGCTCTTCTCTTATTTTGACGAAGCTCCTCGTCAAGTGCAATAACCTCGTCTACGAGATGGAGCTTTGAATCCTGAAACTTCTTTCTGATATTTTCTTTTACAGCCTCGGGATTTTCACGTAAAAACTTAATGTCGATCATATTTTTCTCCTTGAATAATTTATGAAATAAAAAAAGAGCCATCCGTCCTACATGGGACGAATAACTCCGTGTTGCCACCCAAATTAAAACCCAAAGGTTTTCACTCAAACGTCTGTAAGGGGACTTCCCCTCGACTCATCGCCGAATGCTCGGAAAGTGGAAAACACGGTCACGTCAACTGCTCACACCAACCGCAGTCTCTCTTAAGACGCAATAACGTATATATTCTTTCGTCACAGCAAATATATTATATACCAAAAAAAAGAAAAATTCAAGTGGTTTATAAAATAATTTTAAGGGGCAGCGAGTGCCCCTTTATTTTATTTCTTTTCTATGGCTACGTTTACGGAGATCTCCCCCTCACCGTGTGTGAGGTACGCCTTGTAATATCCGTTTCGGTTTCTGCCGAGGCGGTCGGTTTCGGTTATTTTTGCACTTGAGGTATAGCGGCAAACAAAGCCGGAGTAGTTAATCTCAAGCACGTTTTCCGTATGGGTGATCACGCTATACTCCTGACCGTCAAAGAGGAACACCGGAAGCATCAGCAGCGGCTTTTCCGCAAGAGAGGTAACGTTGAGTCCGTCAGCCGTAAGGGTGACGCGCAAGGCGGCACTAGCACCGTTTTCATACCGTACCGTCGCTGTTGTCATAGCAGAGCGGGCATCGCAGCTCGTAAAAGCACCGACGTATTCCGCATAGTCTGCCTCGAAATATTCCTCGTTATCAGAGATTATTCCCGTGCAGAGAGATATATTAGCGCTCTCACCGTCAAGGGTGTAATGTGGCTGTGCCGCGCAAGGCAAGCTGATGCAAATAGACGATGGCGCACCCAGTTTGTGCACGCGTCCGATTCCGTTTGAATCGTAATTTTTGTCAGCAGCGGTATCAAGCTCAAGGAAATATTCCCCTGCCCGCAAAAACGTTTTATGAAAATCGGGGGAGGTGCTGAAGGCGACGGGGTGAGCTGCTTGCGATGATCCCGGCTGCACCGACTCGTCGCACATACGGTAGGCGACGTACAAAAACGAAGCCGCCGTTATCATATATTTATCGAAATAAGCGTATGACTCGCAACCGTATTTTGAATTGCGCGGAAATCTGTTTTTAATATGCGTTATCGGTTTTTTGTCGAGCCAATAGTCGATATTAGCGAGGGCGGCATTGGCTGCCGTCTTGAATTTTTCGGCAAGTGCAATATTTCCCTCTCTTATATATCTTTTTGCCTCATACTCAAAAATTATGGCAAGAGATGCCTCGTTGTGTAAAAATGAATTACTTCTGCCACCGTATGCTATCTCACCGCTGACGGACTGCATACCGAGTGTCATAAGTCCCGCACGCTTGAGGGCGGAATCTATAATATCATAGTACTTGCCGCGGTAGCCGATATAAAGAAGCTCGGAAAGAAGTCCGCGCGTAACAACGTCATAAACCATAGGCTCGTGCGGGTCGCGGTACATTCCGTTACCGTCGAGGCGCGGCACCTGCGTTGCGAGCTGAAGCTCCACAAAATCGGTGCGCTCGGATATGCCGAAAAATATGCGCACCTGCTCGCTTAAAGCAGCAAAGGTAGCAAAGTTGTGGGGTCTGTCCGCTTCGGTTTTGGCGATTCTTACGTAGCACTCTTCGGGAATAATACCAGAGAGAGATTTATGCCAGCGGCTGACCTTCTCCATACCGACCATATCCCTGACAGCATCTATTGCAAAAAGAATTTCCCTTACGCTGAAATTATTAGCCGCATCAACGCGCGGAATATATTCACAGCAAAAGTCCATCATTTCAAGGAATATGCCATACAGGTCGGTGCGGATTCCGTGTGCTATAAGCACTCCGATATTGGCGGTAAGACGAGGAAAGCCGTGTTCGGAGAGTCCCTCTCGCTTTACCGTATCGAAGTAGTCCCTTATATCCGCATCGGAATACGCCCCAAGCGTTTTTTCCATCAGGGAGAGATACTGTTCTTTCATTACCAATACATCTTCCACTCGGGATCAAGCATCCTGTGGAGTGCCTCCATATAGAAATAGTCGCCCCATATATTCATTTCGTCAACACCGTTGCCGGAAGGACGGGTATACGTACCGTGCAAAAGAAGTCCGTTTGCCTCACGAACCGTACGGCTGGTGTATCCCAGAATAAGCGAGGACATCATATGGCAAGCGGCGTTGTAGTATATAGCGCGCAGAGGGTCACTCTCTTCCATATGCTTGACGCCCTCAAGGAGTCCGCATATTGTAATCGCCGCAGACGATGAGTCGCGAGGCTCGCCGTCACCGTCACCGAAAATCAGATCCCAATACGGAATATAGTCAAGGGGCAAGCGATTGAGCATATAGTTGGTGGACGCTTTAAAATAGTGCATAGCGCGCTCGCACTTCTTATACGCGTAAGTGAGTATAGGACCGGTTATTCCCCAGCTCTGACCGCGTGCCCAGGACGAGTCGTCGGATGCGCCCTGCTTGGTTGCGCCGTAGTCAGGCTTGCCGCTCTCATAGTCAAAGTAATAGGTGTGATACGTGCCCGCGTCAGCTCGCCAAGCGACGTCGGCTGTGGTATTGAAGTGGATGAAGGCTATCTTGTCATAGGTATTATTGCCGGTTTCCTCCGCCGCCCAGTAAAGAAGGGGTATATTGAGCAGACAATCCACGATAAGTCGGTACTTCGTGGGATCGTCAAGCGCACCCCACGCCTGAATAAATCCACCGCGGCTCTGATAACGAGCGGCAAGGTTTTCTGCGGCAAGGAGTGCCGTTCTTCGCGCTTCCTCATCCCCCGTGATTTTATATGCGGCAACGCAGGAGGGGGTATACAAAAAGCCCATATCGTGATGGTCCACACCGAGTCTTTCATTTATACGCTTCGTATAAGACGGGATCTGCGAAAGCGCAAGGCTCTTGTATTTTTCCTCCCCCGACAGCTCGTAGGCGTGCCAGAGTATGCCCGTCCAGAAGCCTGCAATCCAGCTTCCCGTATTCTCTGTCGGCTGATAAACGTTATTTTTACTTGCGGCAGACGGAAAAGCTCCGTCCATCGTTTCAATAGCGAGATCTATTTTCATAAGAGCACCGCGAAGCGCATCTTCAAGCATCTCACGGGTAAGAGTCAGCTCTGAAAATCTTTCGGGTGACTGAATTTCGGGAATTTTTAATGGCATAATAGCACCTGAAATATTTTTTATTCAATTATAGCACCGCCACCTCTGAAAGTCAAGGAAATATCACCGCTTCAACAAACAAAAAATGCGCAAACGGTGAATAAACGCTAAAGGGCGAGTCAATAATCGAAGAAACGAAAGGAGATATATATGAAAAAACTGATTCTACCAATAATTTCGATACTTGCCGCAACTCTGGTTATGGCAGCCATCCCCACCGAAGCGGACGGTGCAATATACGAGGATACCGTAAGGCTACATATCCTTGCAAACTCCGACAGCGAGGAGGATCAGGCACTGAAGCTCGCCCTGCGCGACGAAATTTTACGCGAATACGGAAAAACGCTATCTGTTTTTGAAAATATAGACGATGCCTGCCGCGAGTTAACGGACAAACGGCTTGAAATTCAAGACTTTGCGGATAGGAAAATACGCGAGCTTGGATACGTATACACGACTGCGGTAACGCTGACGGAGGAGTGGTATGACACGCGCGATTACGGCGACTTTTCTCTGCCCTGCGGCTACTATACCTCACTGCAAATCATT
>JAGCJI010000035.1 GCA_017648085.1 Clostridia bacterium | reverse complement strand
GGTACGGAGTGCCGCGCGCATATCCTCTCCCTTTGCAATAAAGTCGTAAATAGTATCGGTCTGGTCACCGTTGGTAACGATAAGCTTGTTTCCGATTTTTCTGATAGCCGCGTAGATTATGAGAGAGGGGTCGGAAACCTTCGAAAAGTCGTGGGGCTCGGTATATACGTCGCCGTCCTTAACGGAAAATACTCTGTTACGGGAGTTTTCGCTTCTGCCCATAATGAAATATGCGGAAACGGCGTAGCGTCCGTCCTCGCTTTTGCCGATAACTATGCCGCGACCGGGATATGTGTTTGAATTAAGAAGTGCGCCGATATCGTCTATTTTGTAAATATTCATTGTCTTTACCTTTCTAATTTTCCTTCTCTTATTTCTTTTGCTACAAGCTCACAGGCGAGGGGGAGAATTTTCCACTCCGCCTCCTCCATTATTCTTCTCTGAAGAATTTCGGGGGTGTCCCCTTCCCTGACCTCTACCGCACGCTGCATTATGATGCGACCGCCGTCGGGTATTTCATTTACGAAATGGACGGTTGCGCCGCTTACCTTAACGCCGTATGCGAGTGCCGCCTCGTGCACGCGCAGGCCGTAGAAGCCCTTACCGCAAAACGAGGGGATAAGAGAGGGGTGAACGTTTATAATTCTGTCACGGTAGTGCGAGGTGAAGCGCTCCGAAAGTATGCTCATAAATCCCGCGAGGACTATGATTTCAATGCCGTTTGAATCAAGCATTTCTATAAGGCGAGATTCGAAATCGGAAGCGTCCTTACAATCCTTTTTCTCCACCACGGCGGTGGGGATACCCGCGCGGCTCGCACGGGTAAGCGCGAACGCGTCCGCCTTGTTTGAAAGAACGAGGGATATTTTTCCGCTTTTAATAATACCGCTTGCCTCGGCATCTATGAGCGCCTGCAGATTAGTGCCGCCGCCCGATACCATAACCGCTATTTTTACAGGTGTTAGCATAGGATAACGCCCTCGTCGCTCTCAACGACCTCACCAAGCACGTATGCGTCGTCGCCCTTGGATTTGAGGATTTGAAGAGCGGTGTCTACGTTTTCGGGTGAAACTACTACGACCATACCTACGCCCATATTGTAGGTGTTATACATATCCCTCTCGGGAACGTCGCCGAATTTCGCGATAAGGTCGAATATGGGAAGCACCTTTACAGCCGACTTTTCTATCTTTGCGCCGAGTCCGTCGGGGAATGAGCGCGGAATGTTCTCGTAGAAGCCGCCGCCGGTGATGTGAGAGATTCCCTTAACCTCAACCGACTCAAGAAGGGCGAGGATGGATTTAACGTAAATTCTCGTGGGAGTAAGAAGCGCTTCGGCAATAGTTTTGCCCGAAAGCTCCTCACGGGGCACGTAAAGCTCGGGGTTATTATTGTCGATATCAAACACCTTGCGGCAAAGTGAGAAGCCGTTTGAGTGGATACCCGTCGAGGGGAGAGCGATTATAACGTCGCCCGCCTTCATTTTCTTGTTGTCGATAATCTTTTTCTTATCTACGATACCAACGGCAAATCCCGCAAGGTCATAATCCTCCTTGGGCATAAGACCGGGATGCTCCGCGGTTTCGCCACCGATCAGAGCCGCGCCCGACTGAACGCATCCCTCGGCAACGCCGGATACGATTTCGGCAATCTTTTCGGGATAGTTCTTGCCGCAGGCAATGTAATCAAGGAAGAAAAGGGGACGCGCACCAACGCAGATAATGTCGTTTACACACATTGCGACCGCGTCGATACCGATAGTATCGTGCTTGTCCATAAGAATTGCGAGCTTAACCTTGGTTCCGCATCCGTCGGTGCCGGAAACAAGCACGGGCTCCTCCATTCCCATAGGAAGTCCGAAGCATCCGCCGAAGCCGCCGACGTCGTCGAGGCATCCCTCGTTGCGAGTGCGCGCGATGTGCGCCTTCATAAGCTCTACTGCCTTATAACCGGCGGTAATATCAACGCCCGCCTTCGCATAGCTTTCTGATCTGGAATTTTTCATTTCTATATACCTTTCAAATTTAATTACTTGTCCGAAATCTTGCGGTCGTATTTAGAGGATTCCCTTACAGCGGGAATTTTGGTGGGGTATCTACCGTCAAAGCAGGCGGTACAATAGCCCTTACAGCTTCCGCTCTCACCAAGCTTCGTTACGTCCTCAAGCCTTAAATATCCAAGTGAGTCAGCCTCGGTTATCTTGGTTATTTCCTCAATGGAGTGGTTGCAGGCGATAAGCGAATCCCTTGAATCAACGTCGGTGCCGTAATAGCAGGGGTTGAGGAAGGGGGGCGCAGACGAACGCAAATGCACCTCGCGCGCTCCTGCGTTTTTAAGCAAGCGAACGAGCTTTGCGCAGGTCGTGCCGCGAACGATAGAATCGTCAACGAGCACCACTCTCTTATTCTTTATAGTAGAGGACACGGGGTTGAGCTTTATTTTCACCTTATCCTCACGAACGTTTTGCGAGGGGGCTATAAAGGTTCTGCCGATGTATTTATTTTTGATAAGTCCGATGCCGTAAGGGATTCCCGACTCCTCCGCATAGCCTATTGCCGCGTCAAGTCCCGAATCGGGCACACCGACTACGACGTCGGCTTCAACGGGGTGCGCCTTTGCAAGCAACGCTCCCGCGCGCTTTCTCGCCTCGTGCACCGAGCAGCCCGCGATATTGGAATCGGGGCGGGAGGTATATACGTACTCAAATACGCAGAGGGACTCGGGGCATTTGCCCATGTGCGTTTTTATCGACTGCACGCCCTCGTTTGAAAATACCATTATTTCACCGGGAACCATCTCCCGTATAAAGGTTGCGCTGACGGTATCTAGCGCACAGGTTTCGGTTGCTATAACGTACTGACTGTTTTCTCTTTTTCCAAAGCACATAGGGTGGAAGCCGTATTTATCACGGGTTGCGATTATCTTCTGGGGCGACATTACGAGCATGCTTAAGCCGCCGTCAAATCTTGTCATTGCACGGCAAACCGCCTCCTCGATTGAATCGCACTTTATGCGCTCCTTGGTAATTAAGTAAGAAACTATTTCCGCGTCGCTGTTGGTATGGAATACCATTCCCTCAAGCTCCAGCTCGCGCTTAAGCTCCGCGGCGTTTACAAGCTTGCCCGCCGTAGCTATTGCAAGCCTGCCCTTTATGTGATTTACCACGATGGGCTCCGCATTTTCTCTTGCTTTGGTGGTAAGCGTGCCGTATCTTACGTGGCCGATTGCCATATTTCCGTGGCCGAGGGCGTTAAGGTTCGCGTGGGTAAAGACGTCGTTTACAAGGCCCGAGTCCTTACGCATATGAAACACTCCGTCGTCGTTAACAACGATTCCGCAGCTCTCCTGTCCTCTGTGCTGAAGGGCGAACAAACCGTAGTACACGCTGGACGCGACGTCGGTGCGCTCCTCTCCTATAATTCCGAAAACTCCCATTTTTTCCTCCGAGTTGGGTTAATTAGACATTGTATTTTTCTTCAACAGCGCGATTTTTCATAAGCACCTTTTCGCGTCCTGCCGCTCTTGCGCTGACGAGCTTGTCCGCAAGGGTGGGCTCGGAGAGAGCAAGAATCTCAACCGCAAGAAGTGCCGCGTTTGCCGCGCCGTCAATAGCAACGGTGGCTACGGGGATGCCGCTTGGCATCTGCACGGTTGCAAGAAGCGCGTCCATACCGCCGGTGTTCTTCGACGAAACGGGAATACCGATTACGGGAAGAGTCGTATTTGCCGCAACCGCACCTGCAAGGTGCGCCGCCATCCCTGCAGCTGCAATAAGAACGCCGAAGCCGCGCTCGCATGCGCCCGAAACGAACTCCGCCGCCTCAACGGGAGTTCTGTGTGCGGAATAAACGTGAACCTCAAATGGTACGCCGTATTCCTTGAGAACCGCAATTCCCTTTTCAACTACGGGAAGGTCGCTGTCGCTTCCCATCAAAATCGCAACTTTTTTCATTTTTATCTCCATTCAAATTGATTTTCAAAGCAAAAAAGGCGGTCTTACCCCATAAAGGTAGACTGCCCAGACGGTCGGCTTATTCAGATTTTTGCTCCCCTGCAGTTAAATCCGCATTTCCGTCAGTAACAAAAACCCTTACCGTATATATTTTAACACATAAGACGTGCAATGTCAATAGCGTATGTGCGCCCGCGAGTGATATTTTTATAAAAAATAAAAGTGCCGTTTTTGTTGAATAATCACAAAAACGGCACGGACGTATCAAAGCTGAAATTCTATTTTCGCGCTTTCGCAGGTAATCTTATAGGTTTTGAAGCTTTTCTTTTCCTCGTAAAGCTCCATTTTGCCGCCGGTGCAGGATTTAGGCAAGGAGTCGTTCTTGAAGCTGATATAAAACTCATTGCCGAGATCGTCGAATCCGAGTGCGAGCGCGCCCGAAACGTCGACGGTGCATTTATCCCCGTCAACCGTCACGACGGAATTCTTGCGGTAGATGCACTGATTACCCGTAAAACGCATATCGCGGGATAGCATCAAGCCAAACACCTCCGACTGCCGCTTGAACCACTCTACCCACTGCGGTATTCGCTTAAAGCTGTCAGCAGGATAATAATGTAAGAAGTTGTTCCAATGCATTCCGAGAACGTCACCGAAGCTCTCATCACCATCCTTGCCAAAATCGGCAACGTAATCGGGGTTGACGTCATAAACCGAGCTGGGCGCACCGCAAAGAGCGTTCTTTTCAATATATAGCACGCCGGAATTTATACAAGAATACTCACGCCCCTTTTGCCAGCGAGCAATTATGTAGCGAACACCTCGCTTATAAAGCAGGGAGCTTAATCTATCAATAGACGCCCAGTCGTTATAATCGCGAAGAGGTATTCCGCAGGGCGGACAGAAAGTTACGATGTCCTTTTTAAAGCCCCACGAGTTGTAGATTTTGAAAAATAAGTCAAGCTGTAATTCAAGCTGTTCGTTAGGTAAAAGGTGGGCTACGCCGTCGGCATCCTTATAGAAATACTGAAGCTCGTTAAGGTGCTTTCCGTTCTCATCGTAAAGGCCGTGGAGGAGCGCGTGGACCGCGTAATCTATATGCTCGGAGCTTTCTGCTGCGTTAAAATATTCCTCTGCAAGCTTCATATCGATTTCTTCTTTTCTGTTCCAGCCGTGCGGATTGTGAGTAAGACCGACAACACCGCGAAGATAGTTGTCCTTATCCCAGTCGCCAAGGCAAATGGGGCAGATTATCTTCATATCGAGAGCACGTCCAAGCTCCTCTATAACGAGATAGTCCTCTTTAACGTGAGTTCTCGGAAACTCGGTTCTTGATGCCTGTCCAATGCGTCGCAAATCACGCCCATCGTGCCACATCACGTCGTCAAGGTCAAGAATAAACGCTGCGGGCAATATAGCTCTCTTCAATTTAAAGCCCTCCTTAGATATCTTTCACAGCTTCTGCGCAAAAGCACCTCGAACTTGCTTTATTGTAACACCAGCAGTTAAAAAAGTCAATAGTCACGGGACTTTTTTAAATTTGCACCAAATTTTATCCAATGTAAATTAAAGTTTACATTTATATTTTGGCGTCAAAATTCTGCCCAAAGGAACGTGTCAAATAATTTAACACGGTATCGTGATTGTTGCTTTTTTTACCTTTCCAGAAAATCATTTTTCCAACTTGTTTGTTTTTTATTGACTTTTCTCTAAAATTGTGATACACTAATAAAGCACTTGGTTGTGCAATTAAAAACGCCAAGGAATATAATAACCCCACTCCTAAGGGTTAGTTGCGTTTCAACTCCTCCCTAAAACTTAATACGCCTGCATAGTTAAATGCGAGCTAGCGAAAACAACTGCTTGTTGTTTTCACGACGCTTGACGGCACAAAGCAAGGAGCGAGTCGTGCCGAGTGTACCGAGGCGACGGCACGCGACTATGCGACTGCCGCGTAATATAATAACCCCGCTCCTAAGGGTAGTTGCGTTTCAACTCCTCCCTAAAACTTAATACGCCTGCATAGTTAAATGCGAGCTAGCGAAAACAACTGCTTGTGTTTTCACG
>JAGCJI010000034.1 GCA_017648085.1 Clostridia bacterium | reverse complement strand
TATGCTTTGAGTGAGTCGGAGGTAGGTATTTTATATCAGAATCGATAATAGCTCATACAAAAGGGGGGCTTTGGGCGACCTACTGTAAAGCAGGTCGCCCAACGAAATTTGCCCATTTGGGCAAGTGAAATCGCTTCGCGGTGAAATATTTGCTTCGCAAATGTGAAATGTTCGCTTCGCGAACGTGGGCAAATTTCATTTCACATCGAGCAAGGCGAGATATTTCACAATATGCGACAGCATATTATTTCACGTTTTGCGATAGCAAAACATTTCACTTATATTACTACCCGATAGTAAATCGAAAAGGTGCAACACACTATACCTTGCAGGGCAAGACGTGTGAAAAGGAGTACGAACAAATCGTCCGTACTCCTTTTTTCTTTTTCGGGAGGTAAAACCTGCTTTATGGTAGGCGTCTCTTTCTCGTCCTTTTTTACGCCGTCTTGCGTGCAAGATGGGCACTGTAATGTATTTAGTGTAATAAGAGCTTTTTCACGTAGCTCGCGTGGAGTTTTCTTTATCCGCTATCATTTGCTACCGTCGCTCTGTCGTCGAATTTAGTTGGCGATCTTTGCGACTGCTCTTGGACGGTAATATCGACTATCTTGTCATCGGCCGGAACGTAGTAGAACACCCTGGAGGCGAAGCCTGCCGCATCGTTTTGAACCGCCTTTGCAAGATAATAGAGAGAAATCTGTGATCCCGTGGGTGCTGTGTATGGATTTATTCTTAATATGGATTGGTGGATTTTATACTCCTCTGCCGTCATATCGTCCTCAAGCGATACAACGTAGTCGACGTCGTAAAGTGCCTGCCTAAATATTGGGTTTCCGTCGCTGTCCGTGGTAGGTCCGTCTTTGTTTGATGCACCGGCGAGCGCGAGAAATAAGAAGCCGCTTCTTGAATCCTCGTCGCCGTAGTCGGAGCTGTTTCCTATGATGAACTCGTATCCTCCGTCAATATCATCTTGGTCGATCATGAATTCAAACGCCAGAATGTCACCGTTGGTAAAGCAAGCGTTCTTGTTATTGTTATGCAGTTGCTTGTTTACGTTTAAAACAAAAACCGTTTCAGTCACGCTACTTGGATCGATTTGACCCTTTTTTTCTCCGTCTTTATATCTCGTATACCTGTAGATTGAACGGTGAGCATCTTCACTGCTGTTAGTTATTGTGAAGGATATTATGGACGATCCCGGTGCCATAGGCTTAAACCATACGCCGTTTTTAGGCACGTAAAGCTCTTCGGTAGCACCGGCAAACTGGATCTTTGCAAAATTGTTTTCCCATCCCTCACTTGTCATATCAAAGCTTGGTGGCGCGCCTGTTTGCAAGAGGATTCTTGTCTTGGTCAGATTATTGATTCTCGTATCAAAATCGGCGTTATAAGTCAGATTATTTTTGATGATATCGCTCGTTGAAGAATGAAGCGCAGTATAATAAGTGGAGTTTTGATTTCCGCTTCCGGCAGTTATCTTTAAAAACGTATTTGCGGTAGGTGAGGTGATATTGCCTTTATCATTGTTGGTTTCTATAACCTTTTGGCTTTTGCCGTTTACGGTCGCATAACCCTTGCTGCTGTTTATTCTTGTGGAATAAATATAGAAAACGGGATCTTTGTTTTGAGTCGTTTTCGTAATGTCGCCTACAAGATATGAACGCTTTGGCATTGCATCTTCCACAGCATCGTGAATATCCTTATAGGTAGCCGCAAGTGCATTGTTCGTGAAAAGATTCGTAAGCTTGCCGTCATTAACGTCCACCCTTATAACGCCGCCCTCACCGCCGCCACCGCCATATTCGAGCTTAACCTCCGGCATATCCTCCCACACTATTCGCGAGCTTTTCGCACCGAGAATGGAGTAGTCGCTTGCAAGCACGGCACCGTCCGTGGCGGTAATAATGCCGTTGTAAACGCCTACGTTAAACACCATTGCATCAACGTAGCCGCATATAATGCCGACAGTTGCATCTATGTGCGTTTTAACCTCTATCTTGTCAAGCTTGAAGTTGTAAATTATAGCCGTGTCGCTTATTGCGCCGAAAAGGCCGACGTAATCCTTCTCCGCACTTGTGTCAAAGTCTGCCTCAAGTCCTTGCGGCATTCGCTTCCAGTCGGCAGGATCGGTTGAAACCCAGAGATTTTCTATAATCGAGCCGTTGCCGTTAAACTCCCCCTTAAACGGCTTATTTATTGAGCCAATGGGAGGAATCGCGCCGCTGACGCCGTCGCTTGACAGCTGTCCCGCCATATTTATGGTGGTAGCATTTCCGTTGGCGTCTGCAACCTTGAAGTACGGGTGCTTTTCGTCGAAAAATCCCATATTCTGAAGCCAGGAAAGGTTGTAGAGGTGACGCGCGCTGGAAATAATATAGGGATTTGTTTTCGTACCGTCGCCGCCCGCAAAATAGGAAACCATGGACGAGCCTGCGAAATCACCGTCAGTCTGCGCCTTTAAAATAGCACTTAACCAGGCGACCGACACAGTAATACAAGAAGAAAGGAGTATTGACAAAAGGACGAGCAGTGACACAAATCTGCTTTTAAAGCTTCTCGCCATTTTTCAGTTCTCCTTTCTTTCCGTTTTATCGCTCGTAGAGCATAAATTCTATGTCGTTACTGTATTCTACCGTTTCAATCGTTGGGTAGAGCAGCTGCATCTGTCCGGCTATATAATTGATAATATTCATATCGTATTCCAGCACGAAATAATACTTATACGATCCGGGTGAGAGGGTTTGGCTGACAAGATCAAACTCATTCGTCTTGGTCGGCGTGGTAGCCAGAGTGATGAAGCCCGTAGTGGCAGGCGGATCGGTAACAGCTACCGTAGTTGCCACGCCGTTTTCATAGGTTGCGCGCCTGATTTTGAGGCAGTTGCTTATCCAGTTTTGTTGACCTACCAGAGTGCTTACGTCGTGCAGGGAGCGCAGAGAAAGTGTAAAAGGTATTTGCTCTATAACGGTGACGGTAACTTCCACAACCAACGCCTTCTGATATTCAAGCGGTACTATCTGTTCCTCGTCGTGCACGGGCAGCGTGTAGCTTTCCGCGCCGTTTATCTCAAACGTGTAGCTGTTTCCGCTTATTTTTGACACGGGGAAGGACTTAAGAGTTGCGGAAACGTTACTTGCGTTCGCGATCCTTATGCCGAATCCATCGGCGCGAACGTCTTTGTTACCGACGAACCACGCAA
Organism: Clostridia bacterium; assembly: GCA_017648085.1. Taxonomy (GTDB): domain Bacteria; phylum Bacillota; class Clostridia; order Oscillospirales; family CAG-272; genus UBA1740. The sequence goes on along the minus strand of JAGCJI010000034.1, from coordinate 23,589 downwards.
GCGTGCCATTTGTCATAAGCAATCCGAAGATGCTGAATATGAGGGCAACGGACGTTAATACGATGCCGACCGTTGCTTTTTGCACGTTTTTCATCCTCACCCTCCTTTAGATTATTTTACGAGTGATTTATACTTGATTGACGTATTGGTATTTATGAATATTTTGAATTCTTCAAGAGATATTGCCTTGGCGTAATAGTATCCCTGGACAACGTCGCATCCCATAGCCACGACCTTATCGAACATCTCCTTGGTTTCAATACCCTCTTGAACTACGCTCATGCCCATAAATTTACCGAGCTCTATGATCGTGGAGAGCAGCTTGTCGTCACGCGTAACGTCCAGACCGCGACGCACGAACACCGAGTCAAGCTTAAGCTCATCCATATTAAGCTGTTTAAGAATGCTGAATGAGGAATATCCCGATCCGAAGTCGTCTATCGAGCAAAGCATACCGTTGTTATGTAATGCGCTTACTATGCTCGCGATCTTGTCGTAATCCTCCATCGCAAAGCTTTCGGTAAGCTCCAGGGTAATAAATCCGTCGGGAATTCCGTACTTTTTCTTATTTCCTACGTAAAAGTTTACGAAATCGGGGCTCGTTGCCGTCACGCGCGAAACGTTCACTGCGACGGGCACTACCTTCTCCCCGCGCTCTACGGCGTGAGAAAGGTATTCAAGCACCTCGGTATAAACGAAGTGGTCAAGCTTTACTATAAATCCGTTGCTTTCGAACAGCGGAATAAACTCGCCCGGGAATCTGTAATCGCCCTTGCGCGGGTCAAACCAACGAACCAGAGCCTCCGCGCTGTGGATAGTGTCGCGCTTTACGTCGTATTTCGGCTGCAGGAAGAGCTTGAACTCTCTGTTTTGAAGCGCACTTTCCATAACCGCCTCAATTTTTTCGTTATGCTCGATCTGTGCCTTGACCTCCTCGGTGAAGAGGGTGTGCGTCGTTTTGGAGTTGTTCTCGTCGGTAGCGCACGCCGTGTTGGCACAATCTATCATTTCCTGCACGGTGCGCTTGCGGTTTGCGAATATATTATACGCACCTGCGGCAAATTTCAATTTAATTCCCTTTTCGTTAAGAACGTCCTCACGGTTTATTATCGTTTTAATAAGCTTTATTCTGTCGCTTAAGGCGTGGCTGTTCGGGTTAACAACGAGCAAAAGGAATTTTCCCTCGCCGCAATAGCCGTAGCACTCGGTAGCGTTCGAGGTGCTTTCCACTATCTTAACGAGAGTATTCAGAAGTGCGGTACAGTCCGCCTCACCGAGCTGCTCCTCAAGGTAGAAGAAGTGCCTTATCGCGAGTGAAATAACGGTGTATTTCTGCCTGTATGATGCCAGAAGCTCCTTGGCGTTGCGCTTGAACTGCTCTGCGTTGGGGCATCCGAGTCTTGCGTCCTCAAGCTCCGCGGCGGAGATCGCTCCCTTAACGCGCTTCTGATAGAGCTTGGCGTAAATATAGCCTACGATGAGTGCCACCACGGCTATTATCAAAAGATTTATGATGTGTCTTATATAGGTGATCTCGGGAGCTATAAGTCCCTCGCTTTCGCTGAGTGAAACCAGCAAAAGATTGTCGTCAAATCTTGAAAGCGGAGAGATTGCCAGGGTGTATTTATCAGAGCCCGCTGTGACGGTTATCGCACACTTTTGCTTTGCAGCAACCGCTTTGGAAACGGCGTCAGATTCCAATTTATTGTGTGTAAAGGCGGTGATAAAGGCGTAAAAATTGTTGCCAACGGTATTGTCAAATCCTTCTGCACGGCGATCCGAAAGCACCTTGCCGTCAAAATTTATAATTGCCACCGCGCTCGCCTTTTCGTTAATTACCGTGCCGACGTTTATTATGTTACGCGCAGGGAGTATCGACAAAATACCGTCGATCACGTCCGAGCCCCTAACGGGAACAAAAAAGGCAATACAGTCAAGCTGCGTCGTAACGTCGTAATAAACAGGAGAGCATCCCTCACGGTTAGCTGCGGCAAGCTTTTCGATATATTCCCTTCCGCTGCTTTCCTCATCTACTACCGCGCCGTTTGCGGCGTAAGCTACGCCCCGGGAATAATAGCGCAGGTCGCCAAACTGCTCCGAGCCTATGTAAGACGATACGATCGCCTCAACCTCTCCCCTTGCGGTAGCATATTTCAGCTCTTCCACTATATCGTAAAGATTTTCGTAATGTGCCGCGGCGAGTGCCTCCGCACGTTCTATATCCTCTTCGAAATAAATCCTTGCGTTCTTCTCTGCCGATTCATCGAAAAAATCCGACGAATTTATCAGCACGGATACGAAATATACTACGAGAACCAACGCAACCAGCACCATAAACGCTCTCACGAAAAGTGAGGCGTATTTCGGATGGCTTTTACTTTTTTCCACCTTGCATTCTCCTCTTTTGATTTATTTATTATCAATCGGGGGTTCGCTGTTATTTTCCTTACTTTTCTTTACTAAAACCGTAGCGTATACAACCATACCTATAATAGAAAGCTGTAAAACGATAAATACGGTCAACAATATATTACCGCTCATAGCGGACGAAATTGCCGTAAGCCCGTCAAGTGTATCCACGTACACGCCTATCAACCGATCGCCCTTTGCGGTCACGTGATCCTCAGCGGGATTGGCGTCCCCTTTGGTCACAAATTCAATTTTTTCTCCGACACGGATAGGCTCTTTCACTACACGGTGGGTGTTGGGAAGTCCGTAAATTGCCGGGTCGTCCGAATAAAAGCATATCACGTCGTTGATCTTGATCTTATCGGGAGAAACCCTCTTTATAAGAACGTACGAGCCCTGAGGAATTTCATCCTCCATGCTTCCGCTGACGATATGCATTACCGAATATCCGCACACGCTGGGCACTTTGCCCGCAATCTTCGCTCCGATAATATTCACGATAAGCGCAAATAGCAATGCCAGCAAGCACCACCACGCGACGGACGAGGTTATTTTAACTGCTTTTTTAATTTTTGTTTTCGCTTCGGAGGTCATTTCGATATCCTTTTAACCGCGTTTTCCCAAAGCGGTGAGGTTGGTAAGAATTTGCGCTCCGATTCAAGTCTTTCGCGAAGGGCCTCTATTCTTTCGGTTATTCTTTCGCTGCTTGAATTGAGAGAGAGGAGCTTATTTAAGAGCATAGAGGTCGCCTTATATCTCAAAAGTGCCTTTACGTTCATAAGAACTCTCTTTTTCTTTTTTCTAGGGAGTGCAAGATACTGTTCCCTGGTATACGGTATAACGATTTGTGCGGAGTTCTCCCGCGCGCCGCCCGAGAAGGCAAAGCGCAACGCGCCGACGCCCCTCTCGCCCCTATAGATCTGGGGTGTGGAGAACAGGCTTATGCAGACTCCGCCGCCCTGCTTCATTGCGGAACGTATCATATCGTCGATTTTTGCCTCGGGAATCGACTCCTCCTCAGGAATGGAAAGTGCCGCGTCGGCAATAGCGACGGCATCGTCGCCGCAAATAGAGTCAAGATTCTCGTCGGTTGCAAGCTCAACTTCTGCTTCCGCTTCTTCCAAAAGCTCGCCCTCGGCGGTTATCTTCGCCTCGAATTCTTCGGGAGCTTCAGGCTCAATGGCAGAGTCAGCTTTTGTAGCCTCATTTTCCGCTTCTTCGGCAACCTCCGTTTCGGCTTCGGCTACTTCGGTGCTTTCTACCGCTTCCGCCTCGTTTTCCGCTTCTTCGGCAACCTCCGTTTCGGCTTCGGCTGCTTCGGTGCTTTCTGCCGCTTCCGCCTCGTTTTCCGCTTCTTCAGCAACCTCCGTTTCGGCTTCGGCTGCTTCGGTGCTTTCTGTCGCTTCCGCCTCGTTTTCCGCTTCTTCGGCAACCTCCGTTTCAACTTCGGCTACTTCGGTGCTTTCTACCGCTTCCGCCTCATTTTCCGCTTCTTCGGCGGCAAGTAACTCCTTGCGCTTCGCCTCCGCCTCGGCACGCATTGCTTCGAGTTCTGAAAGGTCCGCCTTTACCGCGATAGCGTTCTCGTCAAGCACCTCGCCCTTCGGCAATATGACCTTGATAAGTCCGCGCTCGATGAGAGCCTCGGTTTCCTCATACGGCAGTCTGTAATCCTCTGCCGCACGTTCGGTCCTCGGTATTTCCAGTTTCTTCATAAGAGCCTCGATAAGCTCAAGCGACTGCTTCAGCCTGCGCGGGCTCTTGATTTTAATGAGTGTGGGGCAATCTCCGCTTGCACGGGTTGCAAAATATTTGGCGTCAAGCTCCTCGGGCTCGAGTGCGAGATAGAGATAAAGAGCCTTTCCCTTGACGTCGATTTTGGCAAGATGCGCTCTGCCGCGTTTGAAGCTTTCCTTTGACCAGGAGCTTCTTGCCTTGACACCCTTGTAGGAAAGAAGGGTGTTCTTGATTTCGTTGTAGTATTCCTGTATATAAGACTCCGCTTGTATGTATCTTGACATAAAGGAGCGTCTGTAACGCACCTCCACCTCGCGCATAGCGGCGAGGCGTGCCTCTTCGGCAAGGCGTGCTGCCTCCATTTCGGCAAGCCTTCTTGCCTCCTCCTCCAAGCGGCGGCGTTCCTCTTCGGCTTCTCTTGCAAGACGGCGTTTTTCCATCTCCTCGCGAACTTGAGCCTCGTTCATTATCTCATCGGCTCGCAGCGCTATAAGAAGAGCCCTGCGTATTTTCTTTTCATCCTCGGAAAGCTTCTTACGGTTATTCATAAGGCGTGACACGGGTACGGTCTTTCTGTATTCCGAGTCGTAAACCTGATAATCGTCAAGCTCCTCGCTTTCTATATCGCTGTCAAACTCCGGAAGAACGTCAAAGAGGTGCTTTTCGGATATAAGGCGCGTATTTTCCGCATCCTCCGCCACACCGCTGTAAAGGGTGAGGTATTGAAGCGCGGCGGCAGAATACATACCACCGACGAACTCGTCGGATGGCAACTCATACGCCCTGTCACCGACGAAGGTGTATCCGACCTTGTCGTATCCCTCGATGAACTCCCAAAGGTTAAGACATTCTTTAAGATTTTTGTTTCGGAGTATTGCGTTGGTTCTGATAATAGGGGGACGCACGAAGTTTCGTCCGAGCCGCTGTACGAACGCCGACGAGCCGTAAGAGATGAGCGCCATATTTATGCGCCGAGCCCTTTCGAGTGCCGAAACGTATCTTTCGTTTATTTCCTTGTCGGACTCGGACATCTCCCTACCGAGAGGTGAGGTCAACTCGATCTGAAGATTTATCCGAGCCGAATTTCGACCGCCCTCATCGGATATGAAATGCTCAAATTCGGTGCTGTATCCGAACTTGTAGTTCATTTCCACGCCAAGCGTGCCGTTCAGGGCGCGCAGACGCTTATCCACAAAAGCAGAAAGTCGATTAAGTAGAGTGTTTACGAACTTATTCTCGTAGGTGAGCAAGGTTTCCTCGTGGAAAACGTTAAGTATCTTCTGGGGAATGACCTCGTCGTCCTTGACGTCAAGAATAAGGTTCGTATGCTGTGCAAGATGCTTTATTGACTTTTCGGTGATGTGTCTTGAAAGCTCAACGGGCAGGATCTCGTCCACGTCCTCGATAGTTACCGAGGGGTTACGGATTATCATGTCGAGTATCGGCATGGTTGCCTCTATTCTGTCTATCCACTCGGTGTCAATACTCTTGCTTACCTTACTTCTGGTAAGAGAGGTAGACGCCTCCGCCGCGCCAAGCAGCATCCTTGCATCATCAAACTGTACGCACTCCTTTGCGAGTGCCTTGAAGGCAGACTGTGCCTTGCTCTTGATTTCTTCATAAAGCTTATTCAATTTTAGGCGTCTCCCCTCGGTTTATTGATTAGAGATATTGATTAGTAGGTGCGCTGAAGTCTTTCAAGGAAAGCTATCGAATCCGCCATTTCATTCTTTCCGAACAGCGTGTTAAGGTAGTTTATAAGTCCCTTGATTTCGTCGCGGATAAGAGAAAGGTTAAGAGATTCGAACTTTCTGAACACTTTAGTGTTCAAAATATGGTCTATGCCGCCAATCACCGTGCCGCCGCAAGCAACGTAAACAGGCACGAACGCCTTAAGCTGCTTCATAATACGGTTACCGAATGCAACGCGGAACTTCTTTATTACGTAATTGTCAAGCTCCTCGATCATATTGAGATATTTCTGCTCAACGGCATACTCCTCCATCGCCTTCGCAAAGAGAGATTGCAGGTGAGTGTGGCTTATGCGAGCAGGCTTTGTGTCGGGCGCATCGAACGCCACGCCCTTGTCGTCAATGTTTATCGTAAGTGCACGGTCGTAAACCTTGTCGGAAACGGCGAATGTAGAGTCATCGTTGTTAGCAGTTCCCACGTACCATACGTTCTGCGGAATAATGAGCTTACCGTCCTTAAGGTTCTGCGGGTCGTTCGTCCAGGATGATGGAACAAGCTCTATTTTCCACTCGTTTGCATCCGGCATTTCCATAATCGAGAGCATTTCCGCGAAGTAATACTCAATGCGCGCTATGTTAAGCTCGTCGAGAATGATAACGTTGACGTCGTCGGTGTATGATGACTCGTATATTCTGCGCAAGACGTCGGTTTCATTGAACTTCTTTGAGAACTCGTTGAAGTAACCGAAAAGCTCCGTGCGGTCACGCCAAGAGGGCTGAACCGAAACTATCGTGGAGTCGTTGTCGATAAACTTACCGAGTGCGTAGGGTAACGAGGTTTTACCGGTACCGGAAATACCCTGAAGCAGTATGAGCTTCGTTGACGCCATACCCGCAAACAGAAGACGTATAGTTTTAATATCGTAGTACAGTCCCATACGAGAGCAGGCAAAGTTGCGGAACTCCTCGCACACCTCGGAAAGCGTGAAATCTCTTCTGTACTCGGGCGCGCTGTAATAAAGATACTTCTGGTCGATCGCGTCAAGCTTTGCAAATCTCGGCAGAAGCTCTCCTTCCTCCGCGACGCTCTCCTCGCTCTCCTCCTCTTCCTCGTAAATACCGTTAAGCAGGTCGAGGGGCACGTTGGTCTGACCTATTTTAAGCGCGAGGATTCTCTCCTTCTCGTTATTGAGTCTGACTACGTCGCGGTGAAGCTCGGCAACCTCCTCAAGCAGATCCTCGCTACCGACAGCAGACTTGCGGAAGCGTATGTATTTTCTTATAAGCAGGATCAGCAGGTATATGATTATTACCCATACTCCGATAACTAAAATCAGTGACAGTATGGCAAATATCCAGTCCAGCGCGTTAAAGCCGTCCTTATACGCAGCTATCTGCTTAACGTAGTAAACTACGTTGAATATCTGAAAAATACCGCCGAAAATTCCGGAAATTATCTTCCAGATGCCGTCTATCATTGTGGTTAAGAAGGCAAAAAACCAATCAAGAAATCCGTCCACCTCTTGATACCCCTTTCATAAGCGGGCTACCCCACCCACTTTTGCTGATTATTCTTTGTTTTCGCCCGACTCGGAGGATTCGAGCGTTTTTTCCTCTTTAACGCCGCCGTCTGCTTCGGGTTTGCCGTTTTTGTTTTCTTCTTCAGCCTTCCGCTGACTTGCGAGATATTCCTCGATTGCTTTTTTCTTTATTTCCTCCTCGGTTTCGCTCGACACGGGCGCGTTCTTCGCACGCTCGGAAACTATGAGCGAAATAAATCTGTAAAGCTCATAGAGGAAGAATAGGATAAGGGGAAGTACTATGCAAAGGAAGAAGCCGAGAGAGGAGCGCAAAAACTTGATTACAGCGCCAAGTCCGCCCACTCTGCCCTTTTCGGTACATTTACCGATTATATCCATATACTTAAGAGTATAACTGTCTTCGACGGGATTAGTTTCTTTATTGTCACCCTGCGTATGAACCGTGCCGGTGGTATGGTCGATTCTTACTATACGGTGGGTGTTGATATCTCCGGTCTTTCCGTCATTGTTGATATCAATGGGAGCAAAATACGTAATTATGTCGCCGACGTCAAGCTTCGCCTTTTCGGCGTCGGTAAGCTTCGTCATAAATACGAGGTCGCCCTCCTTGTAGGTAGGCTTCATAGAGCCGGATTCAATAGTCACAAGACTTTTGCCGAAGATAGAGGGCACGCCGTCCTTGCTGCCCTGTGCGCTGAACACGAGGATAGTAATGAATAAAGACATTACCACGACTATCCAAATAAGCACGTTTACGCTTATTTCAGCTATCTTTTTAATTTTTTCCTTATTTACGTTTGCCATATACCAGTACCTCACTTACTGTTAATGTTATTTATATTAAAACGATTGCTCGTCCGTTATTTTCCAATTTAGCTTTGCCGCACCGAATGTCCTGCGGCGTGGACGTCGACTCTTAATAAAAGCTTCTTAAACCTGCCCGCAAAGCAGGCAGGTTTAAGTCACACGGGGTGCTGTCACCCCTACCCGCGCGAAAAATTTTCCGTCGGGCTATGGCTGTTTTTTGTTTTGTTAAATTAACCGTTTTTTGCAACGAACGTAACGCTTACTGCGGTTTCCTTGAGGTCTGCATTATCGTTCTTAACAACAACGTTTTCGCCATCAAGAGCGTTTCCGTCGTATACTACGACCACGGTAACCTTGATGTTGTTAGTAGTCGCGGTAGAAAGGGGAGCGATCCACTCGCCTTTTGCCGTTGAGTTAAGCTCGGTTACGATGCCGTTTACTACGAGGTAAACCTTAACGCTCTTCATAAGAGCGGATGCGCCGTCTGTGCCTGCGCTAACGGTTGCGGTTGCTGCGAACTTGATTCCTGAAACGGATGTATTACCTGCGTTGGTGCGAATGTAGAGGTCCTGGGTGAGAGCGTACTGGAGAAGACCGCTCTTACCGGTTTCGTAATCTATTTCCACCTCGGTCCAATAAGACAGGTTGGAATCGGTAAGGGGGTACTGTGCCTTGCCGTCTGTACCGATGGGGTTGTTAGATGCGGGAACGTACCATTTGTCGTTGGTGTGTCTGGTAACGGGGTTAAGGCCGTCAACGTCCTTCGTGAGTGTAACACCGTAGCTCCAATCGCCAGCGCTGGGATCATCAGTGATCTCAAGAGACGCGGGAGTCGTTGCGGTTACGTCCATACCGGTAGCGGTAACCTGCTGGTTCATGGAGAACCATGCGAATGATGCCGTGCTCATCAGAACAGCCGAAACGAGGAGCATGACAACAGCGGGAATGAGTTTGCGCGTGTTTTTCATTTCTTTTTTCTCCTTTGAAAAAATTAATAAATTGTTTTTTAGTATATATTTTTCCCTTGCGAGAATAAATATCTTGTTTAATGAACTACGTTCATTTTCATATCTACCTTGAGCTGACCGCCCACGAGCCAGTCGATGCAATCGGGGTCGTGCCCCTCGATCCAAATAACGATCGTAAATTTAGTTACCTCGCCGGGAGTAAATCCGTCCCCGCGGCCCTTCATTACTACGTTTGCCGAATAAAATTCCGTAGTGCCGGGCTCTGCACCGCCGCCGTCGCTGCGCGTTTTGGCGTAGGTCGTCGGATTGCCGTCAACGTAAAGGCGAATACGTATAGCCTCGTCGAGTGACTGCGTAACTCCGGAGAGGTTTATCTGGTAATCGTAAGCTATCTCAACCTCGCCCGCGTTTTGCAGATAGAAGGTGTACGCTATGTAATTTTCTCCGTTGTGCGCACCGTCTATCATATCGACGTTGGCGTCTATCGTCTCTCCGGCAATATTGGTAAGCTGCTCGGAAATTTTGGCATTCAGATGCGAGCTGTTGTGCTTCATATCCCGCGACTCCGAAAGCGTCAAGCCGTATTTGGTCATTTCGTACTTGTCAATGCTGACGGTAAAGCTACCCGTTTTCTTATAAAGTGCCGCCACTCCGTAGAGCATTCCGACCATAAGGGATAGGCATATAAGCGCGGTTACCAGAAGCTTTTTGCGGACTCGGTAATTCCTTACCTCCTTCGCCGTTCTGGCAAGCACGCCGATTCTTTTTTCACTTGCGGAGGTTGTTTGTTTTCTCACTCTTTAACACCCTCCTCGATAGTTCTTTCTATCTCTTTGTCCTCGGTATATCCGTCAGCACCCACGGCGCGCGCACCTTTAATTTTTGCTTCGGTGTCAAGTCCCGGAGCAATAACTCGCACGTCAAGATAATGTAGGTATTTCACAAGGCTACCTGCGATCCTATCCGCGCTGTCGCCATCAAGGCTTGCCGTTGAGTAGGCGTCCATAAACGCGTAATCGAATTTTATCTCGGAAAGACGGAACACCGGGCAGAACTGATCTCCCACCTCGCATATTGCCACCTTTACTCCGAGAGCACGAAGCTCGTCTATCTTCTCCGATGCGGCGGAAAGCTCCTCGTAAAGAATATCCGCGGAAAGCTCGATGCAGATTTTCGAGAGCGGTATTTCGGGGTACAAAGCGGACAGATCAACAAGCATATTTGCAAGCTCACTGTCTGCAAGAAGCCTTGCATAAACCGGCACCGTAACCGCCGATACGTCCGGGTTCTGATCAAGGAACGTCGGCAACGCACGGAAAAGCTTTTCAAGATGGCGGCGTACGAGATGGTTGCCGACCTTGGTGCGACGCGCTACGAATCGGTACTGCGCGTATCCGAGAACACCGATATCCAGGCTGTTAACGGTCAAAAAGCTACGCACTATCTTTTCGTTACTGTCAAATAACTTAACCTCGGAAAACTCCAGAATTATCGGAGTAATTCCACTTTCAACCGTTTCCTTAACAGTTGCCATTTATCTTTCCCCTTTCCGCGTGTAAAATTAAATTAAGCCAACCGATGCAAACACAAAAAACTTGGTTTTGCAACTGGCTGGCTTAAAATTGAGGCCCCTATAGCTTTGCGACGCATTCTTTCAAATGCTGTGCCGTATTAATCTTAAAATATATTAAAATTATAGCACCTAATTTATAAAAAGTCAAGCCAAATTAATACTTTTATTACTTTTTTTGTCAATAATAATCAAATCCGGAAAAAACTTTTTTATTTTATAAAAAATTATACGGTGATTGTGTCCTTCATCGCCTTTTTATTCTCGTACATTTTGGCGTCGGCGCGGTTAAAGACGTCGCTAAAGCTTTCCTCTCCGTTATCACCGTAGATAGCAACGCCGTAAGCAATGCTGACAGGCACTAGGCTTTCACCGAATGCTATATACTCTTCCTTTGCCTTTTCTTGCATTTGGTGAATGAGGTCTACGTGATCCTCAAGGTCGTGGCCCTGCAAAACAACCACGAACTCATCGCCGCCGATTCTGAACACGGGGCTTCTCTTGAATACGTAGGAGATAGTACGCGCAGCGGCAACGATAACGCGATCGCCTATCGAGTGTCCGAATTTATCATTGGTTTCCTTAAGGAAATTGATATCGAGAACTACTATACCAAATTTTTTCACCCCACCGTCTGTTGCCGGGGAGAAATCCTCCTGCCACGCTTTGAATGACGCAACGTTCCTAAGACCGGTCAAAGCATCGCGGTATGCGAGCCTGTGCTGGTACTTATCGTGGGCGGAAAGCTGTTCTGCCATTTTTACAAAAGCGGAGTTCAAGACCTCGATCTCCTCAATCCCCGATTGCACGGTTTCCACATTGTAGTCGCCGCCCGAAAGCTTGACCGCCGATTCCGCGAGCCGCACGAGAGGGGAAGCAAAGCGCCTTACCGCAATGACGGTTGCCAATACGGCAACTGCCAAAAGTATAAGTATCGTAGCGGCAACGCTCAATTCAACTCCGTAGCGGATACTCCTGAGGTCGCCTTTATGCGCCAGAAGCACGAGAGTCATTCCGTTTCTTAAATCCCTCGAGCTCTGCTCGTAATCCTTTGAAAAATCAGGAGTGGTATCCTTAAGCGCCACGTCCTTGTGGTATGCTATATGGTCGCCGTGAGCGAGGAACGCGAATCCGTTATCGTGAACCCTTATCTCGTCAATTCTGTTAGTGATGGCGGTGTAGTCGAAATCCATACCCACGACGCCAATAAATTTTTCCTCAAAATACAAAGGCTTGGCAAAAGAAATCATTCTTGTTCCCGTTCCCTTGTAGTTATAAGGCATTATCCATACCGCCTCGCCCGCTCTGTACGGCTGCCAGAACCATCCCACCGCATCCGTATCACTCTCGTCGTAGCGGTTAAGGTCGGTTGTGGGATACTGACAAAATTCGCCGTTGTCGGCTCGCTTGGAATAGTAAAATCCCGCCGTTCCGCCAAAAAGCTCGGGATTGAATCTTAAGTGATATGCGATAGCACCCTCGGTAAATTTTGCAACGTCGATAAACATCACGGCGGCATTTTCTTCTACCTCTGCCCGCTTTGCCTCATCCGCCACGTCCGCCTCGGTTTCGTAGAAGTCAAGAACGTAGCTTGCCATGACGCGCACTGAGTTTTCCATTCCGCCAAACAGCGAATTTATTCTCTCGCTCTCCTTATCACAGAGTGCGTCGAGCATGCTGCCGGTTGACGATTGTACGTATTGGTCGAATTCAAATATACTGATGCCTCCAACAAGCAGCGATATAAAAATTATCGCCACAACGGTAATGCACAAAAGCTGGAATTGCATAGTTCTCGTTTTCTTCATCAGTCTTCCTCCTCGCCGCAATAATACAGTAGCAGCCTTCGCGTTTGAAACGCCGCATATGTTAAGTAAAATTATAGCACTTATAGGGGAATTTGTCAAGCGAAAACAATCACTTTAAAATATTTTATTGCGCGCGAGCCTCTCGCTGTCTCTCAATGCCCGTAGCCTTGTAACACCTTTGTAACGCAGGGCGTGTTAATATGAGCTATAAAGGATACTTATACGCAAGGAGAAAAACGAGTATGAGAGAGCACTCTTTACAGCTCAGATTCCTTATCACCGTTTTATCCGCGATACTGACCGTATCGGTCTTCGTCGGCGGACTCAGCATATACGAGGTAGATAACTACGTTCAAAGGGAGACCGAAAATCTCGTCGGGGTTACTTGTGAAAACGAGGCGACGAAGGTCAACGCCATCTTTGACGGTATGGAAAAGTCGGTAAGGATCATGGAAAACTACGTGCTTTCGTTTTTTGAAAACGCCGAAGACACAATCGATCCGAACAAGCAGAACGAGGTGCTGAAATTTGCCGATGAGATGTTCGTCAACGTGGCAAAGGATACCGACGGCGCGATCGCCTACTATTTGCGCTTAAACCCCGAAATATCAAACAGCACCGCAGGTATATTTTTCAGCAAAATGAACGGTGGTGACGACTACGTCCGCTTCCCACCTACCGACATTTCTCTTTACGACAAGGATGACGTCGAGCACGTGGGCTGGTATTGGCAGCCATACGAGGCGGGTAAGCCCATTTGGATGTCCCCCTATCACAACCGGAACAACAACGTTCTTATGATCTCATTCGTCGTGCCCCTATATGTGGAGGGGGCGTTTATCGGCGTCGTGGGTATGGATTTCGATTACACCGTTTTGACCGAGATAATCCGAGGCATCAAGATCTACGAAAACGGATTTGCGCATCTTGAGCGTAACGGCGTTGTAATACAGGATGGTGGCGAGGGCGTTGAATCGGTCGGCAACGCCGATAAATATCTCGCCGTATCCGAGGAACTTGCCAACGGAATGACACTCGTTCTCTCCGCCGACTACGACGATATAAGGCGAATCCGCTACGATATAGGCTTTAAAATAATGTTTATCGTTTTCTCATTCGCATTCGCATTCGCCCTGCTCGTGGCGTTTCTCGTCAAAAGGATCACAAAGCCCTTAAAGGAGCTGACCGACGCCTCCCTAAAGCTTTCGCGTGGAGATTACGACGTTGAAATTGCCCACAGCAATATACGTGAGATCAACCTGCTCAGCACCGCGTTTGGAAATATGGCGGTTAATTTGCGCGAGCATAAAAACCTTCAGCACCGGCTTGCTCACCGCGACTCATTGACAGGCCTTCGTAACACCACCTCCTACAACGAGTGGACATCCGAATTTGACAGAAGGATAAAGGACGGGGTAGTTTCGTTCGGCATTGCCGTGCTTGACATAAACGGACTTAAGGAAATCAACGACACGTACGGTCATATGCTCGGAAACGAGCTTATAACGACCGCCTCCGGGATCATCTGCGACACCTTTAAAAAAAGTCCCGTTTTCAGAATAGGCGGCGACGAGTTTTGCGTGATACTCCAAAACAGGGACCTCGCCGATATAAAAAGGCTGTTTGAGGTGTTCGATTCCAAATGTGAATCGGCATGCGTGGACAAGGACGGCGTAAAGCTTCGCGTAAGCGTTGCCAAGGGCTTTGCAAAATTCGATCCCGACAGGGACTCTCACTTCTCCGACGTTTTTGAGCGCGCGGACAGCGAGATGTACAGAAATAAAAAAATCATGAAAGCTTCAAAAAGCTAAAAGCACTAAAATAAGCATTAATGCACCCCCCGAAATTAACCGCTTCGGGAGGTGCATACTTTTTTGCTTTTGTATTTTTGTTTTTACCGCAAGAAGCGCGACGGGTGACGAACGTGAAGTCATACCGTTGATGAAAAGCAGTCCGCCCAAAAACACCGACTCGCGCAAAATTGCGTTTGCTTGACTTACGCGATCGCGGAGGTAAGCATCTCGACGTATTCGTCCCTTATCTTGAACCATTCGTGCGTGCCTTCTTTGGCGTGGCGGACGTCAAGATAGTACGCCCCATCGTGCTCGTAAATTGCGAGGAGCAAGTAGATGTCGGCGTGATTTTTATATTTAAACCGAATTTCGTTACACTCCTCTATCGCTTCCTCGCTAACGGTAATATCGCTTGACTCGGACTCGATTATATCCTCAAGTTTTACGCTTCCCGCGAAGGTAGCAAGAGGCGTGACCTCTTCCTTGTAATTATCGGGTATTACCTGAAAATCAATCCCCTCCGAGACCACGTACTCGGCGTAAACGAAATCCTCGCCGTAGGGAGACGGAAGTGAGTATCCCGGCTTGAGCCAGGCGGCGTGAGCCGAATAGAGCATATTTGCCTCTCCGTTCAGCACGCGCACCTCGTAAAGATATTCCTGCCCGTATGCGTAGATCTGACTGAAATCGCCTATATACTTCGAGTTTTCCTCGGAGATGGTCAAATTATAGTCAACCTCAACTCTTTCGTATATAATATCGTTGTATAAAACGTTATCCGTTCCGCTGTTGATGCTTGTATCGTAATTGAGATAAATGACGCACCCGACTATGATTGCCAACGCAATAACTATGGGTATAATAAATCTTGCCATAAAAATTCTCCCTTTATTTTCATATTAAGAAAATACGTTATCGATAAATGACGACACGATTATTTGACCGAAAAACAGAACCGGAACGGCAAGCTGCACGGCGAAGCCGGTTTTCGCGCGTCCCCTTCTGCGTAAGGCGATCGATGCCGCGACCGCAAATGTCGCCAGCGCAGGAACGCATAAATACGCCTGATACATGGGGGATTCTTCGGCGATTACAAGCGGCATTAAAGACACGGCAACGGTGATAAAGGGTATCACCGAGAGAGAGAGGATAAAGTTAAAGGCAACGGAGATCTTATCCAGTGCCCCGTACGCGACTCCGTACCCTTTTTTGACGAAAATAATACAAGCGATAACCGTCAGAATGGCGACAGAGAGCATTGCAAACATGCTGTAAGAATACAAAAAGGAAAATCCTGCGAAGCTAAACGAGTTATCGATCGGCTCGGGGTACTCGAAGCTGACTATTTCGACGTCGAATTTTTCGGCAAACTCAACCGATACTCCTTCGAAATCTACGGCTTCAACATACGGATCTTTATTTCCCGGTGCATCCTCATATTTATCGGGGTCCCCCATAAGATAGGCGGCATCAAGCTCGGCGACTATGTAAAGCTGCACCCCATCCCTCTCCGCTATAGTAAACGAGGAGTCCGAAGCGTTACCGTCCCACAGGTAGTCACCGGAGTAGGATCTGACGGTGGGATCGTCTCCGTCGTGACCCGTAAAGCGACACGAAAACACACCGTCAAGCGTCCTTACCTCACCGTCAAGCTTGTAGGTTACCGAGTAGGAGAAATCCATCTCCTTTACATTCGGTATTTTCTTCACTCCGGTAAGAAAGGCGGATACCGCCGCAGCCAACATTCCGATCAGGATAATAACGGTAGGTAATTTCATATTGTTGTTTCTCATATTTTTCCCTTTCTTTGAAAGCCTCTCCTTTTACACGAATGAAGGCTTGCCGCTTATGCTGAATAAGCGAAACCGCAAAATCATCTTGACATCTCAACCGTGACCATAAAGGCGCTGTATCGAAGCGTCACAAGCAGGGTGTCGGTTTCCGCGTTATAAACGACGTCGGGATTATTGATCGGATCGGGGTTACCGAGTGAAGCGTCAAGCTCGGTATAAAACGAAAGGAATCCCTCACACTCACCCGTCTGATAAAACGCCCAGGTGGCTTCGCGCTCCATAACGGGATCGTAGGTATAGGAAAGCTTTTTGCCGAATTTAACGTAGCAGGGCTCAAAGACGCCGTCTGTAGCGAACTTGCCAAGAGCAGCCGCCGCGAGTGCATCCACATCCTGCGCGCCGTAGTACTCCTTGAGAGAATCGAGCGAGGTTTCGTCTATCTCGGGCATGAGCTTTACCTCGCTTATCTTTGAGAATCTCCACTCTCCGCTAAAATGCTTGGATGACGTGCCGCAACCAAAGAGAGAAAGTGCCATCACCGATACGGTAAGAATGAATAAAACCAGCTTTTTCATAATCAATTTCCCCTAAAATCAAAATGTTAATGTGTCTACTTTATCAAGCAGGATTGCGAGCATTTCCTTGCATCTTGCGATCTTTGCAGGGCTGTCCGCCTCGTCGGGACGGCGAATAGCGCGGCGAAGCATACGCGTGTATCCGATAATCATCGCTTTTTCGGCAACGCTTTGGCATACCGCCGCGTCATCCGTTCCGAGATACGCTTTAAGCGACATATCCCAGAACTTTTCCGCTGCTTCATGGGTATATCCGAAGAAGTCCATCGTTACCTGATGGTCCAGCTCGGAATATCCGATAAATGCGTTGAACATAGAGCCAAGCTCAAATACGGGGTGTCCCATGCAAAGAGTATCCATATCGATAAGCAAGGGCTCGCCGTTCTGAACCATAATGTTATTCGTATGATAATCGCCGTGCATCAGGGTGTTCTGCTTCGGCACCGCCTCGATGAGAGCGCGAAGCTTACTTCCCTGCTCCTCGGGAATATGCGAGGAAACGAAATCCGCCCAATTAAGCGCGGTTTCCTTCATATCGGGCACCTCTCCGTCCTCGACCTTGATGGCGTGAATGCTTTTGAGCATATCGATATAATACTTTACTGCCTCCGTCAAATCGTCGGGGCTGTTGCGTATAAGCTTCGTTACGCTAACCGCGTTCAAAAGCTCGGTAACCGTTCCGTATCCGTCACCCACACGAACGATGCCGTACGGAATCGCGGTGTTGATGCCGAGAACGAATGCGCGCCTTGCGTTTTCCCTCTCCTGCTTGATCTCGGGAAGCGCATCCTTTGCGAAATAAGTCTTGAGAATGGTTTCGTCGTCGTAGCGGTAAACCGCGCCGTTAGCGCCCTTTGCAATAAACTCACATCCGTCGACGCTCATCCTCGGATACGCCTTTTCCACCGTAACCATATCGGTAAATCCGGTCATATCAAATACGTCGTACACGTCGGGAGATACGTTGATGATTGCAAGCGACGGCTCTTCCTTTCTCATTCTTAAGATCACTCGCAAGCCCGCGGAAGATATGTACTCCAGCTTATCGGCATCCACAACGGTATGCTTGCCGGGATTTGTGCCTTTAATATCGAAAATATTCTTTTCCGCCTCTGCCGCGTTGGAGGCGTCAACCCTTCCCTCAATTGAGATATACAAAATGTCCTTGTCTATACGGTAGGTAATATTCATTATCATGTTCCTTTCTAAATACGCGCTCTGTAAAAGTTTTATTCAAACCGACTGACTCCGTCATTCGATCACGAGAATGTCGGCAAAGCCGGTCATCTCAAATACCTCCATAACCTCTTCGCAAACGTTTATCACCTTCATAGAGCCGATCTTCTGCATTTTCTTCTGTGCTGCGAGCAGGACTCTGAGGCCTGCGCTGGATATGTATTCAAGGCACTTAAAATCAAGAATAAGGCTTTTCGTACCCTCAACGTCGCCGTTTATGGTTTTATCAAGCGCGGGTGCTGTGGTGGTGTCAAGCCTTCCCGAAAGCTCCACCGTGGTTTCCTCTGCATTTCTCTTAATTTCTATCTTCATAGCCGTAATCTCCTAAAATTTATATTTTTTTAATCATTGTCAGAATATTTTCGCCGTTTTCGTAGGCGTAGGTTAACGAGTCCATCGTTTTCTTGGCAATGAAGATGCCGAGCCCGCCGATCTCGCGCTCCTCTGCCGAGAGAGTGATGTCCGGATCGGGCTTTTTCAAGGGATCAAAGGGCGTGCCGCTGTCCCTCATCACGAAGGTTATCTCGCGGCTTTCGGTATCGAAGCCGATACCAAGCGTCATATCCCCCTCGCCCTCTCCGTAAGCGTAGTGCGCAACGTTGACGAACACCTCTTCAATAGCAACACAGATCGCCGTTTGAATTTTCATCGGACATTCGTAGATTTCCAAGGTCTGATCCACGAATCCGAGAACGTCCGATAGCGCATCTACCCTTGCAGGAAACGTTTTGTTCACCACTTGTACACCACCCCGTTTCGGTTTATAATCAAACATCAACATCGTAATATCGTCGAACTGCGGCGCTTCTCCCACGAATTCATCGATATTTGCCTTTAACGCCGGTAAAAATTCGGTTGCCACCGCTAAAGAATTTTGGTTCATAAAGGCAAGCAGCCTATCCTCACCGTAAAGCTTGCTTTCGGCATTGGTTGCCTCGGGCACGCCGTCGGTATACAGAAACAGTCTGTCCCCGGGATAAATAGTAAGCTCTGATGCGCGGTAGCGCACGCCCTCCATACCCGCCAAAACGAATCCGGCACGCATCCTGAGATATTCAAAATCTCCGTTTGCCCTTTTTAGTAGCGGCGGATTGTGTCCGGCGTTTGCAAACTGCATTTTTCCGCTCGCCAGATCTAAAATACCCATCCACGCGGTAACGAACATTCCCGATTCGTTGTTTTCGCAAAGCTTTTCGTTTGCTTTGGTGAAGATATCGTTTACCGCCATACCGCTTTCAGCAAGGTCCTTAATGATAGTCTTTGCGGTCATCATAAACATTGCCGCGGGAATTCCCTTGCCCGACACGTCAGCGGCCAGGAAGGCGACCGTCGTATCGTTCAGCTTATAAAAATCGTAGAAATCTCCACCTACCTCTTTTGCCGCGATCATCTGCGCGTAGATCTCAAAATCCTCGTTTTCGGGGAAGTTTGTCGGCAAAGCGGAAAGCTGAATCTGTTTTGCGTATTCAAGCTCCTTATCGATACGTGCCGCGGCCTCTGCAATATACCGCTTCAGAGTGGTTACCGTGGAGTTGATATCATCCGATAGGGAGGAAAATTCCCTGCTCGAGCGCACGTCCACCGTAACGTTCAGATCACCTTTGGTGATCCGTCCGAGAGTATCGTTTATCTTCTGCAGATTGCTTATTATAACGCGCTTGATGAGCACGTAAATAAACACGAATAGCGTTGCGAAAATGATAACCTGCATAAATACGCTCGTATAAAGCGAAGCGTCGCGCATAAACGCAGCCTCCGCCTCAGGCATTGCGGCAATAATGCAATATCCCTCAACGAACTTAAATACGTACATATATCTTGCGTCGTTAATATTGGCATAATAAAGTGCCGAGGAGGTTTTTCCTTCCCTCATCTCGTTCGGCAGCTTGTCAATTCCTATTGCGGAGAGGGGAGCACCCGAATATCCGTCCCTGTCAGTAACGATAGTGAACGTCTCGTCGCAAATCGCTACGAACCCCTTCGTGCCAACGTGTCGGTTCTTAGTAAAGTCGACGACGTACTCGTCGAGAATATCGTGGAACTGCTCTGCATCGTAGCCGACCTGAATAAAGCCGCCGCCCTTAAGATTTACGGCTGCGTACTTTCTCCACACCGAGCCGTCCTTCCCCCTCGGGCTGTACTTCTGCACGAATGAATTCTTTTCCTTGAGCACGTCAACGAACTCCTTTGACTGCTCCTTGCTTTTCATATCGTAATTTATACTGTCAGCCTCCGTGGATTTTTGGATAATTCCATCCGAGCTGACAACGTTGATCTCGACGATTCCGTATTTTTTCACGATACCGTCAAGCGAAAGAGACGTATCGCTTTCATATTCTTCCTTAACGTCCTCTGCAATTGCAAGCAGATGTGCGTTGGATTTTCCGTTAATATCAGCCTCCACGTCCTCGATCGCCGTCGTAAAGATCTCCTTTGTTTCAACCTTTACCATTCCGTTTTGAAGGATGTAGGTAAAGGAGCTTGTGATTACATACGCGACAACGATACATACCAAAAGCCAGCGTTGAAAAGTGTTGGATATCTGCTCGCGGTCCCGCTTTAACCGAAAACGCTCGTGGCTTAACAGAGAAACTATAACGATAGCACAGCCGACGGCAGCCGCGTTACCAAGCACCATGGGGAGCGTTGCTCCCTTTACGAACTCAAAGGCGCGGGAGGAATTATCCATATTCGTGATGAAGATCAGTATCATATGGATGACCTCGCAGGCAACGGCAATGCAAACGCCGTAGCCCCACGTGGGCTTTTTGTTGTCGAACATAAGCTTTCTAAAGCCTGCCGCCATAAATCCGGCGAGGACAGTGGCTATACTGCACGCAAGCCGTGTGTAAGTGCCGCCCCCCCAATATACCGAAAGCCAGCGATAAAGACCGCCGATAAATCCCGAAATAATACCTGCGGGAGCGCCGAATATAAGTCCTGCCGACAGGGGCGCGGCGTCACGAACGTTTACAACAGCTCCCAGCCACTCCACTCCGTAGCTCGAAGCAAATGCCGATACGCCTCCGAAAAGGATACCGATGACGAGCTGCTTCGTCAAATACGGCAGCTTGCCCGCCGAAGTATGCTTATCGGCTAAATATACGCCCAGCACAAGCAGGCAGTTTAGCAATATTGGAACGATTAATTTCATACTCCTCCTATAGCCCGATAAGCTTCTGAATCAGTGCCGCAATAAGATCTCCGAAAACTCCTATCGTCAAAAGCAAGACTATGTAAAAGAACATGCTCGCGCGGCTTACCGAATTTTTTGATATGCTGTAATAAAAATTGAAGTGTCCCTGCAAATTGTCTTCTCTGCTTTGATTCCATTGATAAGAGATAACGTCCTCGCTTTTATACGTCCTCGGAAGATAACTCCGATAAAGATTCTCTTCAAGGCGGTGAATCCGGTAGCAGCCGGAATCGTTAAGCTCGTAATCCTCGTGAACGCATATGGTGATAACCGCCTTTTTCAGCTTTTGACGGTGAAAAGCGCCGATCCTGGTAATTTCCTCGGGCAAAAGCCGCGATTCGTTGATACGAATGGAATATCCGTATTTTTCCGACACCACGGGAGTGGTTATCAGGTCGCGAAGCCTCGTCAAAAAATTTCCAACGCTTACGCGCGGCTTAAATACCTCGTTTATGGATTTGTGCGGCATACGCCATATAAAATACGCCTCGTCGTTATCCAAAAAGCTGCGTATAGCGTCAATTTCAATGCTGATAAGCGTTCCGTCTGCGATGGGCTTCGTCTTATAATCCAACGTGCTTATGTGTACAACGTCTACCGTCTTTCCGTTATACGCGATCTCGGAGGTATGCTCGTTTTTCTTATAATCGACAATACACGCCGAGCTGAAGATCGCTTGCAGAATTCTGGTGCTTTCAAAGGCAAGCGACACGTCCTCTATTTCCTCCGAAGAGACGGAAAACGGCGTGTAAACGTGTAAATTTTTGCTATTGCTTACGCCGCGTATACGCACCGCTATATCCACGTAGCTCTCGCCCTTCGGATTAAGCCAATCGTTGAGATAAACCGTGCTGGTATCTTCTCCGTCTACCCAAACAGCCCAGCCGTCGTCGGCGTACTTTCTTTCTTTTTTAGGCATTTTTCTACCCTTCTATATTACTTTTCTTCCCGCAACGAACTTTGCGGTAATATTTTTCTCATCAAGTCCAAGATAGACCGCGCGCTCCATTCGCTCTGCGAGAGTTAAGCTCTGCGGATGAGGAATAACGCCGTCGTCCATTATAACGGCATCAAATTCATACCCCTCCTCAAAGCTTCCGGCCTTGCCAAAGAACGCTCCGCCGCCCTTGGTTGCCAGATAAAAGGCCTCCGAAAACACGAGCGGCTTATAGGCCTCGTCTACCATTCTGAAGTACATCTTAGATACCCAGATTGCATCGGTGATCGCTCTGAACATAGATTCGCTGTGCCCACCCGCAACGTCACTTCCAAAGCCTATATTCAATCCAAGCTCAAGGTACTTACGTATCGGTGCGATGCCGGAGGTTAGGTTGATATTCGACGCGGGACAGTGCGCCACGAACACCCCGTTCTTACGCATAAGCTCAATCTCTTCATCGGTAGACCAAACGCAATGCGCCATCACCGTCTTTACGTCGGTATTTGTATCGTCGTTTTTTCCAAACAGATCATATTCATTGTAAGAATCCCCGTAAAAGGGATTGTCGGGGCGAAGAATCTTAACGAAATCTATCTCCCCTCGGCTTTCCGAAAGATGCGACTGCACGGGGATGCCGTAGGTCATTTGAATTTCCCTAAGCTCCTCCATCAGCTTATCCGTACAGCAGGGGATGAATCTGGGAGTCAAAATAGGCTTCGTATTCTTGAATTTGTCCTTTACCGCATTGATCCAGCCAAACGTGGTATATGCGGAAATATCTGCGCTGTCCTCGGTGAGAGTCGAGCTTGCCTCCCTGTCCATATTCACCTTGCCAACGTAGCTTACTAGTCCGCTGTCCTCCATCTGCTGCATCAAAAGCTCGGTCGCATAACGGTGTCGGGTGGCGAAAATACAGCTTCGCGCGGTCGCCCCCCGCTTCAATGCATCGACGAACATGCCGTACGCCCGCTCGGCGTACTCAAGGTCCTCGTATTTTTCTTCCTCGGGGAAGGTATAGCGGTTAAGCCAATCCATAAGCTCAAGATCCATGCTCGTACCGCGGAACGCATACTGTGGAGCATGCACGTGAAGATCGACCATGCCGGGAAATATCAAAGCGTCCCCGTAATCATAAAGAGGAAGGCACGCGTATTCTTCGGGCAGAGTCCCGAATACCCCCCTTGATAAACCGTCCACGCAAACGGCAAAAGCTCCTTCGTGAAGATCGAGCTCCTTCGGGCTTTTCGTTTGACAGATATTGCCTTTTATTACAAAGCCGTTATTCATAGCCATCCCTACTCTTTTTCTCAAAACGGCTATCGGCTCTAACGATAGCTGACAAGTCAAAGCCGATAGCCTTCCGTGCTATTTTGAAAATTTAACCTAGCCGTAAGAGAATCGAACACATAAGGTTTTAAAAGAATAGATTTTTTCATAGACGAGCCAAAATTTTAGAGAAATATGCGGATATTTAAAAAAATTTCGGTGATGTATATGGGGAAATCTATCTTTTAAAACTGCTTCG
>JAGCJI010000033.1 GCA_017648085.1 Clostridia bacterium | reverse complement strand
TAGGCGTTGCAGGAGCGGAACTCGTCCTGCACGGCGGTATTGGTTATACCGTCCCAGATATTTCCGAGACTGTATTTTTCGTCACCTACGAACTGATGGCAGGGATAAAGCTCGCCCCAAGGAGTAACGGAAACGTATTCCGTGCCCGAGCCGCAGCCCGTGATGCGTTTATAGATACAAGGACCGTTTTTAAGGTCAAGCATATAGTGGTAGAAGGTAAATCCCCTGCCCTCCTTTTTGCGCTTGATCATTTCCTTTGCGAGTATCTCGTACTGCTCGAAGAGCTTCGGAAGATCCTCTTCGGTGAGCGCGTAGGGGTCGCTTGGTGGACAAACGACGGGCTCCATACTTAATTCCGTGAAGCCGAGGTCCGCCATATGTAAGATATCACTTGTAAAATCAACGTTGTTATGGGTAAACGTTCCGCGGACGTAGTAATTCTTTCCGCCACGCGCCTCTACGAGCTCCTTGAATTTAGGAACTATGGTATCATAGCTTCCCTTGCCCGCATAGGTTTTGCGGAAGTGGTCATGCACCTCGCGGCGTCCGTCAAGACTTAAAACGACATTTGACATTTCCTTGTTGAGAAAATCTATAACATCGTCGTCAATAAGCATACCGTTGGTCGTAAGAGTAAAGCGGAAGTTTTTGTTATGCTCCTTTTCAATGCTTCTGGCATATGCCACGAGCTGCTTTACAACGTCAAAGTTCATAAGCGGCTCGCCGCCGAAGAAGTCAACCTCAAGATTCCTTCTAGTGCCGGATCTTTCGATAAGAAAATCGAATGCCCTTTTACCGACCTCATAGCTCATAAGCGCACGCTCGCCCTGGTATTTTCCCTGACTTGCAAAGCAATAGGAGCAGTTGAGATTGCAGGTGTGTGCAATGTGAAGGCACATAGCCTTTATCACGTTGCTGTTATTTTTGTAGCTGTACGCGAGGGATTCAAACTTGTCCTCGGTGTAAAGCTTACCGTCGGATTCAAGCGAGCGAACGTCGTCTATGCACTCAAGCACATCCTCACGGGCAACGCCGTCCTTCGCGTATTTTTCAAGTATTTGTGCCACGATTTTTTCCGTAGGCTCGTTTTTATACATAGATATAATATCGTACGCGACCTCGTCAACCGAGTGGACGGAGCCGCTCACTGTATCAAGAACTATATTATAACCGTTTAATTTATACTGATGTACCATTTTTTCTCCTTGTTTTTGCAAAATAGGCGAGAAGGTATTATTTCAGAGATAACTCTGCGCATTTTTGCCTATCAATAGGAAACGCTGCCCCAGAAGGCAGCGTTTCTATCAGAAATCAATTACTTATTCTGATTTTCGCATTGCTGATTTGCAACGCCGCAAGAGGTTTTGCAAGCAGACTGGCAGGAGGTCTGGCACTCGCCACAACCGCCGTTATTAACAGTCTTTGCAATGTCCTTGGTTTCAACAGTCTGAATTCTCTTCATTACTTTATCCTCCGATTGCATATTAGCAAAAGTATTTACTATGTAAACATTATATCACACGCCAAAATTATTGTCAATAGATTTGCGTTTTATTTTTTGCTTTTTTCTTTTGAAAGGTTGACAAAACACGCAAGCTTTGATATAATTGGTTCAATGATGAATTCCAAAAGCAAGGAGATTTTAACTATGAAGAAAACCGAGATAGTTTTGGCGGGCATTCAGGACGTCAGAGATTTTGTAAATATCGTTGTTATGATTGATTACGAGGTTGACCTCGCGCAAGGCAGATACCTTATCGATGCAAAATCGATCATGGGTATTTTCTCCCTTGACCTTCTCTCACCCATTACGGTAATTGCACATACCGATTATGCTGACGATTTCTTTGAAAAGATTGCAAGATTTGCAGTAAAATAAACCGTCGCCGACATTCAGTCAAAAACAGCGGAGATACGAGCTTTCGTTATCTCCGCTGTTTTTTATTCGATATATTCCATAAGCTCGTGTGCCGCGTCGTAGACGTATTTGGCGAAGGACTCGCGCATATTTTCGGGGATTTTTGCCGCGGCGAACTCGTAATTCAAATATCCGTCAAAGTCGGCGAGAGCAAGACTCCGCATCGTTAGGCCATTCTTCGCTTGCATATTTCAGCATAGCCTTTAAAAAGGCTACGGGGATGTCCCCCTCCGAATATCAAGACGACAAGGAAAATTAAGGGATGGACCGAATACACTACGGTGCAACACAGAGCTTTGTGATAAACGAAACAAAAAGACCAACCACGAGGATTGGTCTTTTTGTTTGGCCTACCCGAAAGGATATGCTTCGTTTCACTGCGCAGATATCGTGAACGATATGCGAACCTTCAACACTCGGCTCTGCTCTCGTGAAAGAGCGAACTTTGTGATAAGCAAAACAAAAAGCACCCGCGAGGGGTGCTTTTTGTTTTGGCCTACCCGAAAGGATTCGAACCTTCGACCTTCAGAGTCGGAGTCTGACGCGCTATCCAGCTGTGCCACGGGTAGAAATATTAAGTTTTTGGGGACTCTTCCGGATAAAAACCTTCAGAGTTTGCCGCTCGGGGTAAGATGCCTACAAACCGCACCGCTTTTGTATGGATCGTGCTCTCTGCTCCTCGCATGGCAAGATACCGCCGTGGGCGGTATGCGGAGTCTGACGCGCTATCCAGCTGATCCCGTCCATTCGTATGTCGCATATCTTCGCCTCGGTACACTCGGCTCGTTCTGCTCGTACTCGGTGGACTTCGCTTCGGACAAACGACAATCAGCCGTTTCTCCTAGCTCACCACGGGTAGAAATATTAAGTTTTTTGGGGACTCTTCCGGATAAAAACCTTCAGAGTTTGCTGCTCGGGGTAAGACGCCTACAAACCGCACCGCTTTTGTGTGGATCGTGCTCTCTGCTCCTCGCATGGCAAGATACCTCATGACGCCAGTATATTTTATCACTAAAAACAAAATTTGTCAATGCCGAAATGCAACATGCGAAAATTATATGCGGCGAGCGGAATCCGCTTGCCGCATTTTGAGTATTTGGATCGTTAATTTATTTCCTTCACAAGCATACAGCTGTTTGGCTTCAAGGTAAAATTCGGCTCGGTTACGGTGTCGAAAAGCTCGGCGTCGTGATTTGCGTCGAGCAAATAAAGCTCGTATTTTCCCTCTCTGCCGAAATTCAAAGTAATCGACTTTTCGTCGGTACAGGTATCATTGTCGGTATAATAGGTTACGACGGCAAGTACTTTCCCATGTCCGTCTATACCGGCAAGGGTATAGATATCCGACTCCGCGGTAGTGCATGGAACGAATTTTTCCATATCATAAAACATACCGTACCAATAAAGCGGATAATATCCTTTTAACGGACGCAAAGTGCGTAAATCAAACGCACCGTTAAAGACACCGCCACGCAGGTCGTAATACATAGTCATATCCACGGGAGATTTTTGCAATTCGGATATACACGCCATCATAAACGCGGCACCCTTTGCATTTGCTATAGTTTCGAGTGAATATACAAATTTTTCACGCCATCCGCGAATATAGTTCCACTCGGAAAGAATGTTCTCCGCATCGGCGTATCCGTGCTTTTTGAGAAGCTCATCGACGCGCACGGCGCGCTCAACAAGATGGTGCGGCTCGTGGGCGTACTGATGCCAAGTCAAAAAGTCGATAGGCACCTCGCGCCGCTTCATTTCAGCGAGAAATTCGTCCGTCCAACGCTCGTTATAAGCAATTGAAGGACCGCCTATTTTAAGATGCGGGAAGCAAGATTTAAGATGCTTTGCGGCAATTTCATAGAGATCATAGAATTGAGGTGTTGTACCGCCCCAGCATTTTTTCGCTGTGAGAGGCGCGTCATCCGGATCAAGATTAGGCTCATTCCATATTTCCCAATACGTAATATCGTGATAGAATCCGTCTGCCCATCCTTCCGTATAGTGACGAATTATATGCTCGCATATAACTGCCCATTTATGAAAATCCTTTGGAGGTACGGTCGCGTGCTTTTTTATTTGGTGCTCTATCGTTTCGCCAAGGCGGAAAAAGGTTTTAGTTCCCGCTTCAAGAGCAACGAGAATGTCCTCGTCGGTGCAATCAAAATCATATGATGCAGGGTCTGTCGGGTCGGCATCAAAATCCGGGAAAACGTGAGAAACGTCGTGGCTGTAAGGTCCGCCGTGAACAGCATCCATACCGGAGTCATGATTTCTCGTGAAAGGAATCCTTGCTTTCGTATACTCCTCAAAATTACTCCTCTGCTGCGAAGTGGAATGCCTTTTATGCATAGGACCGCCGTTAACGGCATTAAGAATTTTAAATCTGCCTGCTGCATTTTGCAAATCAAAGGTTAAATTCATAATATATACCTCCGTACGCCGATTATATCACATAACCAAGGTTATTTCAATATTTTTTAGAAAAATCGGTGACAAATCGGAGTTTTTATGTTATACTAATATCAAACAAACAAAAGGAGTTACGTTATGAAGAAAATTATTTCAGCAATACTCGCGGTGACTCTCGTCATTTGCCTCGCACTTACTCTCACCTCCTGCAGTGAAAAGCTGTCGGGCACGTACGAGGGTGCGCTATTTTCCCTTAAATTCAAGGGTAGTAAGGTAAGCGTTGTTATTGACGGCGAATCCGTACTTACCGGAACTTACGAAATTGAAAAGGAAGACGGCAAAAAAACGATAGAGTTCGATTTCGTCGACGAAGATGATGCGAACGAGGACGAGCAATACGTTCTTAACATCATTGCGGCAATAACCTCGGGAAAGCTTAATTTCGAAAAAACCGAAAACGGAATAAAAATAGGCTCGTTCTTGAACCTCAAAAAGAAGTAATTTTAAAAGGCGGATGCGAAAGTGTTCGCCTTTGCCTTTTCATTTATTTTTAAAAATCCTTGACAAATATTTTAATATATGCTAATATATCTTTAGTGGAACACGTCACCTTGATACGCTTTGTACA
This sequence comes from Clostridia bacterium, assembly GCA_017648085.1. Classification (GTDB taxonomy): domain Bacteria; phylum Bacillota; class Clostridia; order Oscillospirales; family CAG-272; genus UBA1740. The sequence goes on along the minus strand of JAGCJI010000033.1, from coordinate 3,075 downwards.
GAGAGCCGCCGTTTGCTGAAAGTGCGGTCTGAGCGCCACCGTGATACCGCCCACGCGCTTTATGCGACAACTTAATATAAATGAGTTAATCGCTCGGGTGGAACCGTGCGGGACTTTGTCCTCACCCCGAATGCCGTTGTGGCTTTCGTGGCGAGGTTTTTTTATTTCAGTTTAAAAAGAAAAGGAGATACAACTATGGCACAGATCAGATTTGCAACAGGAGAGACCTACGATTTTCCAGGCGAGGTTTCGGTTTACGAGGCGGCACAGAGCCTCGGCATTATTTCACGCGAGGTTATTACCTGCAAGGTGAACGGCACGCTTACCGAGCTGTCCACGAAGGTGGATTCGGATGCTGACGTTCAGCTCTTCACCTTCAAGGACCCTGAGGGAAAGCAGGTATTCCGTCACACCGCGGCACACATTATGGCACAGGCGGTTAAAAGACTTTACCCCAATACGAAGCAGACTATAGGTCCTGCGACCGAAACGGGATTTTTCCAGGATTTTGATGCGGAGGTGTCCTTCACCCCCGAAATACTCAAAAATATAGAAGCCGAGATGAAGAAGATCGTTAAAGAAAATCTTCTTATAGAAAAGAGTGTGCTTACAAAGACAGAGGCGATAAAGCTTATGACCGAGCTTGATGAGCCCTACAAGGTCGAGAGAATTATGGAGCTTGGCGACGACGCTACCCTTACATTCTATAAGCAGGGCGAATATATCGACCTTTGCGCAGGTCCGCACCTTCACACCACGGGTGCTGTAAAGGCGTTCAAGCTGACGCAATGCACCGGTGCATACTACAAGGGCGACCAGAACAACAAGATGCTGCAGAGAGTATACGGAATTGCATTCCCCACAAAAGACGAGCTGAATGCATACGTTGCACAGCAGGAGGAAGCTCTCAAGCGCGACCATAACAAAATAGGGCGCGAGCTTGAGTATTTCACGACGGTCGATTCCATCGGCCAGGGACTTCCGATTCTTCTTCCCAAGGGCGCGAGAACAGTACAGCTGCTTCAAAGATGGGTTGAGGACGAGGAGCAGAAGAGAGGCTATCTTCTTACGAAGACTCCCCTTATGGCAAAACGTGATCTTTACAGGATCTCCGGTCACTGGGACCACTACCGTGACGGCATGTTCATACTCGGAGATGCTGATGACGAAACGAAGGAATGCTTTGCACTCCGTCCTATGACCTGCCCCTTCCAGTATCAAGTATTCCTTAACAAAAAGCGCTCCTACAGAGAGCTTCCGATGCGCCTTGGCGAGACCTCTACCCTTTTCAGAAACGAGGACTCGGGTGAGATGCACGGTCTTATCAGAGTAAGACAGTTCACTATTTCCGAGGGACATATTATTCTCACCCCCGAGCAGCTGTCGGAGGAATTTAAGAACTGCCTTCTGCTTGCGCGTGAGATGCTCACGACACTCGGTCTTGAGGAGGACTGCTCCTACAGATTCTCACAGTGGGATCCCAAGAGAACAGACAAGTACGAGGGTACTCCCGAGCAGTGGGAAGAGGCGCAGAGCATTATGAAAAAGCTGCTTGACGAAAACGGCGTTGAATACAGAATCGGCGTTGACGAGGCGGCGTTCTACGGCCCGAAGCTCGATATACAGATAAAGAACGTATTCGGAAAAGAGGATACTCTTATTACGATACAGATAGATATGCTTCTTGCTAAAAAATTCGGAATGGAATACACCGACAGAGATAACACGATGAAGACACCCTATATCATTCACCGTACCTCGATCGGCTGCTATGAGAGAACACTTGCGCTTATACTTGAAAAGTATGCGGGCGCACTTCCCGTATGGCTCTCTCCCACGCAGGTCACCGTTATCCCTGTAGTGGGTGATTTCGCAGACTATGCGGCAAGCGTTGTTGACAGACTTCGTGCCGCGGGCGTGCGCGCAGAGCTTGACGACAGAAACGAAAAGCTCGGCTACAGAATACGCGAGGCACAGCTCTCTAAAGTTCCCTACATGCTTGTAGTCGGTGAGGACGAGATGCTCTCCGACTCCGTAACTGCCCGCGCAAGAGTTGAGGGAGAGGGCGGAAAGTTTACAGTCGCGGAATTCGTAGAAAAGATAGTTTCCGAGATCAACACCAAAAAACATTGATGCGGAGGCGCGTATGAAACTTTATACCGCGAAAAACGATTATTACTCGATTACGGTTTCAACCCATGGCGCAGAGCTTGTGTCGATGAAGGGAGAGGGCGGATTTGAGCATATATGGCAATGCGGCGGCGACTGGAAGGACCAATCCCCCCTACTCTTTCCCGTGTGCGGTCGCATAAAGGACGAAAAGTATTCCTACAAGGGAAAAGAGTATCCGATGAGCTCGCACGGCTTTGCCAAGAAAAGCGAGTTTTCACCGGTTGAAGCCACGGACAACCGCATCGTAATGGAGCTTAAATCAAACGAGGAAACAAAAAAGATATATCCCTTTGATTTTTCGCTTATCGCAAGCTACGAGCTTGTCGGCGAGGAGCTTATATTCACAGCTACGGTTAAAAACACGGGCAATGAGCCGTTGCCGTATATGTTCGGCTGGCATCCCGGCTTCAATCTTATGACAAACGGCGAAACCGACATTAACGATTACAGACTTGATTTTCCGGGTATTGACAGCCTTAACTGGTTTGCACTGCAAAACGGTCCGTTCGTTAATCCGAAAAGCACCGAATACAAGCTTACAGACAACGCATATCAGCTTTGCGAGTCGGAAATATACGCAAATGACACCATGATCTTCACGGGGCACGAGAATAAAACGGTGCTTTATTCAAACGGAGCTCCGTTCACCCTTGAGTTTTCATGGAGTGACAATCTCCCCTACCTTTGCATATGGAAGGAAGAGTTCAACTCGGCAAAATACGTTTGCCTTGAGCCCTGGAGCGACGTGCCGGCAGACGGTGTCGCTGACGAGGACTTTGAGATACGCAAAATGCGTCGACTCGCCAGCGGGGAGAGTGCAAGCTACATTTACAAGGTAAAGGCTTATTTCAAGAAATGAAGAATTTTTCAAAATATATAAACGGCTACAAAAAAGAGGCGGTC
>JAGCJI010000032.1 GCA_017648085.1 Clostridia bacterium | reverse complement strand
TTATGTGTTGCGGTGCGTATCATTCAGCATTCTTCACGGACTGTGATTTTTCCTCGCAACAAAATCGGTTCAAAGGGCCGAAGGCCGTGAGGTTCCAATCACTTCGTCACCGGCAACCAAAGAAAAGAAGCAGTCCATTTGGACTGCTTTTTTCTTTCGCTACGCGAAGTTGCGGGGCAATTTGAGCCTTGTGACCTTCGGCCCTTTGAACCGATTTTGTGGCGAAGAAAAATCATAGTCGTGCGAAAAGAAAAGCTGAAGGAAGCACACGGCAACACTTAAAATCCAAACGCCACAAAAGTCGGAGTCAAACATTGCGTAATTCGTCGTGTCCGACCGACGAATAGCAAATAACCCGTAAGGATTTTCTCGACTTTATTTGCTGAAATAGTGTGGCATCATTTCAACTGCTTCCGTTTGACAAAAACGTTTATTTGTACTCACTTGGCGAAACACCGAAGTGCTTTCTGAAATTGCGATAAAAGGTGCTGGGGTCTCCGTAACCTACCTTCATAGCGGCTTCAAAAACAAGCTTGCCCGATTTTATTAAAACTGCGGCGGCTTCAACTCTTTCTCGGTTCAGGTAATTATTGAAGGTTTCGCCGGTGACTTTGCGAAAACTCTCGCAGAAGGCGGATTTCGACATTGCCGTCCGTTTTGCCACCTCGTCAAGAGTTATCTTTTCGGAAAGGTGATTTTTGATGTAGCCGAGACAATGCAATACCGTCTCTCGCTCCGAAGCGAATTTCATATTATTAAACTGCTCGTCAAGATATGCGCGGGCAAAAATAGAAAGAAGAAGCGAGAGAGATGATTTTATCAAGGCGTCGCTTCCCGTCATAACCCCGAGAAATTCCTGCATGATCTTTAAAACCAGAGCATCTGCAAGCGCTATGTCCTCCGACATTAACGTCAGGCTCGGCTCAACTCCCTCGCTTGAAAGATCGGTAATACAGTGTATAAAATCCGCGACGAATTTATTTGAGTGGATGATCTCGGCAATATATCTCGGCATAAAGGAGATAGAGTAAAAGCATACGTCCTTTGATGCCTTCTCTATGTAATGAGGCAGATTGGGAGGAATGATAAATACATCTCTGGCTTTCAACTCTGCGCATCCGCACCCCAGATGATGTATAAGCTTTCCGCTTTTAAGATAGTATATCTGATAATATTCATGGCTGTGAAGCGAAAGAGCTTCTTTGGGGTTTGTTATTTCTTTAATGTGAAAGTATTCGGTGGCATTTGAATAATACGAGAGGACAAATTTTTTAATATCCATAAACAGGCTCTCCTCTTTTTTTGTTTATTTTACCATATTTTTATACAAAATGCAATATTTTTCTTAATATATGCACGATGTGTTGTAGTGGAACGTGATAAAATTAAGTTAAAAACAGCGCGCATAGGTATGCTGCTTAAATGGAAAGGAATATGAAATCAATGAAAATCGTTGCGCTTTGCGGCCTGCTCGGTTACGGATACAGCGAAGAGGCTTTGCGAATAGCCTTTTCCGAAAAGGTAGATTTTATAGGAGTTGATGCGGGTTCTACAGATCCCGGTCCGTATTATCTCGGAAGCGGCAAGTCATTTACCGACAGAACCGCAGTAAAGAGGGATATCTCGCTTGCGTTGCCGCTTGCTCTTGAAAAGAAGGCGCCGCTTATTATCGGAACGGCAGGCGGAGCGGGAAGCAACGTACACGTGGAATGGCTCAAGAAAATAATTTTTGAGGTGGCTCGGGATCTGGGACTTCATTTTAAGCTCGGCACGATATATTCCGACGTCACCAAAGAATACGTAACGCAGAAGCTGGAAGAAGGAAAAATAAAAAATCTCAGCGATCGTTTTCCGCTTACAAACGAAGCATTAAAAGAGAGCGAGAGAATAGTCAGTCAGGTAGGCGTAGCTCCTTTTATCAAGCTACTCTCCGAGGGAGTTGACGTTATTGTCTCGGGCAGAGCCTGCGATACGGCGATTTATGCCGCCCCCTGTATCATGAAGGGATATGATCCCGGACTTGCCTTCCACATGGCGAAGATCATGGAGTGCGGCGCAATGTGCGCAGAGCCTGTTGCGGCGGCTGACGTTATGCAGGGCTATATTTATGACGATCACTTTGAGCTTTGCCCCGCAAATCCCAAACGCAGATGCACCGTTGACAGAGTGGCGGCGCACACTCTCTACGAGCAATCCAATCCTTATCTCATATACGAGCCCGACGGAGTATGCGACCTTACGAATTCTGTTTTTACGCAAAAGGACGAGCGCACGGTAAGTGTCAGCGGTTCGGTATTTCGCGATGCCGAGGTTAAGACTCTTAAGCTTGAGGGAGTTAAATGCTCGGGTTACAGAACTATTTGTCCCGCTACGATATACGATCCGTTGACAATAGAGAAGTTCCCCGAGATGGTAAAGACCGTAAACGCTTTTGTGAAGGAAAACACCCAAAACACGCTTCCCGAAAACAGCTACACCGTAAACTACAAAACCAGCGGCGGCGCGGAAAGCTCACTTGGCGTAGTTATCGACGTTGTCGGAAAAACACAAGAGATTGCAGATACCGTCTGCGCTTTGATAAGAAGCAGAATGCTTCACTGCGATTACGAAGGCAGAAAATCAACGGCGGGCAATCTCGCGTTCCCATTCTCTCCCTCGGATATACACGTCGGCGAGGTGTACGAATTTTCCGTTTTCCATCTTGCAGAGGTAGATTCACTTCTTGAAACCTCAAGACTTACAGTGGAGGAGATATAAATGTTATGAAAAAGCTTGTAGATTACACCAAAATATTAAGAAGTAAAAACGCAGGACCGCTCTTTATCACCTTCGATCTTATATTTAGCGGAAGCGATGAGATGGATTACGTGCTTAACAAGCTCACAAAGTCCGACGTAGCTAAAGCGTACGGAATAGATGAAAAAGAGATAGACATAATCGCATACAAGGTAGTAAACTCAATAAAGATAACATTCCCTCGTCAGAACATAAGCGGAAGCCTTTGCGACAATGACATATACGGCTGCCAAATGCATATGCCGCTGGCAAATATTGAAATCTAAAGGAGCGAATGGATGTACGCAGATAAAGAATATATCCTTTCATTAAGACATGAAATTCACGAATATCCGGAAATCGGCTTCGATTTGCCCAAAACAATCGCAGTAGTAAAAAGAGAACTTGATAGTTTGGGGATTGAATATACCGAGAAATACGGCGAGTCAAGCGTTGT
>JAGCJI010000031.1 GCA_017648085.1 Clostridia bacterium | reverse complement strand
TAGGTGATAACTTCCGTTTCGTTAAGGAAGAGATGATGTGCAAAATCGTTTCCTACAAGGGCAACGTTTTCTCTGTTGAGCCTCCTACATTTGTTGAACTTGCAGTTGTTGAAACTGAACCCGGTGTTCGCGGCGATACAGCTACTAACGTAACCAAGCCCGCTACTCTTGAAACCGGCGCTGTAATCAAGGTTCCGATTTTCATTAACGAGGGCGACGTTCTCAGAGTTGATACCAGAACCGTTGAATATCTCGAAAGAGCATAATTTAAGACGCCCTCCTCAAAATAACGGGGAGGGCGCTTTTGTCAAAATAAATTTAGTGGGGTAATAATTATGAATATCAATGAAAAGGCAGCATATCTTAACGGACTTTTTGACGGATACGAGCTTGATAAGAACTCTAAAGAGGTTAAGCTTATCGGCGAGATGCTCGGTCTTATTTCCGAGATGGCAACCAAGATCTCCGAGCTTGAGGCTGATAACGCTGAGCTCCGCGAGTATATAGAGGAAATTGACGAGGATCTCGGCACGGTTGAGGAGGATCTCTACTTCACCGATGAGGATGAGGATGATGAGGACGACGATTATGACGAGGACGATTCTGAGTACTATGAGATCGACTGTCCCAGCTGCGGAGAAACCGTATGCTTTGACGACTCTCTTGATACCGACTCTCTCGTATGCCCCGCATGCGGCGAGAAAATAGGCGACGTTGAGCTGTGCGACGGCAACTGCGAAGCTTGCGACGCAAAGGAAGACTAATTACACATTAAATGGCGGCAGGGGCAGGATATCGTGCCTCTGCCGTAAATATCATTCTACGTATAAATATCGAGGAAGTAAAAATGAAAGACACGAGAATTGAAACCAAATGCGTGCAGGGCGGTTACAAGCCCGGTAACGGAGAACCAAGACAGATTCCGATAGTGCAAAGCACTACGTTTAAATATGCTACGAGTGAGGATATGGGCAAGCTTTTTGACCTTGAAGCATCGGGATACTTTTATTCCAGACTTCAGAATCCTACCTGTGATACCGTTGCTGCAAGGATTTGCGAGCTTGAGGGCGGTACTGCGGCAATGCTTACCTCATCCGGTCAGGCGGCAAACTTCTTTGCCGTATTCAATATAGCGTCTATGGGTGACCACGTAGTCGCATCAAGCGCAATCTACGGCGGCTCGTACAATCTTTTTGCTGTTACTATGAAGCGCATGGGAATCAATTTCACCTTCGTTTCTCCCGATTGCACGGAGGAGGAGTTGGAGGCGGCGTTTACCCCCGAAACCAAGGCGGTGTTCGGTGAAACGATTGCCAATCCCGCCCTTAAGGTGCTTGATATTGAAAAATTTGCACGCGCAGCACACGCTCACGGCGTTCCTCTTATAGTTGATAACACCTTCGCCACCCCGATAAATTGCCGTCCGTTTGAGTGGGGCGCGGATATCGTCACACACTCAACGACAAAGTATATGGACGGCCACGGCAGCGCGGTTGGCGGCTGTATAGTTGACTCGGGTAAATTTGATTGGGCAGCATCGGGTAAATTTCCCGGTCTTTGCACACCCGACGAAAGCTACCACGGCGTAAATTATATTGAACGATTCGGCAAGGAGGGCGCGTTTATAACCAAGGCTACTGCGCAGCTTATGCGTGACTTCGGTTGCACCCAATCTCCGCAGAGTGCGTTTATACTCGGACTCGGTCTTGAAAGCCTGCACGTGCGTATGCAGCGCCACTGTGAAAATGCACTTGCCGTTGCAAAATTCTTAAAATCTCACCCGGCTGTTGAATGGGTTAAATACCCCGATCTTGAGGGCGACTCCGATTATACGCTCGCTAAAAAATATCTTCCGAACGGTTCGTGCGGAGTGGTAAGTTTTGGCGTAAAGGGAGGAAGAGTTGCGGCAGAACGCTTTATGAAGGCACTTAAGCTCGGCGCGATAGAAACTCATGTAGCCGATGCACGCACCTGTTGCTTGCACCCGGCAAGCGCAACTCACCGCCAGATGAATGACGAGGAGCTTTATGCTGCCGGTGTATCCCCCGACCTCGTACGTTACTCCTGCGGAATTGAAAACGCCGAGGATCTTATCGAGGATCTTAACCAGGCACTTTCCGTTATTGACTGAAAATTCCCGAAAGGATAAATAAGTATGCCCATTAAAATACCAAACGAATTGCCAGCCGTCAAAACGCTTGAATGTGAAAACATTTTCGTAATGACCGAGCACCGTGCAATTACGCAGGACATACGTCCCCTTAAAATTCTGATACTCAATCTTATGCCCACCAAGGTTGACACCGAAACTCAACTTTCAAGGCTTCTCGGCAACACGCCTTTGCAGGTGGAAATTGAGCTTATACACACAAGCTCTTATCGATCGAAGAATATATCGGAGGAGCATCTTTTAAGCTTCTATAAAGAATTTTCCGACGTGCGCGACCGATACTTCGACGGTATGATAATCACCGGCGCACCGGTGGAGAAAATGGAGTTTGAAAAGGTAGAGTATTGGCAGGAGCTTGCCGAAATTATGGAGTGGACTAAAACCCACGTCCATAGCACATTGCATATATGTTGGGGTGCACAGGCGGGCCTTTACTACCACTACGGAATCAAAAAATATATGCTTGACGAAAAGCTGTCCGGTGTATACGCTCACACTGTGGATTATAAGCGTTCTATTCTTTTTCGCGGCTTTGACGATGTGTTTTACGTCCCCCACTCGAGATACACGACCGTAAGGCGAGAGGACGTTGAGGCTGTTCCGGAATTGCGCGTACTCGCATCCTCGGAAAAGGCGGGCGTTTATACCGTTACAACTCGTGGAGGAAAACAGATATTTATAACCGGTCACTCTGAATACGATGCCGATACATTGAACAAGGAGTATACGCGAGACAAGAATGCGGGAATATCACCGAAAATTCCCGAAAACTACTTCCCGGGTGACGACGATACGAAGCCTCCGCTCCTAACCTGGCGCGCACACGCAACGCTTCTTTTCACAAATTGGCTCAATTATTTCGTATATCAGACCACGCCGTACGATATAAATGAAATCAAGGATAAAAAAATTACGGAATTTTTATAAGTTTTCTAAAAAAACTATTGACTTTTTATAAAAGAAGTGATAAAATAATACGACGCATATTAATAGGCTCTCAAAGTGCCACGGCACGCCTATGATAGCGATTTTACACGAAAGTGAGGTGCTTTTACATGTTCGCTATTTTCGTAACAGGTGGAAAGCAGTACAAGGTTTCTGAGGGTGACGTTGTCTTCGTTGAGAAGCTTGGCGTTGCTGAGGGTGAGAAGGTTACTTTTGATAACGTTCTTGCTGTATGCGGCGAGTCTTTGACTGTTGGTACTCCTAAGGTAGAAGGTGCAACCGTTGTTGCAACCGTTGTTAAAAATGGTAAGTCTAAGAAAATAGACGTTATCAGGTACAAGTCCAAGAAGAACGAGAAGAAGAAGATCGGTCATCGTCAGGACTATACCAAGATTCAGATCGAGAAGATCGAGGCTTGAATTTAAATGACAACGATCACATTCTATAAGACGGACGGCTTTTATTACGGCTTTGAGGAAAAGGGGCATACGGGATACGGTGAATCGGGGGACGACGTTCTCTGCGCAGCACTGTCAAGTATGACTATGTTTCTCATAAATGCTATTGAGGTATCTTACGCCGCGCGCGTGGATTACACGATAGACGAGAAAACTACGGATATACGCGTTATAGCAAAATCCGCACTCCCGAAATACGAGAGTGATGAAAAAAAGCAATACGCCATCTCCGGTCTTATACAGGCTTATTTCTATCAGCTGATGGATATGGTTGAGGATTATTATGAATTCCTTGACGTTAAAACCGTCGAGCGTGAGATTTAAGCAAATTCTACTGGCTACTAGCCACCCAAATAATTATGGAGGTACATGAAATGTTAAAGCTCAGTTTACAATTCTTCGCTCACAAAAAGGGCGTTGGTTCTACTAAAAACGGTCGTGATTCCGAGTCCAAGCGTCTTGGCGTTAAGAGAGCTGACGGACAGGCGGTTGTTGCCGGCAATATCATCGTAAGACAGCGCGGCACCAAGATTCACCCCGGTAAGAACGTAGGTATCGGTTCTGACGATACTCTCTTTGCTCTCGTTGATGGAAAGGTTAAGTTCGAACACATTTCCGGCGGCAAGAAGCAGGTTAGCGTATACGCTGACTAATATTGTCAAAAAAGAGTGGTTCGGCTACTCTTTTTTGTTTTAATAAGGTAAATTTTACTAACGGAGGATATATTATGTCAATACTTATAACCGGGGGTACCGGATATATTGGCTCTCACACCGTCGTTGAGCTTATCACGCGCGGTGATGAGGTTGTTATCGTTGATAACCTTTCAAACAGCAAGGAGTGCGTCCTTGACAGAATTGAAAAAATTACCGGAAAAAGACCGGAGTTCATTAAGTGCGATCTTCTCGATGCAGAAACACTTGATAAGGTTTTTGATTCTCATCCCGAAATCGATTCCGTAATTCATTTTGCAGGACTCAAGGCGGTTGGCGAATCCTGTGCTATGCCCCTTAAGTATTATCATAATAACCTGACCGGAACTTTCAATCTTCTTGCATCTATGGTTAAGCATAAGGTGTGGAGAATAGTATTTTCCTCCTCTGCAACCGTATACGGACTTCCGAAATCTGTTCCGATCAGTGAGGATTTTCCCCTTTCAACCACTAACCCCTACGGCGAAACCAAGCTGATGATAGAGCGCATCCTTAAGGATACCTGCGCGGCTTATCCCGAAATGTCGGTTTGCATACTCCGTTACTTTAATCCCATTGGCGCACACAAATCGGGACTTATAGGAGAAGACCCCAGGGGTATTCCCAACAACCTTATGCCTTATATTGCAAAGGTTGCTGCGGGCAAGCTCGAATGCCTCGGCGTATTCGGTAACGATTACGATACTCCCGACGGAACGGGCGTGCGTGACTATATCCACGTCGTTGACCTCTCTCTTGCTCACCTCAAGGCAATCGACTATACCGCTAAAATGAACGGTATCGACTACTTCAACGTTGGTACGGGTAACGGTTATTCCGTGCTTCAGATGGTTGAGGCGTTCGGTAAGGCGTGGGGCTCTCCCGTTAAGTACAAGATCTCTCCCCGTCGCCCCGGCGATATTGCAGAATGCTATGCAGATCCCAAGAAGGCGTATGAGGTGCTTGGATGGCGCGCAGAGCGCGACCTCGCTGTTATGTGCGAGGATGCTGCCAGATGGCAGAGAATGAATCCCGACGGATATCCTGACGACTAATAAAAAACAGGGGTGCTTTTTGCACCCCTTCATTAAAGGTGAATATTATGACGTTATCGCAGAAAAAGTTCTTCTTGCTTGATATGGACGGAACTATATATCTTGATAATGATTTGTTTGACGGCACTCTTGATTTTCTTGCAAAGGTGAAGGAAAAGGGCGGAAGATACCTTTTCGTTACCAATAATTCATCAAAGGGCGTTGATGCATACGTCGAGAAGCTTAAAAAAATCGGTATAGAATCAACGGCGGAGGACTTTTTGACCTCGACCGACGCTACTATACTTTACCTCAATTCGAATTACCCCGGAAAAAAGTTTTATTCCATGGGGACGCGCTCATTTACTGAGCAGCTGAAAAGCTCCGGAGTTAACGTTACTACCGAGCTTGAGGACGATGTATTTGGGCTCGTTATATCAAACGACACCGAGCTTAATTTTAAAAAGCTCGAGGACGCCTCAAAGCTTCTTATAAAAGGTGTCGAATATATCGCAACGAATCCCGACTGGGTTTGTCCCACCGCTTACGGCAGTGTGCCGGATTGCGGCAGCTTTGCCGAGATGCTTCAGCACGTAAACGGCAGAATGCCTACCTTTATCGGCAAGCCGAAGCCCCAAATGCTGCTTTTGGCAATGGAAAAGTTCGGTTACTCAAAAGAGGAGTCGGTTATGATAGGTGACAGACTCTATACCGATATCGCATCCGGCTACAACGCGGGCATTGATACGATTTTTGTCCTTTCGGGTGAGGGGACTCTTAAGGATGCAGAGGAAAGTGATATAAAGCCAACCTATATTATTGAAAATATCAGAGAAGTGTACGATAGGATAAAATAATGATAACAGTTTCAGATTTAAGCTTCAATTTTGGCGGTCAGTTACTATTTAAGGACGTTGATTTAAAATTTACCCCTGGCAACTGCTACGGAATTATCGGTGCAAACGGCGCGGGTAAATCTACCTTTTTACGTATCCTATGCGGTGAGCTTGAGCCAACAAAGGGGGAGGTTTCGATCCCATCTGACGTAAGAATGTCCGTGTTGAAGCAGAACCATTTTGCATATGAGGAATTCACCGTGCTGGATACGGTAATTATGGGAAACCGCCGTCTATATGATATAATGAAGGAAAAGGACGAGCTTTATGCAAAGCCCGACTTTAGCGATGAGGATGGAATACGCGCCTCAGAGCTTGAGGCAGAGTTTGCAGAGCTCAACGGCTGGGAGGCGGAATCCGATGCCTCAAAGCTTATCCAGGGACTCGGTCTTTCCGATGAAATGCTTTATACCGTGATGTCCGAGCTTAAAGAAAGCGAAAAGGTCAAGGTGCTTTTGGCGCAGGCACTCTTCGGGAACCCCGATATTATCCTGCTTGACGAGCCCACAAACGGCCTTGATTTAGATGCTGTTATGTGGCTTGAAGACTTTCTTGCGGATTACTTCGGCACGGTCCTTGTCGTATCTCACGACCGTCATTTTTTGAATGACGTTTGTACCAATATCGTTGATATAGATTACACGGGTATCAAGATGTACGTCGGAAACTATGAGTTCTGGTACGAATCAAGCCAGCTTATTCAGCGTATGATTAAGATGCAGAATAAGAAAAACGAGGAGAAAATCGCAGAGCTGCAAAGCTTTATTTCGCGTTTCTCCGCGAACAAATCTAAATCCCGACAGGCAACCTCTCGCCGAAAGCTTCTTGATAAGCTTACAGTAGAGGAGCTGCCGGCTTCATCCAGGCGTTATCCTTTCATAGGATTTGATATGGATAGAGAACCGGGTAAGGAAATTTTGCACGTTGAGGGACTTACGAAATCTCTTAACGGAAATACACTCTTCAAGGACCTCACCTTCCACGTATACAAGGACGATAAGATCGCCTTCGTCGGCAACGAGCTTGCCGTAACCCATCTTTTCAAGATTCTTTGCGGTGAGGAAGAGGCAGACGACGGCAAATTCAATATTGGCGTTTCTATTACCACGTCTTATTTTCCGCACGATAACTCCCCCTATTTTGACGGGCACAAGGAGTCCATTCTCGATTGGATGCGGCAGTATTCCAAGGACCAGACCGAGTCATATCTGCGCGGCTTCCTTGGCAAGATGCTTTTCTCGAACGAGGCGGTATTTAAACCCGTAAACGTTCTTTCAGGCGGTGAGAAGGTCAGATGTATGTTCTCCCGTATGATGATGTTTGGCTCCAATATGCTTATAATTGATCAGCCGACAGACCACCTCGACCTTGAATCCATAACCGCAGTAAACAACGGTATGAAAAACTTCAAGGGCAATATTCTGTTCTCCTCTCACGACTATGAAATAGTCAATACCGTTGCGAACAGAATTATTGAGATTACCCCCGATGGCTTCGTTGACAGAAGGGGCACTTACGAGGAGTTTCTTGAATATAAAAAATCCAACCAATAACAAAACGACTGTGATGAGTGACATCACAGTCGTTTTTTTGTTTAAGGAATAAAAAACAGGGCAGAGTAAAGTTAAAACTCAATATATTCTTCCTTGCTCATAAGCGGTACAAAGCTTGCCTTGATGCCCTTTGCCGCTTTTGCACCGTCGTAAAGAAAGTCAATAACAGTCATCGCCATCATCTTGGCAGGGATAACGTAAGCGAGGTTTTTATCTGCAATCGCGAACTCAACAGCATGCAGATTTCCTACGAAGTACGCTTTTTGCAATGTACGATTTGGAAATAATGTGTTTGAGAGTTTTGTTTGGTTTTAACGTGGCTTTTGATAAAAAACAGTTCTAAAGCGACGTGTCATTTAAAAAAACAACGCGCACGGCGGTATTTTATTTCCACCATATATTTAAATAACGTTACACGGATACCCACTTTCAGCCCTCGTCTTCTTGATTTTTGCACCTCGTGCGCGGTCTGCGTCTATGCTTTCCCAATAAATGAAAGCGCCCCAATATTAAGGGCGCTTTTGTGCATGCAATTCGAAATTTTGATACTGTTTTACTCTGGGTGAATATTTTGGAAACTCGGGAAGTTTTTCATAAATAGTGTGAACCCATTTTAATGTTATAAATTGGAGTTTGCTGCTATTTGTAAATTAGTGTTTCGGGGTGGGAAAAGACAAGTGAAATATTCTTGTTGGGATTGATAAGCAAATTTAAGACACCGGGTTCTTTTGTTCCAAGCCGAGTATCCATGACAAGCTTACTATAGGGTTTAAATCCGCACTTTTCCTGAACTCTTTTGGATTGGTTGTTAAAATCATAATATCCGCAGGTTAAAAAATCCAAATTCAAATCGCTGAACAGATAGCTAATTACAGCCCCTACAGCTTCAGGCAT
>JAGCJI010000030.1 GCA_017648085.1 Clostridia bacterium | reverse complement strand
CATAGTCCCGAGAAATGCAAGCGATTCAAGCTCAAGATAGGCGATACCCGTTATCATCGGCAGAAGCAAGAAGCCCGCTTCAAATAAGAGCAGCCACCCGAGCGTGTATCTTATCATTTTGTAATTCATAAATTCCTCACTTAATAGCCGCGGAAATGTCCTTAAGTCCTAGTATTTTTGATACGATTACCACGGAATCGTCTGCCTGTATTGTGTCGTTTCCGCGAGGTATTATAAGAGTGCCCTTGCGCAGAATCGCCGCTACCAGAACGTCGTCCTTGAATTTGATCGAGGAAAGCGGCACGCCGATTATGCTCGCGTCCGGCTTAATTACAAATTCGGTTGCCTCGACCTTTCCCTTGACTATACTGTACATAGTCTCAACATCACTACCGACCGTATGTTTGAGTGAGCGAACATATCTGGTTATCATATCCGAAGTGACAGCTTTCGGGTATACCGTAGTGTCAAAATCAAGATGTTTTATAATGCGGTCGTAATCAATCTTGTCTATTTTGGTTATGATCTTTCCGTCGCTCTTGCTTTTTGCAAACAGAGAAAGGAAGATGTTCTGCTCGTCATTGTCGGTAAGAGATATGAATGCGTCAACGCTCTCAGCCCCCTCCTCTATCATAAGCTCTTGGTCGGTTTCTTCTCCGTGAATAACGGTTACGCGCTGATGCTTCGTGCTGAAATCCTCGCAAACCGAAAGGTCCTTGTCAAGAACCTTGAGAGAAATTCCGGACTTCTGAAGCACGGTACAAAGGTAATGTGACATCTCGGTAGCACCGATGATCATCGCACTCTTGATGGATTGATTGGTGTAGCCGATCTTTTTGAAGAAGTCGGCAGCTTTTTTTTGGGATGCAATAATGGAAATGACGTCCTTGCCCTCAAAAATGAAATCTCCGTTGGCAATATACGCTTCATCGCCGCGCTCGATGGCGCAGACGAGAATATCGCACTTTAATTTTGAAATTACCTCCCAGACTGACATACCGACGAGTGACGAGTCTTCGGGAAGCTTGAATTCAATAAGCTCAACGCGCCCCTTTGAGAAGGTTTCTATTTTGTTTGCCGCAGGGAAGCGTAAAACTCGAGCTATTTCCTCTGCCGCCGCATACTCGGGGTTTATTACCATTGCAAGTCCGAGCTCGTCTTTAAGATATTCTGCCTCAGAGCTGTATTCGGGATTCTGTATTCTTGCGATAACCTTGCACTTTGCATGGCGCTTTGCGATAGTACAGCAGAGGAGATTAAGCTCGTCCGATTCGGTAACTGCGATCAGCAGATCAGCGTTTGAGATTCCGGCCTCTTTAAGAGTTGTATGTGTTGCGCCGTTGCCGACGACGCCCATAACGTCAAGGCGTGAAGTGATCGATGCTATTTTAGATGCGGACAGATCAACGACCGTAATGCTATTGCCCGTGCCGCCAAGCTCTGCCGCCAGAGCCTCACCGACCTGACCGCAGCCAACAATTATAATTTTCATAGACTTTCCTCGGAAAAATAATGTCTTTTAGCATTTTATATATTATATATCTTGCGCGCGAATTTGTCAAGCAAAATAAAATACGTTTCTATAAAGCCTTTTCGGGCTACCCGATTGTTTATTTCCGAGCAAAAGCACGGGAAATGCTGGAAAATATAAAAAAACAAAGAAATTCACGGAATTTTACCCTGATGGAATATAATAAAGTCTGCCAAAACCATTGAGTTCACAAAAAATTAACATATTTTTTTCATTGGATATTGAAAAATCGACAAAATTAGTATACAATATAGCGGAAGACCTAACACGCGCGAGCGAAAGGATACTAAAATGTATAGATTTGTATATGCTGATAACGCGGCAACCACACCCATCAGCCGCGAGGTAATAGAAGAAATGATGCCCTGCTTTGAGCTTAATTGGGGAAACCCATCAAGTCTTCATGCAAAGGGAAGAGAAGCTAAGGATATTCTTGAGAATGCACGTGAGCGAGTTGCCAAGGTGTTCAACTGCAATCCGGCTGAAATATATTTCACCTCCTGCGGCACCGAGTCCGACAACTGGGCAATAAAGGGCGCAGCGTACAAAATGCGCGAGCGCGGCAGAACTCACGTAGTAACAAGCAAAATAGAGCATCACGCAGTCCTGCATACCTGCGAGGCGCTTGAAAAAGAGGGCTTTTCCGTGGATTACGTTGACGTTGACGAAGACGGTGTGGTTTGCGTCGATAAGCTTCGCGAGCTCGTAAGCGACAAAACGGCACTGGTCGCGGTGATGTATGCAAATAACGAGGTAGGAACTATACAGCCGATAGAGGAGATCGCGCGAATAGCTCATTCGAAGGGCGCACTTATGTTTACCGATGCCGTGCAGGCGGTCGGAAACGTTGAAATTGACCTTGGAAGCCTTGGCGTTGACATGCTTTCCGCCTCGGGACACAAGATCCACGCTCCGAAGGGCGTCGGAATACTTTACGTTCGCCGCGGTGTAAATATCAAAAACCTCGTTGACGGCGGCGGACAGGAAAGAAGACGTCGCGGCGGTACCGAAAACGTGGCGTTTGCCGCAGGATTTGCCCGCGCACTTGAGGAAGCGACCAAAAAAATTCCCGAGCTTGATCGCGTCCGCGCAATGAGGGACAAGTTGATTCAAGAAATAACAAAGATCCCGTATTCCAAGCTCAACGGTCACAGAACGAACAGGCTTCCCGGTAACGTAAATATAGGATTTGAGTTTATTGAGGGGGAAAGCCTTCTCCTCCTTCTTGATATGGCAGGCATATGTGCCTCGACCGGTTCTGCCTGCTCCTCTGCATCTCTTGAGGCGTCACACGTGCTTTTGGCAATGGGCGTGCCGCACGAGAAGGCTCACGGCTCTCTGCGACTTTCAATATCGCATGAAACGAGTGAAGAGGACGTAGATTATATTATTGAAACGGTCGCCCCCATAGTTGAAAGACTTCGCAATATGAGTCCTTTGTGGGAAGACGTAATTAAACAGCAGGTATAATGAAAGGGAAGATGAAATGAAATACAGCGAAAAGGTAATGGACCATTTTTCAAACCCCAGAAACGTGGGAGAAATAGAAAACGCTGACGGTGTAGGAATCGTAGGCAATGCAAAATGCAGCGATATAATGAAAATGTACCTCAAAATTGAGGACGACGTAATAACCGACTGCAAATTCAAAACGTTCGGCTGCGGAGCTGCTATTGCTACCTCCTCTATGGCAACCGAACTTATCAAGGGACGCACGGTGGAGGATGCGCTGAAGCTTACCAACAGCGCGGTCGTCGAGGCACTTGAGGGATTACCGCCCGTAAAAATTCATTGCTCCGTTCTTGCCGAGGAGGCTATTAAAACCGCTCTTGCAGACTACTATAATAAAATTGGCAGACCGGTTGATTTTGAAATAGAAAAGAGCCATGAGGAATAAAAAAATAGAGCCGATTTTTTCGGCTCTGTTTTTGAATTTTTTGACAAATACCCTAACCCCGTGTTGAAAAAAAGGATTAAAGAATGAAAATACTCGTTGGAATGAGCGGCGGTGTTGACAGCACTTACGCCGCACTTGCTCTCTTGCGACTCGGGCACAGCGTTGAGGGAGCTGTCTTGCTTATGCACGACCACACAGAAATTGGCGCTGCAAAAGAGTCTGCGGCCGGCGTCGGAATTCCGCTCCACGTAATTGACTGCCGCGAGAGATTTGAGAATGCGGTAGTGAAAAACTTCATATCCGAGTATCTTGGAGGCAGAACCCCCAACCCGTGTGTTGTTTGTAACAGCGATGTCAAGTTTCGCGTGCTGTACGAATATGCTATGGAGCGTGGCTTTGATATGATAGCTACGGGTCATTATGCTAAAATAACCAAAATAACTGAAAATAGCGCGACACGGTATGCCGTGTCACGTTCTTTGGACGTCAAAAAAGACCAAACCTATATGCTTTGGCGACTTTCGCAGGATATTCTGGCAAAGCTTTGTTTTCCGCTTGCCGAATCATCAAAAAGCGAGGTCAGGAAAGAGTCATACGCTGCTTCGCTCTCGGCCGCCGATAGAAAGGACAGCCAGGAGATCTGCTTTATCCCCTCCGGTGATTACCCCGATTTTATAGAAGAGCGAGTAGGAAAGCTCCCCCACGGTCGCTTCCTTGATTCTCACGGCCGCGACCTTGGCGAGCACAAGGGAATTATACGATACACCGTTGGGCAGAGGAAGGGACTTGGCGTCGCGGCGGGGCAGAGAATATTCGTCACTGATATAGACGCAGAAAACAATAACGTGATCCTCTCAACCGAGGATAGCTATAGCGATAAGGTATACGTAAACGGAATTCGTTTTTCCGGTATTTCGGAGCTTGATGTAGGCGAAAAGCGCGCACTTTACGTTAAACTCCGCTATCGCGCCGCTCCCGTTCCTTGCATTTTTGAATATCTCGGCGACGGGGGAGGTGTTGCTCGCATGGAAACACCGGCTCGCGCGGTGACCCCCGGTCAGTCTGCTGTTTTTTATGACGGAGATACCGTTGCACTTGGAGGATTTATTCAAAGAGGATGACGGAGCTCCGATATATTTGAAAGAGGTGCTTGTAAAAAAGCCCTCTTTTTTTTACGCTATTCGCAACTCAACTACCCGTAATAATACTTAAATATAATAATATAGGAAGAGTTGCGCAATAGGAGCTGATCCCCCCTAAAACGCCGTAAAACGCGGCTTTCGGCTTTGTTTTTCCTTATTTTGAAAAAAATTAGATGTAGAAAAAAAGTAAGTGCATTTGTGCAAAATGCGCAAAAAAATCCGTGTCTGTCGCTTAAAACCATAAAATGGTAAAATAGGTAAAATGGTAAATATAATTTACTAAAGAACGGCGAAAAACTCAAAAAATGTCATTTTTAAGGTAAAAAAGTAAATAAAATTTACAATAATCAAAAAAGCGCTGCCTTTCACTTCGATTCTGTAAACTTTAGTTTACTTTTTGTGAAAACGGATTTTCATACGTCGGCATTTTGCGCTTTTTCGCTTATACATATGTGCGCATTTTACTTATTGACTTTTTACCTTGTCTGTGCTATAATTTATTCTATCTAATGCCCATATCATGCCTTTTTTGCATATACGTGCATTGGTTCAATATGAATTTTTTGGAGGAAATCAATTCATGAAGAAGTCTTTGTTACAGAAAGTGCTTTGCGTTCTTCTTTCTGCGACAACTTTGTTCGGCTTGGTCGGATTCACGGCCGCTGCGGCTACTTCAAGCGGCGAGAAGCGCGGTTCAAACCGCGATACAGCTTCATCGCTTGAGGAGATGCAGGCGCTTGTTGGCGTACCCACGTACGAGGAATACCTCGACGAGTACGATTACGAGCATCAGTCCGGACTCCCCGGCGTGAGCATCGATATTAACGATATCGTTGCCGGCAGCTCCGGAGTCAAGCCCTCGCTGAGCGATTATTGTCTTAACTCTTGGAAAGAGAACCAGAAAAACTGGTCCGCCTTTAACGAGTCGGATTGGGACAACTCAATTTATCTTCCCTCGGAGGGTTATACTACGTGGAACTTCCACGTGCCAGAGGGACAGGGCAGCTATTACTACATCAAGATCACCTACTTCAGCTGCATTACGGAGCAAAGCTCCATAAGCCAGATCGAGCGTAAGGTGTTCATTGACGGTAAAGCTCCGTTTAAAGAAGCAAGCACCATATCCTTCAACAAGGGTTGGAAATACGACAACGTGACAGTATCCGATCCCATCGCGACCTCTGCTCCCGACGGAAGCACGACGGAGTACGAATTGCGTGAGGACGGCTATTACAGAGTCGTAACAAGCATAAAGAACGGTATCAAAACCGTCACCTCGTATAAAATTGCGCAGGACATCAACGGCAACTCAATGCAGCCGATGATAGTTCAGTCTCCTGAGTGGAACACTTACTACATACAGGATTCTACCGGATACTACGACGGATATCTCCGTTTCTACTTCTCCTCGGGAACGCACCAGTTTACACTGTCTTCCCAGCGTGAGCCCGTTATAGTGAAGTCCATTGAGCTCGTTCCGTACGATCCCGAAATGAACGCTACTCCGAAGTACGAGGACGTTCTTAAGGATTACGCGGCAAACGGTTATAAGCCCGCGGACGGAAATATCACGATAATTGAATCGGAGTTCCCGCATTTCGTATCTGACTCGTCGGTATATCCTACCAATGACGGTACGTCCTGCATCACCTATCCCACCTCCTCGCAATCCCAGCTTTTCAACGTAATCGGTGAAAACAGCTATAATACGATCGGACAGTGGGCGGCGTACAAGTTCTCCGTTGATGCTACGGGACTTTACAAGATATCGATGCGCTACCTTCAAAAGACGCTTGAGGGTATGTACGTGTGTCGCGCGGTCAAGTTTGCCGGCGGACATTACGGCGATACTCCGATAGCTCCGTTTGAGGAGGCGTATGACATTCAGTTCGACTACAATAAGAACTGGCAGTCAACCTACATTTCCGACAGTAACGGTACCGAGTTTGACTTCTACTTTGAAGCGGGAGTTGAATATACGCTTTACGTTGAGTGCTCTCTCGGTTCGCTTAAGGATATAATCCAGCGTGTTGAAAAGTCGGTTGAGATACTTAACGACTGCTACCTGCAGATCATACAGCTTACCGGCTCATCGGCTGACCCTTACCGTACCTACGAGTTTATGGAGATCATGCCCCACGTTGTAAGAGAGCTTCTCGTTCAGGCAATAGAGCTTATGGAGATCAAGGAAAAGCTCGAGTCTCTCTGCGGCACGAGCGGTACTCATACTGCGACGCTTGAAACGGTTGCCCGCCTTCTTGACAAGATGGGCTCTGACAGAGGTGACAATATAGCGGCAAACCTCTCCAACTTTAAATCCTACCTCGGTACACTCGGTACTTGGGTAAACGATTCCAAAACCGGAAAACTGATCATTGACACAATCTATATTGCTCCTTCGGATTCAACAAAGAAGGACCTTCCTGCTAAGGACGCAAATTTCTTTAAGGCTACATGGTTTGAAATTACCTCCTTCATATATTCGTTTTTCACCGACTATAACTCTATGGGACTTACCTCTGTGCCTGACGAGGATTCCGTTGCGATCGACGTTTGGCTTCAGACAGGACGTGACCAGGCAAACATCTGGCGTTCAATGCTTGACGCGCAGAACGGATTTACCGACAGCACGGGTTATGCAGTAAGACTTAAGCTTATTGCGGGCGGTCTTCTTCCCTCGATTCTTGCGGGCAAGGGTCCCGACGTATACATGGGACTTGGAGAGGATTCGGTTATTAACTACTCCATCCGTGGCGCGATTATGGGCGTCAGCGGTAACTTCAAGCACGAAAAGATCAATAACGATTATTTCAATAAAACCTACTACACCTACAGAACCGATAGCGGCTATGAGGTGAGCGAGGAATATCGCGGTGAGGACGGGCTGTCCTTCGTATCGTTGCCGTTCAAGCAGTACGTAAGTGAAAACTTCGTACAGTCGGCGATGGATACGATAACGCTTCTCGAGGTTTCTTACGGCGTGCCGCAGACGATGGACTTCTCAATGATGTTCTACCGTATGGACGTTCTTGCGGACCTTGGACTTGAGGTTCCTGAAACCTGGACGCAGATGCTTGCAATGCTCCCCGTATTCCAGGCAAACAATATGGAGATCGGCGTAACCTATATGAACGCTCT